>NZ_JAMYMW010000004.1:0-386657 GCF_040318745.1 Mesorhizobium sp. M1027 | reverse complement strand
CACGGCATCAACACCTCCCGGCAAAAACCGAAAAGTGTTACCTATGTGTCCGGTACAAATCGTCACCTATGTCTCGGGCCGCTCACCGGTCCATTCTGGACACATAGGTTACGGTTTATACCGGAGACATAGGTAACACTTTTGGCCCGAAAGGGTTTTGGAGTGGTTCGAGCCTACATGTCTCATCGTCGAAATAGCCCAGATCATAGTCCACGAAACTGACCAGCCAGATATGGTCCTCGACCTGTTTGATGCAGACGGTCTGGCCTGCGAAGACCTGGCCGAGGTTGATCTTCTTGTCCAAAAACCTCATCCGACTTTTTCGGCTGGCATCCAGAAAGCCCGCTTCTGCACTCAGCTCCACCGACAGGGAAACCTTTGCCGAAGTTGACTGTTGTAGCTCCAAGACAGAGGAGAAGGTTGAATGGCTTCCGTCCGATACATCGTTGCGGACGTCGATGAGGCGGCCGCATTCTATCGAGACTATCTCGATTTCAAGATCGAAATGCACAATCCGGGCAAGTTCGCCGCGCTGCTGCGTGACGACTTGACGCTGTATCTCAGTGCCCCAGGTGCGGGGAGCGGTGGTCAGGCGGGCGGCGATCCGAAGCCGGGCGGGTGGAACCGATTTATGATCGTTACGAAGGGACTCGATGTGCTCATTGAGCGGTTGCGTCGGGCTGATGCAAGATTCCGCGGCGACATCAGCGACGGCGGTGCCGGTCGCGCCATCTTGCTCGAAGATCCATCGGGCAACGTGATCGAGCTATTCGAGTTCAAGAAGGACTGAGCTTGGACAAATAGCTGGTGGTTGAGCGAATACGAATTCCCGCGATCAATGTGGATGGCCCCGCTTTTGCGAGTTATTACGCCATAGTTCGACCCAGAACCACGCAGAGGAGCGCGAGCCCAAGCACGGCCGTAGTCACGAGGTTGACCCTTTCGGCTTTGGCGATTGCTGTCGCCACGTCGCTGCCCTGGTCTCCTGTTGCAGAGCCCCGGATGTTCCTGACCAGGTGGACCCACTTCCTCTCGGCGATCCGATTGGCCGATGCACCGAGAAACAGCGCCAGTATTGCCAAGCCTACGCTGAGCGTCGTCCACACGCCGCGGGCAGCGGCCACGTACATCCATACGCCGGTCGCAACCGTCAGAAAGGCCAAGACGGCGTAGAAGGGGCCGGTGCCGTAGCGCCGCGCGAGCGTCTGCAGGAATCCGACGCCGGACGGCCCCGCTTGAACGACGGCGGGGCCTATGACCACCACATAAAACACGGCTGCGCCGAACCAAGTCCCGAGCAAGGCAACAAAGATCGGAATCAGTGGGTTGGTCGGTTCCATGATGATATCTCCTTTGTCTCACCCCAAGCCGTTGAAAGGGGAGTTGTCACATCGGATGAGCCTCCTCCGTCATCACTGTGACGGACAGCGATGGGAAAATGTGACAGATGGAACCGGATCAATGGCTGGCAGAGCGCTTCGAAGCTGACCGCACGCGTCTGCGGAAGGTTGCATACCGCCTGCTCGGTTCATCGACAGAGGCCGACGATGCAGTGCAAGAAGCGTGGCTGCGCCTCAGCCGCTCAGATGCCCGGAGCGTCGACAATCTTACCGCTTGGCTCACTACTGTCGTTGCGCGCGTCTGCCTTGACATGCTGCGGGCGCGCAAATCACGCGCGGAGACTCTGCAGGCGCTCTCCGCGTGGGGCGCGGATTCGGGAGACGCCGCGGACCTCGACATGGAATTAGCGATTGCCGATTCGGTCGGCCTTGCGTTGAGTGTCGTACTCGAAAAGCTTGCTCCTGCCGAACGTGTCGCCTTCGTGCTGCACGACGTCTTTGATGTGCCCTTCGAAGAGATTGCCCCTATCGTCGGCCGCACCCCGGTCATGGCGCGGCAACTGGCAAGCCGAGCTCGTCGTCGCATACGGGGTCAGCCCACTGTTTCCGCTGCTGAATTGAACGGGCGGCGGCGGCTTGTGGATGAGTTTCTTAACGCAGTTCGTTCCGGCAACATTGATGCGATCGTGGCCCTCCTCGACCCGGACGTCGTTATCCGTGTTGATTCGTCTGCGGCTCCTGACGGAAGAGCGGTGGAAGCACATGGGTCCACAACAGTTGCGAGGGGGGCTCTTGCCTTCGCGGCACGTACGCAATTCGCGACGCCAATGCTTCTGAACGGGGCGCCAGGGATTGTTGTGGCGCCGACCGGACGTGCGCGATATGCACTGACGATAGACGCGGCAGGGGAGAAAATCCGAGCCATTGAAGTGATCGGCGATCCCGCTCGCCTGAGTCAGATCGATTTTGCCACGCTCAATTCACCAGATTAGCACAAGTCGCGACTTATGATTTGTCGCTACATTCAGCTGCCTGCCGTTGTCGATGGCGTGCGAGAATTATCTGGACCATGGCGCCGGCGACGCCGGTCAAATGTCGATGAAAAACGTCTTCGGCATCTCGGATCCCGCTCTGGCCACAACCTACAGACCGAGGGCGCAGCCGTCCTTGCGCGGTTCAGAACCGCCCAGCAGGGTCCCGTTTGCCCAATCGATGCGAATGGCCTGCGCACCTCCGATCGGGTCCGTGGCAGGAATGATTTCGAAACCGCGTCGGCTAAGTTCAGCTAGGGTTTCGCCAGCGAGCCCGTGTTCGGCCTGGACCTTCATCGTGCCGCTGACGGGGGCGATCCGCGGCAGATCGATCGCCTCCTGCAGATCCATCCCGAAGTCGAGCACTTTCGTCAGCAGGTGCGCATGGCCCATTGCCTGGTAGTAGCCACCCATAACACCGAAAGGCATTTCTGCCCGGCCGCCTCTCGCAAGCATCCCGGGTATGATGGTATGCAAAGGTCGCTTGTTCGGTGCCACTGCATTAGGGTGCCTGGGGTCAAGCGAAAAGCTTTGCCCGCGATTGTGCAAGACGACACCGGAGCGTGGCGAGACCAGGCGCGAGCCAAAGCTGTCGAAGACCGAGTTGATGAAACTGACCGCATTGCGATCCTTGTCGACAACCGAAATATAGACCGTGTCGCTGTGCAGCGGCATATCGAACGCCGGCAGATCCGCGCGGGCGCGCTTTAGGTCAATCATGCCGGCCAGACGATCGGCCCAGGCATTCGACAACATGTCGGCCACCGGGACCTCGGACGCGTCGGGATCGGCGACGAGCAGGTCACGCGCGGCGTAAGCGAGGCGTGTTGCTTCAATTTCCAGGTGAAGCCGGTCCGCAGATTGCGGATCGCCGTGGGCTTCGAAGCGCGAGAGGATGTTTAGAATCAGCAGCGCGATCACACCCTGGCCATTCGGCGGACATTCGAACACATCGTAGCCTCGAAACGCCGTGCTGATCGGGGTAACGTACTCGCCTGTTGCCGAGGCGAAATCTTCGAGTGTGTGCAATCCGCCGAGCCCACGAAGATAGGCGACCATGTCTTCGGCCACAGGGCCAGTGTAGAAGGCCTCTCGTCCCTTCTTGGCGATCAGCCGCAGCGTTGCAGCCAACTCAGGCTGGCGATGCACTTCGCCAACGCCTGGCGCGCGGCCGTTTGGCAGGAAAATCCGTTTCGCCGTAACATCAGAGGCCAGAAGTTCTTCCTCCAACGCCCAGTCACGATGGACCCGCGGTGAAATGGCGTAGCCTTCCTCGGCGAAACGTATAGCGGGGGCCAGGATTTGATCGAAGGGCATATGCCCGTGATCAGCGTGCAATCTGGTCCAGGCATCGATCGCCCCCGGGATGGTGACGGAGCCAGGAGAATTACGGGCCACCTCCGCCATGCCACGTTCAAGGAACCAGTCAATTGTCAGGGCGGCGGGTGTCCTGCCCGATCCGTTGTAGGCGATGACCTCGCCGGATCCGTTTCGCGACAGAAGAGCGAAGCAGTCGCCTCCAATGCCGGTCGAGGCTGGCTCGACGACACATTGCACCGCGCAGGCTGCGATGGCGGCATCCATGGCGTTGCCGCCGGCCGCCATGATCTCCACCGCCGTCAGGGTCGCCGACGGATGAGAGGTGGCGGCCATGGCCTCGCGTGAAACGACAACCGAGCGCGTTGGTTTCTCAAAATTTCGCATGCTATGCCCTTCTGGTCGTGCTCAAGAGGCGGCGTCGCTCATCGTCGAGGGGCGGTGCCGCAGATGCCGCGACATCCAGTATTCGAGTGCCGCCAAGGCACGGATGATCGCGAAGTTCAAAGTGAGATAAATGGCGCCCGCGCAGATGAAGACTTCAAAGGCGCGGTAGGTCTGGGAGATCAATCCCTGGGCAATTCCAGTCACCTCCATCAAGGTCACGATGGAAGCCAGAGACGTGCCCTTGATCATGAGGATGATTTCATTGCCGTAACTCGGCAGCGCCTGGCGAAAGGCCAGCGGCAGGATAACGTGCCGATAGGTCAAACAGGTGGACAGGCCGACAGACCGGGCCGCCTCGACAAGGCCGCGTGGCACCGATTGAATCGCGCCGCGGAGGATTTCGCTGCCATAGGCGGTGGTGTTGAGTGTCAGCGCGATGATTGCGCACCAGTAGGGTTCGCGGAAAACGGCCCATAATCCAATTGCCGACAGTTGGTGCCGGAACTGACCAAGGCCATAATAGGTCAGAAAAATCTGCACCAGCAGGGGCGTCCCCCTGAACACGGCAACGAAGCCACGGATCGGCAGGACGACGAAGGGCGATTCCGATTGCTGGGCAAGCGCCAATGTGGCGGCAAGAACGAAGCCGGCAACGATGGAAGTCAGGGCCAGTTCCATCGTGAGCGGCAGGCCGGCGAGTAGTTTCGGCAGGATTTCGAGGAAAAACCTGAAATCTATCATGCCGACCGGACGCGCCACGGCGCCTTTCGTTCCAGACGGTAAAAGGCATTGCCCGTGACGGAAGCGATAGCCAGATAGAGCAAGGCTGCAGCAATGTAGAAGATGAACGGTTCACGGGTCGAACCGGCGGCGATCTGTGCCTGGCGCATCAGTTCAACGAGGCCGATTACCGATATCAGCGACGAGTCCTTCAGAACCAATTGCCACACATTGCCGAGGCCTGGCAGCGCGTATCTCACGAGCTGGGGAAAAATAACCTGGCGCAGCCGCTGCAGCCGATTGAGACCAAGCGCGCAAGCGGCATCGTGCTGTCCCTGGTCGATGGCGAGGTAAGCCCCTCGATAGACCTCGGCTTGATAGGCGCCCGAGATGACCGCGATAGCCAAGGTTCCAGTGGCGAAGGCCGGAACGCCGACGAATCCGGACCCTCCCAGGCTATGACCAAGCGAGGTCAGGGCGACACTACCTCCATAGTAAAGCAGATAAATGGTCAGAAGGTCGGGCACGCCCCTGAAAACCGTGCAATAGCCAACGGCCAAGAACCTTAGCAGTTGGGAGTTGTAGAGACGCCCGGCCGCTGCCAGCCCGCCAAATACAGCGCCAAGCGCAAAGCCCAGCACAGACAGGAGCACTGTGACCGAGGCCGCCATGAGAAGAGCAGCCCCCCAACCTCCGTTCTGGAAACCAAGCAGCCGGAATGCGTCAACCATTGATACCCCCGGCAGGACGAACGGCTCAGCTCCGGAACGGGTCAGGAATGGCCGTTCGCCGGCAAGCGCCTACTTGACTGGAGTGACGTCGCTCTTGAGCCATTTAAGCGACAGGGTTTTGATCGTGCCGTCGGCGATCGCGGCGTCGATGGCGCCGTTGAGCATGTCTTTCAGCTTGGTGTCCTCTTTGCGGATCCCTGCCCCGGAGCCAAGACCGAAGAGACCCCCGACAAATCCTGGTCCCGCAAGCGTATAGTCGCTGAACTCCGGTTTGCTCAGCGTGGCAGCCAGCGCTGTCTGCTGTGCGAAGAGCGCGTCGATGCGACCCGCGGCGAGATCGAGATCGTGTTGCTCGGTGGTCTTGTATTCGCGAATCTCGGCGACGTCCGAGAAGTATTTTTTCACAAATTCCAGGTTTGCCGTCGCAGCCTGAACTCCAATGATCTTTCCCTTCAGCAATGGCCTGAGCCTGTCGATTGCCGCCTGCGCAGAGGCTTCATTGTCCAGCTTGAACCGCTCGTTGGAAATGCCGAGCTTGCCCAGTTCGCTATCCTTGGCGACCGCGAAACCTGAGGGATCCACCGCATATGGCTGGGTAAAATCGATGACCTTCAGACGTTTTTCAGTGATGAACATGCTCGCCATGATCACGTCGAACTTGCCGACGGTCAGCGCGGGGATCATGCCGTCCCAATCCTGTGCGACTATCTTGCACTCGATCTTCATTCGCCCGCACAGATCATTGGCGAGATCGACCTCGAAGCCGTCCAGTTTGCCGTCGGCCGTTGTGAAGTTCCAAGGCGCGTAGGCACCTTCGGTGGCAATGGTAATTGCCTTTGGCGTTTCTTGTGCGACAGCGGCCTGGACCAGGCCGAACAGGACCGACGCAATGGCTGCGATGCGGCTAATTTTCATGTCAATCTCCTCTTTTGCCGGTATGGCAGTTCCCTTTCGTCGTGCCGGATTGTCTTCCGGCTTCAACGATTTAGATGGTATTCCTAGCGGCGGCCGGGACTTGCAAAGCTAGCCAGAAGCGGCGCTGTCTCGACGATATGATCCCGCATGACGATCTCTGCCTTGCCGGCATCACCTGATCGCAACACCTCGATCAGGATCTCGTGCTCGGCGCGCGCGCTGGCGGGTTTGTCGACATAGTCGAACCAGATGCGCAGGTAGGGCTCGATCACGACGTGCAGGCTGGCAATCTGCCGGACCAGCTTGGGTCTGTTGCTCAATTGGCAAATCTGCAGATGGAAGGCCTGATGGCGCACGACCCAGTCGCTGCTGCCGGTCTGGCTGGCGCGCTCCATCCGGTCGAGCTGGCGTTCCAGTTCTTCAAGCACTTCGACATCGATGTGCGGCATGGCAAGCCTCACCGCCAGCCCTTCGAGCACTGAGCGTATTTCAAAGGTTTCGTAGATCTCATCGAGGGTAAGCCCGGCGACGATGCAGCCACGGTTCGGGCGAATGACCACAAGACCTTCCGCGGCCAGTTGGCGGAATGCTTCGCGAACCGGCATGCGGCTCATGCCGATTTCCGTCGCGATCTCTTCCGGGATCAGCCGGTCCCCGGCCCGGTAACGCCCCATCCTCAGGGCCCGCTGAATGTGGCGATAAGCCTCCTCCTCGGCGGTCGTGATACCCAACGGCTCGATTGCGTCTGCTGCCACGTCCTTGGTCCGCTCAAAGCGTATCTGTGTATCCACTTATCCAGTTGTCGAGACCTGTGTCAAGCACCGAAGCTTGCGCGCGTTAGAATTTCTGTTGTGAGAATAAGCACTTGATCGGGGAAATCGGGCAAGCGCACCGTGGTGAGCTAAGCCGCTGATCGGCCGCTTTTCGACGCCCGCGCGTCGGAAACCTTCAACGCCACCGAACTTTACAAAAAGGCCCGCCGCTCCATTTGCGAAGCGGCGAGGCCCCATATTCGGGGACGATCGCCGGAGTGTTCCCCGGCATTGCTTCCAGTGCAATTCAGGTGCCAGAATTGTTGACCCAAAACGGGTCACCGCACCGGAGGCGCGAGCGCGGACATTCCGCGATCACGCTACTGCCGCGCATCGCCATTCCTGCTACGTTATTTTGCGGCGGACCTGATTTTTCCGCCTGGCCGGCGCTCGATCAGGCAACTTACCCCAACGCGCCCCCCAGTGGCGCCGGCCATTTTCACAACCTTGGAGCGCGGGTGCGCCGGCGCCGTTGAGCTGTCAGCACCTATGGCAATCCGCCAGCGAGCCGCTTTGTCCAGCCTGCAACCATCAGTCCGCACGCAATTCCCACGCAGTCGGCAACCCAGTCGAACAGATCCGGGTCGCGCCCTATCAGTTGCACGGCCTGAAGCCCCTCGATCGCTGCGCCCGTGAGAACGAGCAGTACGATCAGCTTCGCCTTGCGTTCCGGCCAGCCGAGACTTCCGAGAGCCGCCAGGACGACGAAGGCGGCGGCGTGATTGAGCTTGTCGTGATCAAACGTGAAAGCCAGGCCAAGACCCAGCAGGAACTGCTCCGGCAAAAGGGCGAACAGCAGAACGCCGGCAAACGCGGCCGGAAAGGCAATCCTTGCCACGATCTGATAGGAATCCAGGCGCAACAAGGATAAAATGGCCTTTCGTCCGAAATCTGCGGGGGAACACCACCGGCCAGAGCGAGCGCGGCGTCCAATTTCCGCCGTCGGGGCGTCCGGTGCATCGTCAGAATGAATGAATGCCTCGGGTCAGCCGCTGCACAGGCGGGCTCGTGGCGAGTGCAATAGGCCAGCGGCAGCTTCCGCGATCACGCAATTCCCTGCCGCGCTGACCCGGCTACTATCTGGCTGCGGCGGACCTGATTTCCGCTTGGCCGGCGCTGCGTCGGGGCACCTCACCCATGCCACACGAATCGGCGCCGGCCAGAATTCCACCGATTGCGCACAGCGTCAAAAGCCCGCCGCCCTGTCGGACGACGGGCTCCGTTGCCTGGGCGCCAGGGCGCCGCGGTAGCGATTGATGCTACGAATGCTCCCGCAGGTCTCCAATATGCTGCTGCCGAACGGCGTTGCGCATCGGCTAAACAAACGAAGCCCGCGCCTCTGGCGGAGGGCGCGGGCCGACCGGGTTTGCACCCCGATCTGCAGCAGAAACCCGGGAGGTTCCCGCTGCTTAGGATAACAATTAGAGACTTCTAATGTTCCAGTCTAGGGAAGATGCGGCTGCACCAGAAACCTCATGGTCGGCGCGATAACGATCGAGGCGTCAGTTCGTGCGCAAGTCGATCTGGAAAATACGCTCGTCGAAATGCTGCGTTTCGACGGCAAAGGTCAAAGCCACTTCGAGGACCATACCGCCACGGTCGTCCCGGACCTTGACTGCAATCCTGCGGTGAGGAAGGCCATCCCTGGCCATCTCGGCCAATGTGCGAAGGGCTTCTTTCCTGACCAGCGGGAAATCGTCATATAAGGTTCCCTGATCGTCGGAATAGACGATTCCGTCTTCATCGGAATCAAAGAAGTAGTGGGGCATTGCGCTTGGCCGAAGCTCGGCATCCGGGCACGTTGTCGGCAGATGGCCGCGATCTCGGCCAATCGCGATCAGTGCCTCTCCACCGTTGGCTTCGCCGCCATCTCACTTGCGCTCGCGCAATGCCTTCACCGCCTGCGAGAGGATCATCCGGTCGCCGCCGGTCCTTTTGATCAGCTTGCTCACCTGGCTGGGCGAAACACCATTTTCCCGCGCGAAATATTCGACCTCGTAATACTCATCCACCGAAACACGCTTGCGGTCGCTGAAGTCTCGCTTGCTCTTGTCGTCGGCCATTTCTGTTCTCCTCGCCCCTTCTCTTCGCTTCCGGGGGTCAGCTTTGACGCACGCAGCAATTTGAGGTTTCGCTCGCCACAAAGTGACGGGCGAACCTATCGGCGCAGGAAGGGACAGGCTGCGCAGCTGTCGGGTTCGATCGGAGTGGAACAGCCAAGATCGGTGCGAGCAACCGTCGACTTTTCCATGGAATCCTCCCGGCACGTGCAGCCCGAAACGGCCACGCGCCGCCACGGTTCCGGGTCACGCGGCAAACCCACCCTTTGCGCGCACGGATCAGACTTAGGTCCTGCGGTAACACGTCGGTTGGTCCCTGCCGGGCAGGACCGAAGCCCCGTCGACGGAACGTTTTCAGCTGCCTTCCGTTCGAGTGAGCCTTGGCGTGAAGAGCGGACCGAGTTCGCAAAGGAGACGATCCATGAGAATGCATTTTTCCACCGCAGTGGCGGGATTTCTGCTGCTGGCAGGCGTCGGAGCCGTTGCGGCGCAAGACGTCGTCATCGAGCCGGAGCAGGAAACGGTCATCAAGGAGTATGTGAAGAAGCAGCCGCTGGCCTCGGTGAAAATCCCTGGGGTGGAGCTCAATATCGGCTCAACGCTTCCCGATACAGTCGAGCTTCATGAAGTCCCCAACGTCAAATACCGCTATGTCGTCGTCGACAACCGCACCGTCGTCGTCGATCCCGGCACGCGCAAGATCGTCAAGATCATCGAGTGAGGTGAAAATTCAGGCAGCCGTCACCCGCCGCTCAGAATGAGCGGCGGGTGACGTTTGCGTTAGGCGGCTCCGCGGCGTCGTCGCTCGGCAGGAACCCGCCGTACATGGACGGCCGGGGGCCTCACAGGCAGTTTCAATGCGAACAATCAGCAGACTTTTCGATTCCCATGACCAGGCGGCGCGTGCCGTCGAAACGCTTCAGGCGGCAGGAATTGCGCGCCACCAGATCAGCGTCATCGGACCCTACGATGATGAAATCGGCGCCGTGTTGCGCGGTCCAGGCAGCGGTGCCGCCCTTGGCGCGGCGGCGGGTTTGTTGGCCGGCCTCGGCGCCTTTGATATCCCAGGCATCGATCCCGTCGGCGCGGGATGGCTGGCATCTGCCCTCGTCGGTGCAGCCTTGGGCTGCGTTGCCGGCAGGCTTTTCGACACATCGTCCGATAGCGGCAAGCAGCCAGGCAAGCCGGATTCCGCACAAGGTGTGATCCTGGTGCTGGCGCATGTCGATGAAAGACAGGCCGACACCGCACAGGCGGTGCTTGGAGCTTCCGTTCAGGCAACGCAGTCTTTGGCCAGGGCGGCCTGAACTCCTGCAAAGCGCTTGACCAAGCCGCACAGCGGGGCGATCAAGGCACGCACCCAAAAATCTCTGGCAAGCCGCCGCCAGAAAGTGTTGAACACCGTGCCGATCACATTCGGCGAGCGGTTGCGCTCGGCGAGGCTTGATGATTTGCTGTCGGTTTGCGGAGAACGAATAATGCATGAGCCTGTCGGTCAAGACGAATATGGGTCGACCAGCCCGTTCGATCCGGACGATCTGTCGAGGTTGAACGCAATCGGCCCGAGCGCCGGCAGCAACGATTTCGAAAAATACGCCGTCGCCGTGATCATCGTGTTCGGCGCTCTGATCATCGGCGGCCTGATGGCTGCGGGCTTGAGCTTCGGGCGCCGCAGCACCTTCTTTTTCGCCCTTGGCGGCGCCACCGCGGCATGGATATCCGGCAATGCGCTTCTGCTCGACCGGCCGCGCATCTATGCGCTGTTCGTCGGCATCGCGGCGCTGATGCTGATTGCGTCGACGATCGCGCTGGTCACCTGAAGCAAGGCGCAATCTTCTTGTTGACCATGATCTTATCCGAAACCGGTTCCCACTTTTTGCTGCGCTGACCCTTCGGTTCGGGATCATCGTCTAATACCCGATGGCCTCGCCGGCTGCGGCGCGGCTGTCGATGGCGCCATTGTAGCGGGCGCCGCCACCTTTCTCGATTTCCGCCAGGCTCTTGCCGCCGACCAGGATGCCAGCCGCCTGGCCCCAGGTCGTGTCGGCAATATCGAGGCGGTAGCCCATGCCGGTAAGCAGCTTTTCAGTATCCGGCGACAGGCCGAAGGGTTCGATATAGACCGTGTCGGGCAGCCATTGGTGGTGGATGCGCGGCGCGTCGATCGCCTCCTGGATGTTCATGCCGTGATCGATGACGTTGACGATCGCCTCCAGCGTGATGGTGATGATGCGTGAACCGCCGGGGCTGCCGATGACCATGAACGGCTTGCCGTCTTTGGCGAGGATGGTCGGGCTCATCGACGACAGCGGCGTCTTTTTCGGCGCGATCGCATTCGCCTCGCCCTGGACCAGGCCATAGAGATTGGGTACGCCGGGTTTCTGCGTGAAGTCGTCCATCTCGTTGTTGAGCAGGAAGCCGGTGCCGGCGGCGACGACGCCGGCGCCGAAAGAGCCGTTCAGCGTGTAGGTCACCGCGACGGCGTTGCCGTCCTTGTCGATGATCGAATAATGCGTCGTCTCGCTGCTCTCGCCAAAGCCCTTCGGCATCAGTTCCTGCGACACCTCGGCCCGGAACGGATCGATCTTTTCGCGGATTTCCCTGGCGTAATTCTTGTCGAGCAGTTTTGCGACCGGATTGTCCACGAAGCCGGGATCGCCGAGCGCCGAATTGCGGTCGACATAGGCGTGGCGCATCGCCTCGACCATGACGTGAACCGTCTCGGCCGAACCGGCACCTAGATAGGACAGCGGGTAGAACTCAAGCACGTTGAGTATCTCGCAGATGATGACGCCGCCGGAGCTTGGCGGCGGCGAGGAAATGATCTCGTAGCCGCGATAATTGCAGGTCACCGGTTTGAGCTCGCGCACGGCATAATTTTCGAAATCCGCCTTGGTCAGAATGCCGCCCTTCTCGCCGCTAGCCTTGACGATGGCGTCGGCGATCGCACCTTTATAGAAGGCATCCACGCCGCGTTCCGAAATCGCGGCAAGCGAGGCCGCGAGATCGGTCTGGATGAGGCGCTCGCCGACGGCATAGGGCTTGCCGTCCGGCTTGAGGAAAATGGCGGCCGCCGCTGGGTCCCTGGCCAGCCGCTCGGCGCCGCCCAGGAGCGAGGCCACATCGCCCTGCTCCAGCACGAAACCGTCCTTGGCATAGCGGATAGCCGGCGCCAGCAAATCCTGCCGCGTCAGCGTGCCGTATTTCTCCCGCGCCATCTCGAAGCCGACCACCGAACCGGGCACGCCGACCGCCAGATAGCCGTCGAGACTGGCGCCCTTTACCGGCTTGCCGTCCTTGTCGAGATACATGGTTTTGGTCGCGGCGAGCGGCGCGCGCTCGCGGAAATCGACGAAGGTCGAACGGCCGTCCTTGAAGCGGATGGTCATGAAGCCGCCGCCGCCGATGTTGCCGGCGGTCGGGTAGACGACAGCCAGAGCGTAGCCGACAGCGACCGCTGCATCGACCGCGTTGCCGCCCTTCTTCAGCACCTCGACGCCGACTTCCGACGCCAGATGCTGGGCGGTCACCACCATGCCGTGCTCGCCCTTCGCCGGCTGCGGCGAGGCGGCAAAGGCGAGGAACGGCACGAAGGTCAGGGTGAGGGAAAGGGTGACGGCGATTAGGGTTTGGCGGGTGTTGTGCATGGCCGTTCTCCGAGGCGTGGGTTGGCCTAGGAAACGCGCTTGGAGAGGTTGAGTCTACTGACATTAATGGGAAGATACGGCGACGCTTGCACCTTCTATCGACACCATTCATGGCACCCATTCATGGCGGAGAGGAACCCAAGCTGAAATGAAGCCACGATCCAACGCTGACAAGCAATTTTGTTCTTGCTTTGTGCCGGCAGCTATGCTACTAATTTGGGTATGGTGCTATTTGGCTCCAACGACCCGCCTCAGGCGGGTTTTTCATTTTCACCAGCATCAAACAATCCCGCCGCCGACGCTCGCCACCGCCGGCCGTTCCGCTGCAACCTTCGCCCGGTAGCCGGCGGCGCGGTAGGCGGCGACCGGATCGATGGCGCCGCCTGTCTTCAGCCGTGCCGTGGCAAGTATCGGCTCGACATCGGTGCGATAGGCTATCTTCAGCGCCTGCGTCGCCATCAGCGCGTCGTTGGTATCCTGGAAGCCTTCGAGCGCCCTGCGGTCGACCAGCAGCGCCTGCGCATAGGCGCGCTGCACTTCTATCGCCGACAGCATCAGGCTTTCGATCGGATCGGTGATGTTGTGGCTCTGGTCGAGCATGTGGGCCGGATCGAAGCCTTCGGAGCCTGAAAGCTCGGCATCGACCAGTTCGTTGAAGACCAGAAAGAGGCGGTAGGGATCGATCGAGCCGGCGTCGAGGTCGTCGTCGCCATATTTCGAATCGTTGAAGTGGAAGCCTCCGAGTTTTTTGAACTGGATCAGCCGCGACACGATCATCTCGATATTGACGTTGGGGGCGTGATGGCCGAGGTCGACCAGGCAGAACGCCTTGTCGCCAAGCTCTTTGGCGATGATGTAGTTGGTGCCCCAATCCTGCACGACGGTCGAATAGAAGGCCGGCTCGTACATCTTGTGCTCGGTGAACAGCTTCCAGTCGTCCGGCAGCCCGGCATAGATCTCCTTCATCGCGTCGATATAGCGCTCGAATGCCTTGGCGAAGTTGACCTGGCCGGGGAAGTTCGAGCCGTCGCCGATCCACACCGTCAGCGCTTTCGAGCCCAGCGTCCTGCCGATCTCGATGCATTCGAGGTTGTGCTCGACCGCCTGCCGGCGTGTTGCTGCATCGGCATGTGACAGCGAGCCGAATTTATAGGAAAGCTTCTGGTCGCTGGCGTCGGAGAAGGTGTTGGAGTTGATGGCGTCGAAGCCGAGACCGAAGCGGGATGCCGCCTGCTTCAGCCGGTTCGGATTGGCCTTGTCCCAGGGAATATGCAGCGAGACGGTCGGCGTCGCCTGCGTCAATTGCCGGATGACGGCGCAGTCCTCGATCTTGTCGAAAATGTCGCGCGGCTCGCCGGCGCCGGGAAAACGGGCAAAGCGGGTGCCGCCGGTGCCGACGCCCCAGGACGGGATCGCCACGGCGAATTTCTCGACCTTGTCTCTGACAGCGTCGATGGCGATGCCGCGGCGGTCGAGGCGCTCGCCGAGAGAGTCGTAATCGCGCTTGAGGTCGGCGTTGCGCGCGGCATTATGCTTGTCGACGAGGTCGACGGAGATGATGGTTTCGGACATGGTTCCTCCCAAATGCGTTCGGTTGGCGCTGCCCCTTATCCGCCTGCCGGCACCTTCTCCCCGGGGAGAAAGGTAAAGCTCCGGCCTCGGCGCCAACCCCTCAAAGACGGTCGCTTATCGCGTAAAACTCTGCGCGTTGCCGGCGTCGACGTTGATGATGTTGCCGGTCGATTTTGCCGACATATCGGAGGCGAAGAAATAGATCGCTTCGGCGATGTCCTCTGGGAATACCGAGCGCTTCAGCATCGAACGCGAGCGGTAATGCTCCTCGAGATCGTCGGTCGACATCTTGTAGGCGGCGGCGCGCTGTTCCTTCCACTCGCCGCTCCAGATCTTCGAGCCGCGCAGCACGGCGTCGGGATTGACGACATTGACCCTGATCTGTGCTTCCGCGCCTTCCAGCGCCAGGCAGCGCGCCAGATGGATCTCGGCGGCCTTGGCCGTGCAATAGGCGGCGGCGTTGGGCGATGCGGCAAGCCCGTTCTTGGAAGCGACGAAGACGACGTTACCGCCGATCTTCTGCGCCCGGAACAGCCGGAACGCTTCGCGCGAAACCAGGAAGTAGCCGGTCGACAAGATGTCCATGTTCTTATTCCACAGCGCCAGCGTGGTTTCCTCGATCGGCGCCGAGGAAGCCAGGCCGGCATTCGAAACGAGGATATCGATGCCGCCGAATTCGACAGCCGTCTCGGCAAAGCCGGAGATCACCTGGTCCTCGGACGTGACGTTGATGACGACGGGCCGCACGAAATCCTTGCCATAGGCCTTGGCAAGCTCGTCATTGGCGCTGGCAAGGGCTGCTTCGTCGATGTCGGCCAGCACGACGCAGGCGCCTTCGCGCAGCAGCCGGTTGGCGGTGGCCCGGCCGATGCCGCCGGCGCCGCCGGTGACCAGCGCGATCTGGCCGGCAAGGGCCTTTGGTTTCGGCAGGCGCTGCAGCTTTGCCTCTTCGAGCAGCCAGTATTCGATGTCGAAGGCTTCCTGGTCGGGCAGGCCGACATAGGCCGACACCGTCGAGGCGCCGCGCATGACGTTGATGGCGTTGACGTAGAATTCGCCCGAAATGCGCGCCGTCGCCTTGTCGCCGGCGAAGGTGAACATGCCGACGCCGGGCACCAGATAGACGACGGCGTTGGGATCACGCGCCGGCGGCGAATCCGGGTGCTTGCAGCGGTCATAATAAGCTTGATAGCCGACGCGATACTCCGCCACGTCATCGGCAAGACGGGCAATGACGGCATCGACATCGGGATTTTGAGGGTCGAACTCGATGACCAGCGGCCGGATCTTGGTGCGCAGGAAATGGTCTGGGCAGGACGTGCCGAGTGCCGCCAGCGGCCGCAAATCCCTGGAATTGACGAATTCGAGCACGGCAGGCGAATCATCGAAATGGCCGAGCTTGTGGCTGTTCTCGGAGATCAGGCCGCGGATCCTCGGCATCAGTTTTGCGGCCACGGCGCGACGCGCCGGCGCATCGAGGGATTTGACGACTTCGCCGCCGAAGATCGGCTTGCCCTGGCTCTTGCGCTCGAACCAGTCGATTGCCTGGTTGATAATCGAGATCGTCGTCTCGTAGCATTCCTTCGGCGTGTCGCCCCAGCTGAACAGACCATGGCTGGCCAGCACGACGCCCTTGGCGTCGGGGTTCTCGAGGCAGAATTTCTCCAGCCACAGGCCGAGTTCGAAGCCCGGACGTTTCCATGGCAGCCAGCCGATCGTGTCGCCGAAGATCTCCTTGGTCAGCGCCTGCGAATCCTTGGCGGCGGCAATGGCGATGATGGCGTCGGGATGCATATGATCGACATAAGGCTTCGGCACGAAGGCATGCAGCGGCGTGTCGATCGAGGCCGCGCGCGGGTTGAGATTGAAGGTGCAGTGAGGCAGATAGCCGACCATCTCGTCTTCATGTACGAGGCCGCGATAGAGACCCTTCAGCGCCCGCAGTTTATCCATGTACAGTGTGGCGAAGCCGTCGAGCTTGATCGAGGCGCTGTCGCCGCCCGAGCCCTTGACCCACAGCACTTCCACGCTTTCGCCGGTGAGCGGATCGTTTTGCCAGATCTTGGAGGAGGTGTTGCCGCCGCCATAATTGGTGACGCGCTTGTCGGAGCCAAGGACGTTCGAGCGATAGACCAGACGTTCCGGTTCGCTCATTGCTTGCGCTTTTGCGTTATCCCAAAGATTGGCGAGGCGCGTGCCGGAGCGCTTGTCGAGCATAGGTATCCTCCCTTTGGGACACGCAAACGGCGCCGGTCCCTTTTGTACGAATTTCTACGCAAGCGGCTGTCTTGTCAATCACAAACGATCAATATCAGTCATATTGCATTGCACAATGAAATTATCTGATCGGAAATGATTGACACTGCGCGCTTTGGGTGCCTAGATGCTCAAGCAGGGAGGAACCATGCACGAGAAAGAGCGCCACAGGATCATTCTGTCCGCCGTCCAGGAAAAACCTGTGGTGACGGTGCAGGAGATGGTCGACCTGACGGAGTCGTCCGAGGCGACGATCCGGCGCGACATCGCGGCATTGCACGTGCAAAAACGCCTGCGCCGGGTGCGCGGCGGTGCAGAGGCGCTTTCGCCGCCGCAGTTCATCGGCCTTGCCGGCAGGCCCTTTTCCGTCAACGAGACCATCAACGCTTCGCAGAAGCGGGCAATCGCGCGGGAAGCCGTGGATCTGTGCAAGGACGGCGAGCCGATCATCATCAATGGCGGCACCACCACCTTCCAGATGGTGCATTTCCTGACCGGCCGCCGCATGCCGATCTTCACCAATTCCTTCCCGATCGCGGAGCATTTGCTCAGGCACTCCAAGAACACGGTAATGCTGTCGGGCGGCACGATCTACCGCGAGCAGAACATCATCCTGTCGCCCTTCGACAATGACGTGACACGCAATTTTTACGCGCGCCGCATGTTCATGGGCGCGCAGGGACTGGGACCACTCGGTCTGATGGAAGGCGACCCGCTGCTGATCCAGGCCGAGCAGAAGCTGATCGACCAGGCAGACGAGTTGGTGGTGCTGGTCGATTCCTCGAAGTTCCGCAAACGCTCGAGCCTGATCCTGTGCGGCCTGTCGCGCATCGCCACGGTGATCACCGACGACGGCATCGAGGATCGCGAAGCCAAGATGCTGGAGACCGCCGGCGTGACGCTGATCATCGCCCGCACAACGGCAGGCAATAAGGAAGAATCTTCGCTGCAGGCCTGAGAAAACTCACGCCCGCAGCGGCGATGGAATGCAACGCTCAAGGGAGGATATTCGATGAGCTTCTTTAGGAAATTGATGGTTACGGCGGCGTTCTCCGCCGCCATGTTCGTGAATGCCGCCTATGCCGAGAACGTCAAGATCGCGCTGGTGGTGAAGTCGCTCGGCAACGGCTTCTTCGACGCCGCCAACAAAGGCGCCGAAGAGGCGGCCAAGGAACTAGGCGATGTCGACATCATCTACACCGGCCCGACCAAGGCGACCGCCGAAGCGCAGATCGAAGTGGTCAATTCGCTGATCGCACAGAAGGTCAACGCCATCGCCATTTCGGCGAACGACGCCGACGCGCTGGTGCCGGTGCTCAAGAAGGCGATGCAGCGCGGCATCACCGTCATCTCGTGGGATTCGGGCGTCGCGCCGGAAGGACGCCAGCTTCACCTCAACCCCTCCGACACCAAGCTGATCGGCGAGACCATCATCAAGCTTGCCGCCGACTACCTGCCTGAAGGCGGCGACGTCGCCATCCTGTCGGCTTCGTCGACGGCGACCAACCAGAATGCCTGGATCGACGCGGCCAAGAAGGTGCTGCCGGAGAAGTTCCCCAAGATCAAGCTCGTCGCCACCGTCTATGGCGACGACGACTCGGCCAAGAGCACGGATGAAGCCAAGGGTCTTTTGAAGTCCTATCCGAACCTCAAGGCGATCATCGCACCGACCACGGTCGGCGTCGTTGCCGCCGCGCAGGTGGTTACCGACGAAGGCCTGATCGGCAAAGTCAACGTCACCGGCCTGGCGCTTCCGTCGGAGTTCAAGAAGTTCATCGACAATGGCGCCAGCCAAGCGGTTGCGCTGTGGAACCCGATCGATCTCGGCTACTCCGCCGTCTACCTCGCCCACGACCTGGCGGTGAAGAAGGAAGAAGCCAAGCCCGGTGCTACGCTGTCGATCGGCCGCGTCGGCAAGGTCACGCTTGACGACACCAACTCGGCTGCCATGGCTCCGCCCTTCCAGTTCGACAAGTCGAACATCGAAAAGTTCTCCAAGATCTATTGATCCTGGAGCCTTCGAAACCGCGCGGCGGGGCTCGGGTCCCGCCGCGCTTTCAAACGAACCTTGTTTCAGGGCTTGATACGATTATGGACACGACAGCCCAACACGAAATGGCGAAGGAAGCGCCTTTGTCTTCCGGACCGCGCCTGACGCTGTCCGGCATCTCGAAAAGCTTTCCCGGCGTACGCGCGCTGCACGACGTCGGCCTGTCGCTCTATCCCGGCCAGGTGACCGCGCTGATCGGCGAAAACGGCGCCGGCAAGTCGACGCTGGTCAAAATAATGACCGGCATCTACCAACCGGATGCTGGCACCATCAGCATCGACGGCCAGCCGGTCACACTGCCCAGCGCGCACGCCGCGTTCGGGCACGGCATCACCGCCATCCACCAGGAAACAGTGCTGTTCGACGATCTGACGGTGGCCGAAAACATCTTCCTCGGCCATGCGCCGCGCACGCGTTTCAAAACCATCGACTGGCGCACCATGCGCAAGAATGCCCGCGAGGTGCTCGACACGATGGGCGCCGGCCATATCGAAGCCGACGCCAGGCTGAAGGATCTCGGCATCGCCAACAAGCACCTCGTGGCGGTTGCCCGCGCCATGTCGATCGACGCCCGGATCGTCATCATGGACGAGCCGACGGCAGCGCTTTCGATGAAGGAGATCGAAGAGCTTTTCCTGCTGATCGAATTCCTCAAGAGCGACGGCAAGGCGATCCTGTTCATCAGCCACAAATTCGATGAGATCTACCGCATCGCCGACCGCTATACCGTGTTCCGCGACGGCGAGATGGTCGGCGAAGGGCTGATCAAGGACGCCGGCCAGAGCCAGATCGTGCGCATGATGGTCGGCCGCTCGGTCGATCACATCTTTCCGCAGCGCAAGGCCGAGATCGGCGCGCCGGTGCTGGCCGTCTCCGGCCTGTCGCACCCGACCGAGTTCGACGACATAGGCTTCGAGCTGCACAGGGGCGAAATCCTTGGCTTCTACGGCCTTGTCGGCGCCGGGCGCAGCGAGGTGATGCAGGCGATATCGGGCATCACCCGCACCAGCCGCGGCACGATCACGCTGGAAGGCAAGGCGATCGCGCCGAAATCGGCGGCGGATTCGATCGATGCCGGCATCGTCTATGTGCCGGAGGAACGCGGCAAACAAGGTGTGGTGATCGGCCTGCCGATCTTCCAGAACGTTTCGCTGCCTTCGCTCAAACGGACATCCAAATCCGGCATATTGCGGCTGGCCGAAGAGTTCGCGCTGGCCCGCTCCTACACCGAGCGGCTCGATCTGCGCGCCTCTTCTCTCAGCCAGGACGTCGGCACGCTGTCGGGCGGCAACCAGCAGAAGATCGTCATCGCCAAATGGCTGGCGACCGCGCCCAGGGTGATCATCCTGGACGAGCCGACGAAGGGCATCGACATCGGCTCCAAGGCGGCCGTGCACGGCTTCATGGCCGAGCTCGTCGCGCAAGGCCTGTCGGTGATCATGGTGTCGTCCGAACTGCCGGAAATCCTCGGCATGTCCGACCGCGTCGTTGTCATGCGCGAGGGCCGTATTGCCGCGGTCTACGACAATAAGGGGCTCGACGCCGAAACCTTGGTCAGGACGGCAGCGGGGATCGCGTCATGAAGGCTTTTCTCAGATATCGCGAGGTCTTGCTGCTGGCGGCAATCGTCGTGCTGATCGGGCTGATCTCAACGCGGTTTCCAGGTTTTGCCGATCCGGCCAATCTGCGCCAGGTGTTCAACGACACGTCGATCCTGATGATCCTGGCGCTCGGCCAGATGGTCGTCATCCTGACCCGCTCGATCGACCTGTCGATGGCTTCCAACCTCTGCTTCACCGGCATGGTGGTGGCGATGCTGAACGCCGCGCATCCGGCGATCCCGATCCCGCTGCTGATCGTCATCGCACTGCTGGTCGGCCTGGTGCTCGGCGCCATCAACGGCCTGCTGGTATGGCGGTTGAACATTCCCTCGATCGTGGTAACGCTCGGCACCCTCACCATCTACCGCGGCGCTACCTTCGTCATATCAGGCGGCGCCTGGGTCAACGCCGACCAGATGAGCGCTGAGTTCATCGGCCTGCAGCGCGCGGCTTTCCTCGGCATTCCGGTTCTGTCCTGGATCGCCATATTGGTCATTGCATTGTTTTTCCTGGTGATGACGCGCACCGCGCTCGGCCGCTCGATCTATGCCATCGGCGTCAACCCGACCGCATCGGTCTATGCCGGCATCGATGTCGGCCGGACGAAATTCATCGTCTTCTGCATCTCGGGGATGATCGGCGGCCTCTGTGGCTATCTGTGGATCTCGCGCTACGTCATCGCCTCGGTCGAGGTCGCGAATGGTTATGAGCTCAATATCATCGCCGCCTGCGTCATCGGCGGCATTTCGATTGCCGGCGGCATCGGTTCGGTCGGCGGCGCGGTGCTCGGCGCGCTGTTCCTCGGCATCATCTCCAACGCGCTGCCGGTGATCAACATTTCACCCTTCTGGCAGATGGCGATTTCAGGCAGCGCCATCATCCTGGCCGTGGTGCTCAACGCACGCGGCGAACGCCGGCAAGGCCGCATCATTCTCAAAAAGGCGGAAGCGGCATGATGGACGCCTCGCTTCATTTCTCTGGGACGATTGGAATGTTGCCGTCCGCAACAGTCCCGTTTTCAAAGTGGACGCTGCCCCTCACCCTTGCCCTCTCCCCGTGCAGATACAAGGGGCAGCGCCAAGTTTCGGATGGTGTTGTCACATGACCGATATCGCCAACGCCCCTGCCGCACGCCACATTCCGGATCGGCTCGACAACCCTTTCACCGCGGCGGTCTTCTCCTGGGAGGCGCTGCTCGTCGCGGTGGCGGTCGCCATCTTTGCCGTCAACAGTTTTGCCTCGCCCTATTTCCTCGACGCTTGGTCGCTCTCGGACCTGACCTTCAACTTCACGGAAAAGGCGCTGATCGCGCTGGCCATGGCGCTGCTGATCATCTCCGGCGAAATCGACCTGTCGGTCGCCGCCATCATTGCGCTGGCGTCAACGATGATGGGCATGGCAGTGCAGGCCGGCGCCGGCACTCCGGCGCTGGTGGCAATCGGCCTCGTCGTCGGGCTCGGCTGCGGCGCCTTCAACGGCGTGCTCGTCACCAGGCTCGGCTTGCCGTCGATCGTCGTCACCATCGGCACGATGAGCCTGTTTCGCGGCATTGCCTTCATCATCCTGGGCGACCAGGCCTACAAGGGCTATCCCGCGAACTTCGCCTTCTTCGGCCAGGGCTATGTCTGGTGGGTGGTGTCGTTCGAACTGACGCTTTTCCTGATCGCGGCAGTCGTCTACTGGTTCCTTCTGCACCGCACGAGCTTCGGCCGCCGGGTCTTTGCCATCGGCAACAACCCGGTCGCGGCGCAGTTTTCCGGCGTACGTGTCGGCCGCATCAAATTCATCCTGTTTTGCCTGACCGGCCTGATGGCGGGCATCGCCTCGGTGCTGATCACATCGCGGCTCGGCTCGACCCGGCCGTCCATCGCGCAGGGCTACGAGCTGGAAGTCATCACCATGGTGGTGCTCGGCGGCGTCAGCATCCTAGGCGGCGCCGGCAGCATAGTGGGCGTGGTGCTCGCGGCCTTCATCATGGGGCTGGTGACCTTCGGCCTCGGCCTGCTCAATGTGCCAGGGATCGTTATGTCGATCTTCATCGGCCTGCTGCTGATCATCGTCATCGCGCTGCCGATCCTGTGGCGGCGAGTACGGCGGGAGCGCTTTGCCTGATGCCGGAGAAATACGCGTTCAAGATGAAGCTCAATCCGGGCATGAAGGCCGAATACAAGAAGCGCCACGACGACATCTGGCCGTCGCTGGTCGCGCTGCTCAAGCAGGCCGGTATCTCCGATTACTCGATCCATCTCGACGAAGAGACCAACACCTTGTTCGGCGTGCTGTGGCGCCGTGACGACCACGGCATGGACGAATTGCCGAAGCATCCGGTGATGCAGCGTTGGTGGGCCGAGATGGCGGACATCATGGAGACCAAGCCGAACAACGAGCCGGTGGCGGTGCCGCTGGAAACAATGTTCCATATGGAATGACCCGCCACGTCGCCGTCATCGATATCGGCAAGACCAACGCCAAGGTGGCGCTGGTCGATCTTGCCGCAGCAAGCGAAGTCGCGCTGCGCAGGATGGTGAACGAGCCGGTTCGGCAAGGCCCATACCCGCACCATGACGTCGAGCGGTTATGGGCGTTTATCCTTGGCAGCCTGGCCGAGATCGACCGCGAGCAGCGCATCGATGCGATATCGATCACCACCCATGGCGCAACGTCCGTGCTGGTCGACGCATCAGGCGAACTGGCGCTGCCGGTGCTCGACTACGAATTCGATGGTCCGGATGCCTTTGCCGGGGACTATGACACGATCCGTCCGGCGTTCTCCGAGACCGGCACGCCGCGCCTGCCGGCCGGTCTCAATCTCGGCGCGCAGCTGTTTTGGCAGCAGAAGCGCTTTCCGGCGGATTTCGCCAGAACCGCCGCGATCCTGATGTATCCGCAATACTGGGCCTTGCGCCTGACCGGCGTCGCCGCCAGCGAGGTGACTTCGCTCGGCTGCCACACCGATCTGTGGAACCCGTGGAAAGCGGATTTTTCGTCGCTGGTCGACCGGCTGCAATGGCGCCGGCTAATGGCGCCGGTGCGGCCGGCGAAGGACCGCCTCGGGCCGATCCTGCCCGCGCTTGCGACACGGACCGGGCTCGACCCGCAAACGCCGGTGTTTTGCGGCCTGCACGATTCCAACGCCTCGCTGCTGCCGCATCTCCTGTCCGACCGACCGCCTTTCTCCGTGGTCTCGACCGGCACCTGGGTGGTGTCGATGGCGGTTGGCGGCAACAAGATCGCGCTCGACCCGGCCCGCGATACGCTGGTCAATGTCAACGCGCTCGGCGATCCCGTGCCCTCGGCGCGCTTCATGGGTGGCCGCGAGTTTTCCGTGCTGACCGAGGGCCAATCGGAGAACTGGACGGAAGACGATGTTGCCACGGTGCTGGCGCGCAAGACGTCCCTATTGCCCTCGACCCAACAGGGTTCGGGGCCGTTTCCGCATCATACCGCATCATGGCTTAACGCGGACGGTATGAGCGTCGGCCAGCGCTTTGTCGCCATCTCGTTCTACCTGGCGCTGATGACCGCGACCTGCCTCGACCTGATCGGCGCGGACGGTCCCACCATCGTCGAAGGACCCTTCGCCCGCAACCGGCCGTTCACCCGCATGCTGGCTGCGGCGACGGCGCGTGGCGTCATCGCCTCCGAGGCCGCCACCGGCACCAGTATCGGCGCCGCCTTGCTGGCGTCGGACCAGGGGACACCGCAAGGCAGAGGCGAAAGGACCGAACCGTCGGCCGATCCACTCTGGACAAGTTACGTGCGCTCCTGGCGTTCAGCGGTCGACGAACGAGCCTGACCGCCGAGCTCATGGCGCCCTGATGTCCGGAGATGCCTAGCCCGCATAGAGCAATCCTTGCGGATCGATCTCCGGCTTGCGGCCGGCGACCACATCGGCAAGGAACTTTCCCGAGCCGCAGGCCATGGTCCAGCCGAGATGACCGTGGCCGGTGTCGAGGTAGAGATTGTCGTACCGCGCCCGGCCGATGACCGGCACAGAGTTCGGCATCATCGGGCGAAGTCCAGCCCAGAGCTCGGCCTTGCTCTCGTCGAAAGCGCCGGGGAACAGGTCCTTGGCGGTGTTCAGGATCGAGTTGAAATCGCGTGGCTTGAACGTGCGGTCGAACCCGGTGAACTCCGCCGTCGAGGACATCCGCAGCCGATTTCCCAGCCTGGAATAGCCGATCAGCCGGTCCTCGTCGGCGCCACCCATGATCGGCCCCTTACTTTCATCTTCCAGCGGAACAGTCACGGTATAGCCCTTCACGGGATAGACGGGCAGATCGATGCCGTAGCGGCGGCCGAGCAGACCGCTCTCCGGCCCCATGGAAATGACCACTGCGTCACCCGCCACCGGGCCGGCCGAGGTCATCACGGCGCGCACCCGGTCGCCGTCGATGTCGAGGCCTTCGACCGTGGTGCCGTAGAGGAATTGGACGCCGAGTTTCTCGGCGGCATAGGCAGCGAGGCGCTGCGTGAATTGGCTGGAGTCGCCGGTCTGGTCGATCGGCGAATAGACGCCGCCGGCTATCCTGTCCTTGGCGCCGGCAAGGCCGGGCTCGAGCTCGACCAGCCGGTCGCGGCCGACGATCTCGATCGGCAGGCCGTGTTCGCCGAGATAACGATAATTGTCGGTGCCGGTATCAAAGCTCTGCTGCGAGCGGAAGAAATACAGAATGCCTTTCTTGCGCTCGTCATAGTGGATGCCGGTTTCGGCGGAGACGGCGTTGATGCAGTCGCGCGAATAGAGCGCCAGACGCAGCTTGACGTCGGTGTTGGCGCGCATGCGCTTATGCGTGCACTGGCGCAGGAAGCGCAGGCTCCAGGCGAAAAAATACGGATCGAAGCGCAGCCGCACCTTGATGCCGAGATCGTGGTTGTAGAGGCCGCGCAGGAACGTCTTCAGCGCGGCGGGCGAGGCCCAGGCGGTGGCATCCCCGGGCGACACCAGGCCGGCATTCGACCGGCTGGTGCCGCGTGCCGCCGCCGGATGGCGCTCGATCACTATCACCTCATGGCCGGCGCTGGCCAGATAATAGGCCGCCGCCGTACCGACGACGCCGGCCCCAAGCACCAGGATTTTCATTCCGCCCCCAGCGCGCTGAACCAACCTTTGCGGAGAGCCCACTTCACCCCAGAGCCGAATTCTTGCTGGTCAGGATGCGCTCCCAGGCAAGCGCATCGGCAACGATCTGGTCGAGGTTGTCGCGCTGCGGGGTCCAGCCGAGCTCGCCGCGCGCCAGCTCCGAATTGGCGACGACCGCGGCGGCGTCGCCGGCGCGGCGATCGCCCATCCGTACGTCGAAATCATGGCCGAAGACGCGACGGACGCTGTCGATGACCTCGAGCACCGAATAGCCGTGGCTGTAACCACAATTGGCGACCAGGCTCGATCCGCCGGCACGCAGCCGCTGAAGCGCCAGCCGATGCGCCGCCGCCAGGTCGCTGACGTGGATATAGTCGCGCATGCAGGTGCCGTCCGGCGTCGGATAGTCGGTGCCGAACACCTGCATGAAGGGGCGCTTGCCGAGCGCCGTCTCGCAGGCGACCTTGATCAGATGCGTGGCACCGGGCGTCGACTGGCCGGTGCGGCCCTTCGGATCGGCGCCGGCGACGTTGAAATAGCGCAGCGCCGTATAGCGCAACCCATGGGCAATCGCCGCGTCGCGCAGCATCCATTCGCTCATCAGCTTGGACAGGCCATAGGGCGATTCCGGCGCAAGCCGGGCATCCTCGCGCACCGGCTCCAGGCCGGCGCCGCCATAGACGGCGGCGGTCGAGGAAAAGATGAAATTGGGCACGCCTTCGCGCACCGCGGTCTCGATCAAGGTGCGCGTCTTGCAGGTGTTGTTCTCGTAATAGGCAAGCGGGTCGGCGACCGATTCGGGGACCACGATCGAGCCGGCGAAATGGATGATCGCGTCGACCTTATTGTCGCGAATGATCGAGGCGACCAGTTCCCTGTCGGCGACGTCGCCGACGACGAGCTTTGCTTCCGGGGCGACCGCCCATTCAAAGCCGGTGGAAAGCCGGTCGAGGACGACGACGTTGTCGCCCGTGTCCAGCAATTCCCAGACCATATGGCTACCGATATAGCCGGCACCGCCTGTCACCAAAACCGTCATCCGCATCCTCGCTATTCATGATTTGTCGGAACTGTCTCAATCGTCGCCGTACTGGAAAATCTGCCGCCAGGCCATTAAAACCTGCGGTAACCAGTCTCATCGGCGCGTGGCATTGTCCTGAAACAAGATTGATCCACATCAAGGGAATAGGCCACGTTCCGTGGTCGTTAGGAACAGGCTCGGGGCGTGGCATTTTGACCAAAAAGGCCAGGTGGACGATGAATGGGCCAATGACTATGATCCCGCGCAAAACTGGGAAGGCGACATGAATTACCAGCGGTTTTTCGAGGAAGCGATCGACCAGCTCCATGCGGAGCGTCGCTACCGCGTCTTCGCCGACCTTGAGCGTATCGTCGGGAAATTCCCGCGCGCCATCTGGCGCGCCAATGGCCGCGCCGAGGAAATCACCGTCTGGTGCTCCAACGACTATCTCGGCATGGGCCAGCATCCCGACGTCATTGCCGCGTTCCAGAAGGCGGCAGGCAAGATGGGGTCGGGGGCCGGCGGCACCCGCAACATTTCCGGCACCAGCAACCCGCTGGTCGAGCTCGAACTGGAGCTGGCCGACCTGCACGACAAGGAAGCCGCACTGGTTTTCACCTCCGGCTTCGTTTCCAACGAGGCGTCGATCTCGACCATTGCAAAGCTGCTTCCCAATTGCCTGATCATCTCGGACGAGCTCAACCACGCTTCGATGATCGAGGGCGTGCGGCGCTCAGGCGCCGAGAAGAAGATCTTCCGCCATAACGACGTCGCGCATCTCGAAAGCCTGCTGCAGACGGCCGGCCGCGAGCGCGCCAAGCTGATTGTCTTCGAGAGCGTCTATTCGATGGACGGCGACATCGCGCCGATCAAGCAGATCGTCGATCTCGCCGAGCGCTACAACGCCATGACCTACATCGACGAGGTCCACGCCGTCGGCATGTACGGGCCGCGCGGCGGCGGCATCACCGAGCGCGAAGGGCTGGCCGACCGCATCGACATCATCGAGGGCACGCTGGCCAAGGCGTTCGGTACGCTTGGCGGCTACATCGCCGGCAACACTGCGGTGATCGACGCGGTGCGCTCCTATGCGCCGGGCTTCATCTTCACCACGGCGTTGCCGCCGGCGATCGCCGCCGCGGCAACCACCTCGATCCGCCATCTCAAGCGCTCGCAGGCCGAGCGCGATGCGCAGCTGCGTCAGGCGACACGGACCAAGCAAGTGCTGGCCGCGGCCGGCCTGCCGGTGATGGAGTCGCCTACCCACATCGTGCCCCTTCTGGTCGGCGATCCCGAGCTCTGCAAGATGGCCAGCGACCGCCTGCTCGGTGTGCACGGCATCTATATCCAGCCGATCAACTATCCGACGGTGCCGCGCGGCACCGAGCGGCTGCGCATCACGCCTACACCGTTCCATTCGGACGCGTTGATTGCGTCCCTGCAGGACGCGCTGGTCGAGACATGGGATGCGTTGGGGATTCCCTACGGTTCGGCGGGCCGACCGTCGGTCGCCAAGAGCGACCGCGTCATCCCGTTGCTGGTGCCGAAGTCGGGCGGCTGAAGCCCGAGTTGAAACTCGGGCTTCGAGGCAGCTCACACAGTCTTCATCCATTTCGCCAGCCGATGCGCGGCTTCTTCGAGCTGGTCGAGGCGGCGGTGGAAGCACAGCCTGAGGAAGGCTTCGCCGCCGGGGCCGAAGGCGGTGCCGGGAGCCAGGCCGACATTGGCGCGGTCGACCATGTCGAAAGCGGCAGCGCGGGAATCGGTGATGCCGTCGACCGCGAAGAATAGATAGAATGCGCCCTGCGGCACGGTGAACCGCGCCCTGCCGGTTTCGGCGAGAATGCCGCAGACCAGGTCGCGCGCCACCCTCGCCCGCTCCACCTGCTCGACGATGAAGGCGTCGCCCTCATCGAGGGCAACGACGGCGCCTCGCTGCATGAACTGCGCAACTCCGGAAGTCGAATACTGGACCAGGTTCTCGAACACCTGCTGCAAGGCGGGATGGATCTTGATCCAGCCGATGCGCCAGCCGGTCATCGCCCAGTTCTTGGAAAAGGAATTGACGAACAGGATGCGATCCTCATCGGCCATGATGTCGATGAAGGACGGCGCGCGGCCATGGCCGTAATGAAACAGCGAATAGATCTCGTCGGCGATGATCCACAGGCCCCTTTCGCGGGCAAGATCGAGGATCGCCTGCAGCGTCTCCCTGTCGGCGGTCCAGCCGGTCGGGTTGGACGGCGTGTTGACGAACAGCGCCTTGGTCCGTGACGTGATCGCCGCTGCGATCTTGTCGACATCGCAGGACCAGCCATTGCCCGACTGGTCGAGCGTGACCGCGACTGGAATGGCGCCCGCGACGCCGGCGGCGGCGGCGAAGTTCGGCCATGCCGGCGACAGGTAGACGAGTTCGTCGCCCTTGCCGGCGACCGCATCGATGGCCATCTGGATGGCGTGCATGCCGGAGCCGGTGACGATGAATTCCTCGTTGGCGAAAGTCTTGCCGAAATGCCTGGTGTAGTAGCGGGCGAGCGCCTGCCTGAGTTCAGGAATGCCTCTCTGCCAGGTATAGAAGGTTTCGCCGGCGGCCAGCGCCTTGGCGGCGGCATCGGTGATGAAGGCAGGCGTCGGCAGGTCGCCCTCGCCGGCCCAGAGCGGGATCATGCCGTCGCGGCCGCGGCCGCGGTTCATGACGGCGACAATGCCGCTTTCAGGCGCCGCCCGCGCTTCGACGCGCAGAGTATCGATCAGGGTCATGAATGGATCCGTTTTCGTTTGCTCGACTGCTAGCGTGTTTCAGGGCGGACGAAAACAGAAAACCCCGGCCGCAAGCGACCGGGGTTTTGGTCCAGAAAGTTGCCGCAGGCGCTACTTTCTGGCGAGGAGATCGCGAATTTCGGTGAGCAGCGCAACATCGGCCGGCGGCGGAGCGGCGGGGGCGGCCGGTTTTTCACGCTCCAGCCGCTGGCGCAGATTGTTCACCGCCTTGACCATCACGAAGATGATGAAGGCGAGGATGAGGAAATTCAGCGCCACCGTGATGAAGCTGCCATAGGCGAAGACCGCACCCTGTTTCTTTGCATCAGCCAGCGAGGTTGCATTCACCGCAGAAGACAGGGGTATGAAGTAGTTGTTGAAGTCCAGTCCTCCGAAGATCGCGCCAACAATAGGCATGATGATGTCGTCGACCAGCGAGGTGACGATCTTGCCGAAGGCAGCGCCAATGATGACAGCGACGGCCAGGTCCATCACATTGCCCCTGGAAATGAATTCCTGAAACTCTTTCAGCATTCGACGCCTCCTTGTCCTGACCGGCCGTTCTGCCGCTCCTCCGGCATCGACCGGCAGGCAGAATAGCAAAAACCTGCGGTTGCAACAGGAACAAAAGCTGGTTTCAGCCGGTCACGATTGCCCGACGTAGCCAATATAATACGCCGAAAGCCGCGATGGACTCGATTGCCAAGCTGTGATTGCGTCTGCAATGCCGGATGAAAAAGCCGGCGCAGGGAGGAAGTTCGAGGCGTGCAAGGCTGGTTCATCGTCATCATCGCGATCGCCTATGTGACGTTGCTGTTCGTCATCGCCAGCCTGGGCGACCGCCGCTCGACTTCATCCGGGGCCGGCCGCGCCCGGCCGTTCATCTATGCGCTCAGCCTTGCCATCTACTGCACCTCCTGGACTTTCTTCGGCTCGGTCGGCCTGTCCTCCGAGCGCGGCCTCGAGTTCCTCGGCATCTACATCGGACCGGTTCTGGTGTTCGTGTTCGGCTTTCCGCTGCTGCAGCGCATCGTCAGGCTGGCCAAGACCGAGAAGATCACCTCGATCGCCGACTTTCTCGGTGCCCGCTACGGCAAGAGCTTCGCTGTCGCGGCGATCGCTACGCTGATCGCGACCATCGGCGCCGTGCCGTATATCGCGCTGCAATTGAAGGCAATCTCCGGCTCGGTCAGCCTGATGGTCGAGCACTATACCGGCTCGCCCCCGTCGTTCGATCCGTTCGTCAGCGACATCTCGCTGGTCGTGGCCATGCTGCTGGCGCTGTTTGCGGTGCTGTTCGGCACGCGCCATGCCGATGCCACCGAGCACCAGGACGGGCTGGTGCTGGCTGTGGCGGTCGAGACCGTGGTCAAGCTCGCCGCCTTCCTGGCGATCGGCCTGTTGGTCATGTTTCTGATATTCGGCGGGCCAGGCGATATGTTCGACCGGCTCGCCGAAAACACGCAGGTGCGTCAGGCGATGGGCTACAACACCTCGCTCGCCACCTGGCTGGTGCTGACATGCCTGAGCGGCTTTGCCATCCTCATGCTGCCGCGCCAGTTCTACGTCACCATCGTCGAAAACCGCAGCGAGGCCGAGCTGCGCACCGCGACATGGGTGTTTCCGCTCTATCTGGTGGCAATCAACCTGTTCGTGCTGCCGATCGCGCTGGCCGGCCTGGAACTGGTCGGCACCAGAACCAGCAGCGACCTTTACGTGCTGTCGCTGCCGCTGTTCAGCGGCCACGACGTCCTGGCCATGGCCGCCTTCATCGGCGGCCTGTCGGCGGCGACCGCAATGGTGATCGTCGAAAGCGTCGCGCTGTCGATCATGATCTCCAACGACCTGATCATTCCGCTGTTCGTGCGCCGGCTGCTGCGGACCACGACCTCAGAGAGCGAGGACTGGTCGACGCTCATCCTCAATGTACGGCGGGCGGCGATCTTCATCATGCTGTTCATCGCCTTTCTCTACTACCGCGAGAGCACCAACAGCGCGCGGCTGTCCTCGATCGGCCTGATGTCGTTCGCCGCGATCGCGCAGTTCGCGCCGGCAATGATCGGCGGCCTGGTCTGGCGCGGCGCCAACGGCCGGGGTGCCGCGCTTGGCATGGTTGCCGGCATCGTCGTCTGGAGCTACACGCTGCTGCTTCCGTCGCTTGCCGCGCCCGATACCGGCATCCTCGTCCACGGCCTGTTCGGCTTGGATGCATTGCGGCCGCAGGCTCTTTTCGGCACCGTCGCCGAGCCGCTGAATCATGGCGTGCTGTGGAGCCTGTCGATCAACACGCTGTTTTTTGTGTTCGGCTCACTGTCGCGCGCGTCGGTGCCGTTGGAACGCATCCAGGCATCGATCTTCGTGCCGCGCGAGGCGGGGCCGCTGCCGAGCCTGCGCCGCTTCCGCACCACCATCACCGTCAACGACCTCAAGGACACGATCGCGCGTTATCTCGGTGTCGAACGCACCGAGCGGTCCTTCCAATCGTTCGAGAAGAGCAGCGGCACTTCACTGCACGGCAACGAACAGGCCAGCATGGATGTCATCCGCTTCTCCGAACAGCTTCTGGCCAGTGCCGTCGGCTCCTCTTCGGCGCGGCTGATCCTGTCGCTGCTGCTGCGCCGCAACGATCGCGAATCCAAGGACGCCTTCCGCCTGCTCGATGACGCCACCGAGGCGCTGCAGCACAATCGCGACCTGCTGCAGATCGCGCTCGACCAGATGGAACAGGGCATCACTGTCTTCGACCGCGATTTCCGGTTGATCTGCTGGAACCGCCAGTACCGGGCGCTGTTCGACCTGCCCGACGAGATGGGCCAGGTCGGTGTCTCACTCGATCGTATCCTGCGCCACCTTGCCGAGCGCGGCGACATACCGGCAGACCAACGCGTCACCATGCTCAACCGCCTGACCAGCTTCGTCAGCCCATGGCAGATGGAGCTGAAGACCAGCGGGCGCATCCTCGAATTGCGCTCCAATCCGATGCCGGACGGCGGCATCGTCGCCACCTATGCCGACATTTCCGGACGCGTCGAGCAGGATCTGGCGCTGAAGCGCGCGAACGAATCGCTGGAACAGCGAGTGAAGAGCCGCACCGCCGAGCTCACCCGCGTCAATGAGGAGCTGGCGCAGGCGCAGATGCTGGCTGAGGAGGCCAATCTCGGCAAGACCCGCTTCCTCGCTGCCGCCGGCCACGACATCCTGCAGCCGCTGAACGCCGCCCGCCTTTATTGCTCGTCGCTGATCGAGAAGACCGGCAAGGGACCTGCCGGCAAGGCGGCGATGAACATCGAATCGTCGCTGGAATCGGTCGAGACCATCCTCGGCGCGGTGCTCGACATTTCGCGCCTCGACGCCGGCGCGATGAAGCCGGACGATACGAGCTTCGGCCTCGACGGGCTGCTGCGCCAGATCGGCAACGACTTCCGGCCGCTTGCCGCCGAAAAGAAACTCGAGCTCTCGATCATGCCGTCGTCGCTCAGCGTCATGACGGACCGCAATCTGCTGCGCCGGCTGATCCAGAACCTGGTCTCAAACGCCATCAAGTATACGCGCCATGGCCGCATCCTGGTCGGCGTGCGGCGGCGCGGCGAACTGGCCGAGATCCAGGTGATCGACACCGGCATCGGCATTGCCGGCGACAAGCTGAACACCGTGTTTCGCGAATTCACCCGGCTGGACGAGGGCGCTCGCGAGGCGGAAGGCCTCGGCCTGGGGCTCTCCATCGTCGACCGCATCGCCCGCGTCCTGCGGCTCGAAATCCGGATCTTCTCCAACCCCGGCAAGGGCACACGCTTTTCCGTGCTGCTGCCGGTGGCAGCCGTGCAGGCACCGCGGCGGGAGGCCGAGGCGAAGCCCCCTGCCCGTGCCGCGGCCTCGCTTGCCGGGCTCAATGTGCTCTGCATCGACAACGACGCCCGCATCCTCGACGGCATGCGGCTCCTGCTCGAGGGCTGGGGCTGCAGCGTCGACACGCTTTCCGGCGCGGAGGACCTCGACAGGTCCGGCATGCATCGGCCGGACATCGTGCTTGCCGACTATCATCTCGACAACAGGACCGGCCTCGAATTGATCGCCCAGTTGCGTGCGATCCATGGCGAGGACCTGCCGGCGGTGCTGGTCACCGCCGACCGCTCCAGCGAGGTTCGCGCCGCTGCCGGCAGGCTCGACGTGCCGGTGATCAGCAAACCGCTGAAACCGGCAATGCTGCGCTCGATGATGGCCAGGGTCAGGCCGCTGGCGCCGGCGGCCGAATAGGAATCAGCCGGCCGTCTGCAGCGGGTCGCTGCCGATTTTGGACAAAAGGATGACCGCCTGGGTGCGGCTGTCGACGCCGAGTTTCTGCAGGATGGCCGACACATGCGCCTTGATCGTCGCTTCGGAGACCCCGAGCTCATAGGCGATCTGCTTGTTGAGCAGCCCTTCCGCCAGCATGCCAAGCACGCGCGTCTGCTGTGGAGTCAGCGCCTGCAGGCGCTTGATCAGGTCCGAAATCTCGGGATCGCGCTCGACGCCGAGATCGACCCCGGCGGGTGCGGCGATATCACCTGCGAGCACCGACTGCACCGCATTGCGGATCTCCTCCATGCTGGCCGATTTGGAGATGAAGCCGGAGGCGCCGAGATCGAGCGCGCGCCGGATCGTCACCGGATCGTCATGCGCCGAGACCACCATCATCGGCACCGCCGGATGGATGCCGCGCAACGAAATCAGGCCGGAAAGACCGCTTGCGCCCGGCATCGAGAGATCGAGCAGCACCAGATCGACATCCTCATTGGCCAGGACCAGCGCCTTGGCGCTTTCGAAATCGCCGGCCTCGTGAATGGCGGCAACGTCGCCGATGCCCGCGAGTGCCTCCCTCAATGCACCGCGAAAAAGCGGATGATCGTCGGCAATGACGAATGTGTAGCCCAACGGTGATATCCCTCCCCGAATCCCGTTGGCGATTTTCCGCCTTGCAGGATCTGAACGATCATAACGCAACGCCTGCTGTTCGGCGTGGCCGGCTTGCTATTCCCGCCCCAGGTCTTTTTTGCGAATTGCCTAGGTCTTTTGCGAATTGGGCTTGGCGCCGTCTTCGTCCTTGTCCATGTCCTTGACGATGTCCATAAAGCTGCGCAGGAAGCGCTCCATGTAGCCCATCGTCTTGTTGAAATCGTCCTCGCTGGGCAAAGTCGATTCGAAACGCGCGGCGAGCGAATTTTCGAGCTTGGCGACGCGTTCGTCGAGCGCCTTCACCGAATTTTTCAGCCGGTCGACCTCATCCTGGAAGGCGGCACGTTCGTCGGCCGCGGTCTTGCAGACAAGCTGACCGGAGCGCTCCTCACAGAGCGACATGGCGCCGGTTTGCGTATCCATGCGCACATAGCCATTTGCCGATTTTTCCAGCCGGTAGCGATCGGCCTCCTCGGAAAAGGCCGACGCCGCGACAAGCGGGATCAGTGCTGCGGGGATCAAGACGTGTTTCAGACGCATGTTTTCCTCCATGAGCCAGTTGGCTCAATCTATCACATGTTTGCGCCTGAAATGGGGAAGAGTTCGGAGCCTGCGAAACCCGCTTGCCCCTTCCCCGCATGGCCTGTTCGGACTATAGCGCAACGATGTCCGAGATCATCTACAAGATAGTTCCCGAGGCGCTGTGGCGCGAGGCTGAAAGAGAAGGCCGCTTCACCGGCGCGCCGATCGACGTCGCCGACGGCTTCATCCATTTTTCCACCGCCGGGCAGGTCCGGGAAACGGCAGCAAAACATTTCGCCGGCCAGGCCGGGTTGCTGCTGGTTGCCGTCGATAGCGCGCGCCTCGGCCATGCGCTGAAATATGAGGTCTCGCGCGGCGGCGCCTTGTTCCCGCATCTCTATTGCGGGCTCGGCCTCGATGCGGTCGTCTCGGTGCGGGCATTGCCGCTCGGCCCCGACGGCCGGCATGAATTCCCGGCGATGGGGGCCGAATGAGCGCGTTCGACCGGATCGGCCAGAAACTGCTGTTCACGCTCGATCCGGAAACCGCGCATGGGCTGTCGATTGCCGCGCTGAGATGCGGTCTGCCGGTCGCCGGTCGCCCGCCGCAGGACAACAGGCTAAAGGTCAGCCTTTGCGGGCTCGACTTCCCGAACCCGCTCGGCATGGCCGCGGGTTACGACAAGAATGCCGAAGTGCCGGACGCGCTGCTCGGCCTGGGCTTCGGCTTCGCCGAGGTCGGCACCATCACACCGCTGCCGCAGACGGGCAATCCGAAGCCACGCATCTTCCGGCTGCCTTCGGACGGGGCGGTAATCAACCGGCTGGGCTTCAACAATGAAGGCCACGCTGCCGCAGAGAAGCGTCTTGCCGCCCGAAAAGGCCGCCCCGGCATCGTCGGCATCAACATCGGCGCCAACAAGGACAGCGCCGACCGCGTCGGCGATTATGAGCGCGGCGTGATCCGGTTCGCGCGATACGCCAGCTATCTGACAATCAATATCTCCTCGCCGAACACGCCGGGCCTGCGCAACATGCAGGCGCGCGAACAGCTTGGCGAGCTCCTGTCGCGGGTCATGGCTGCGCGTGCGGCGGCACCGGCAAAACCGCCCGTCTTCCTCAAGATCGCGCCGGATCTGGTCGAGGGCGAGCTGGAGGACATTGCCGCCGAGGTCACTGAGAAGAAAATAGACGGCGTCATCGTCTCCAACACCACGATCGCGCGGGCGGGACTGCGCAGCAACGATTTTGCCGGCGAGGCCGGCGGGCTTTCGGGAAAACCGTTATTCGAGCGCTCAACCACCGTGCTGGCAAAAATGCGGAAACTGCTTGGCCGGGATCCTGCCGTCATCGGCGTCGGCGGCGTCGATTCCGCCGAGACGACGCTGGAAAAGATCCGTGCCGGCGCCGATCTCGTCCAGCTCTATACCGGGATGATCTATGCTGGGCCGGCGCTACCGGGGCGCATTCTTTCCGGCATGGCCCGTTTCATGGACAGTCAAGGGCTGAAGTCGCTGCGCGAGCTTCGCGACAGCCGCCTCGATCAATGGGCGGCGAAACCGCTTTAGCGATCAGCCAAAGGCCGTTCGCACCCGCAGCCGCAATATGGCGAGCAGGCTGAAGCCGCGTACCAGCAGGAAGACATGCAACGCCGCCCACAAGCCGTGATTGCCGAAGGCCGGCGCCAGGATCAGCAGCGCGGCGCTGAACGCCAGGAATGACACCAGCATCATGTTGCGCATGTCGCGCGACCATGTCGCGCCGATGAAAACCCCGTCCATCTCGAAAGCCAGCGCGCCGCTGAGCGCGGTGAACGCCGCCCAGGGCAAGTAGATATCGGCAATGGCGCGGACGTCCGTCGAGGTCGTGATCACGGCGACGAGATCGGTGCCCTCCAGCAGGAAGAAGAGCGTCGCCGCGCCTGCCAGACCGAGCCCCCAAAGCAGCGTCAGCCGCACCGCCTGGTCAAACGCCGTGGCGGCACGGGCGCCTATGGCGCGCCCGGCGAGCTGTTCAGCGGCGGTGGCGAAACCATCGAGGAAATAGCCGGCAACCAGGAACAGGTTCATCAGCACGGCGTTGGCGGCCAGCGTCAGAGTGCCGAATTGTGCGCCTTGTCGCGTGAACAGCGCGAAGGCGGCGAGCAGCGAAAAGGAGCGGATCATGATATCGCGATTGAGCGACATCATGCGCAGGAATGCCGGCAGATCGAGGACGCGGTGGCGCGGCAACCTGGGCGCCGCCCAAAAGCGCCGGCCGACAATGGCGAGACCAAGCAGCATGGCGACGAATTCGCCGGTGAGCGTCGCCCAGGCAACGCCGGCAACGCCCCAGCCGAGCTCCAGGCCAAGCAGGAAGCAGAGGGCGATGTTGATGCCGTTCAGTATCAATTGCAGCATCAGCCCGAGCCCGCCTTCGCCGCGCCCCAGCACGTAACCGAGGATGGCGTAATTGATCAGCGAGAACGGTGCTGCGAGCATCCTGGTGCGGATATAGACGTCCATCGCCGCGCTGACGCGCGGTTCGGCGCCAATGAACCATTGCCCGGCGGTGGAAACCAGCGGCGCAAGCGCGGCAAGCACGAAGCCGGCGACGACCGCGATCAGCACGGCGCGCCAGAACACCGCCTGCTCCTCCAGCGCATCGCCGCGCCCGAAGGCCTGGGCGACGAGGCCGGTGGTGCCGGAGCGCAGGAAGTTGAAGGTCGTGAAAACGACGTCGAAGATCAGGGCGCCGGCCGCCAGGCCGCCGAGAAGGGCGGCATCGCCGAACTGTCCGACCACCGCCGTGTCGACAATTCCGAGCAACGGCGTCGTCAGATAGGCAAGCGTCATCGGCACGGCGATGGCGAGCACCGAGCGGTTGGTGACGACGAATGCCCTGGCTTCGGTGGCGTGGACTTCGGTGGGTAAAGCCTGCTCCAAACGCGTGTCGCTTCCTGTTGCGGCTTGATCGGCTAGCCGATGTGCCCCAGTTTGCGGACCTCGCGCAACCATCCACCCCATTGTGGTCAACCGAAACCCGCCTCTGGTGCACCGGCCGCCCCATGCCCTTGCAGATCGTTCATCATCCCGACTACGACGCCGGCTTCGCCGTCAACCACCGCTTCCCGATGAGCAAATATCCGCTGCTGATGGACGCCTTGCGGGCACGCGGCCTGGCGCGGCCCGAGGCGCTCAACATGCCGGAGGCTGCGCGGCCATCATGGCTGAAGCTTGCCCACGCGGCAGACTATGTCGACCAGGTGCTCGCCTGCGACGTGCCGGTGAGGATCGAGCGCGAGATCGGTTTCCCCATTGGACAGCGGGTTTCGCTGAGGGCGCAGCTCGCCACGGCCGGCACGGTGCTGGCAGCGCGGCTGGCCTTGCTGAACGGCATCGCCTGCAACACCGCCGGCGGCAGCCATCACGCGCGGCGCGCGCAAGGCGCCGGCTTCTGCACCCTCAATGACGTGGCCGTGGCTGCGCTGGTGCTGCTCGCCGAAGCTGCTGTCCAAAACATCCTGGTCGTCGACCTCGACGTGCATCAGGGCGACGGAACAGCGGATATCCTGAACGACGAGCCGCGCGTGTTCACCTTCTCCATGCATGGCGACCGCAACTACCCCGCGCGCAAGATCGCCTCCGATCACGATATCGCCCTGCACGACGGAACCGGCGATGCAGCCTATCTGGAGCGGCTGGGCGCCATCCTGCCGGAGCTGTCGGCGCGAAAGCGCTGGGATCTCGTCTTCTACAATGCCGGCGTCGATGTCCATGCCGAGGACCGGCTCGGCAGGCTGGCGCTGTCGAATGACGGGCTGCGCGCCCGCGACGATATGGTGATCCGCCATTTCCGCACGCTAGGCGTCCCGGTGTGCGGCGTTATCGGCGGCGGCTATTCGACGGAAGTCGCAGCACTTGCCGCACGCCACGCCATCCTGTTCGAGGTGGCTGCGGGCTACGCGTGAAAGGCTGTTTGTTTGAGCATGATCTTTTCCGAAAGCCGGTTCCCACTTTTTGGGATCATGCTCTACTTCCTGAAATTGGCGATCCTGAGCAGGATGAAGGCCGGCACGACGATCGCGGCACCGAGCAGGATGTAGCCGAGGAAGCGGTCGATGGCGTGGAAGCCCAAATTCCACAGGTCGATGAAGAATTTGCGGATGCCGTAGAGCACGTCCATCGGCGACCAGCCGAAGGCGTTCATGACCAGGCCGACGAGGAACGACACCACAAGCAGCTTCAAGATCACCCGGAGCGGCGTATCGCCGAGAAAGCGGTTCAGTGCGGACAAGGCCTGTCTCCACAGTCGGGTGCCGCGATTCGGGCACATGCCCAGAAATACGCAGTTGACCGCCCGGCATCAAGCCGAGCCCTCAAACCGGATTGCGCATCGGCGCCGGGCCATGATATCGGAGGAACCAGCGCGGGTATGATGTAATGGTAGCTTGTCAGCTTCCCAAGCTGAACGCGCGGGTTCGATTCCCGCTACCCGCTCCAGCTTTTGCCACACGGGTTGCGCCTGAGTTGGCGATGTTGAAAACTTGCGGCTTTACAGGCAGTTTACAGCTCGGCTGGCCGTCCTTCATCTGTTTGGCCGATGTGCCAGTTCGTCGAATATCTCACATTGAGGGTCGGCGGGGCCTCGAATGACCCCAACCGGAATGTCTACCCTTGGCCCGCTGGCTTCTGCTGGCGGGCTTTTTTTGAGCATCACGCAGCAGTTGTAGCCGACTTGCATCGGCGCCGCTGCTGGTGGGCCTGTCTGGTCGTCTGGCCGGCCACGGGATGCGCCCCGCTACCCGCTCCAATCCTCAGCCCACCTCCCGCAAAATAAAATCGTGCAGCATCTTGGCCGCCGGCGACAGCGCGCGGTTCTTTACCGTGATCAGGCTGTAGGGCCTGACCTCGATGTCGAACTCGGTCTGGACGACGTCGATGGCGCCGTCGAGCCCTTCGGGGTTCTGAATGAACTTCGCGACCTGGATCGACACCGGCGCGATCGCGTCGGATTGCGCGACCATGACCAGAGTCAGTAACAGCGAGCTGGTGTTGAGGATGCGATCCGGCAGCGCGATGTTGCGGTTCAAAAAGTTGCTTTCCATGGCTTGGCGCAGCGGCGAGCCGCCCGACTGGAAAACCCAGTCATAGGCGGCGGTGTCTTCCAACCGCACTGCCTTGCCCTTGGTCAGCGGGTGGCCGCGGCGCACGATCAGGCAGGCCTTCTCGACGCCGATGACGCGGGCCTCGAACAGCCGCGGATTGAGGTCGTCGGGGATGCGGGCGATGATGAAATCGTGCCGAGAGGCGATCAGCTCGCGCGCCAGCACGTTCGAGGTCTCGACCTGCATGGTGATTTCGATGCGCGGATAGAGGCGCCGGATCTCGCGGATCGCCGGCACCGCCAGCTCGATCGCCGGTGCCGTGACCGCGCCCAGGAACACCGAGCCGCCCTTGCCCGCCTTGAGCTCGAAGATCTCGCGGTCGACCTCGCGCATCTCGAGCAGGATCGACCGCGCGCGCCGTGCCAACGCCTTGCCATAGGGCGTCAGCGTGATGCCACGCGGCAGCCTTTCGCAGAGCTTGACGTCGAGCACCGCCTCCATCTCGGCGATCATGCGCGAAGCCGCCGGCTGCGAGATGTTCATGACCTGGGCCGCGGCACTCACCCGGCCGTGCTCGTCGAGGGCTGCGATCATACGCATGTGACGCAGGCTCAAGCCGCTGCGCAGCAGGGTTCCGCCATCGCGCGGAATCTCATCGTAACCGGCTGATATTCCACCAGGATTTCGCAGCGCCGCCATGATTTTTCCCTACTCCTACGCCCGGCGCCCCAGCTGGATCCGGCAGCGTCGTCACTAGCCTAAGCCATATCAGTCGCGATATAGCAACCATCAAAGATCGCATTTGACAGTTATGGCAAAGCGACACACCCTTCGCGCGTCCTGAGACTTGACGATCGGTGACGAGAGAAAACTCGTATCGATTGAACCCAGAGTTTCGGGGCCGATTGGGAGGATACCGGAGATCGATGACGGCAGCGGCGCCTTTGGCGCTCCTGCACGATTGCGCGGCCCACGAAACCCAAGGGTACGCGTCCATCAACCAGGGAGAGTTAATGTGAAGATTATCAAGACACTGGCCGCCGTCGCGGCCCTAGGCATCGCGGCTATGACGCTGCCGGCGCAGGCGGGCGAAGGCCTGGTCGGCGTGCTGATGCCCACCAAGACCTCGCAGCGCTGGATCAACGACGGCGACGCCGTCAAGTCCCAGCTCGAGGCTTTGGGCTACACTGTCGACCTGCAATATGCGCAGGACGACATTCCGAACCAGCTCAGCCAGCTGGAAAACGAAATCACCAAGGGACCGAAGGCGCTGATCATCGCTTCGATCGACGGCACCACGATGGGCGATGCGCTGCAGAAGGCCAATGACGCCGGCGTTGTCGTCGTCGCTTACGACCGCCTGATCAAGAAGACGCCAAATGTCGATTACTACACCACCTTCGACAATTTCGGCGTCGGCGTCATCCAGGCAAAATCGCTGCTCAAGGGCCTCGGCTATCCCGAGAAGAAGGGTCCGTTCAACATCGAGCTGTTCGGCGGTTCGCCGGACGACAACAATGCGTTCTTCTTCTATAACGGCGCCATGTCGGTTCTTCAGCCGCTGATCGACGACAAGACCCTCGTCGTGAAGTCCGGCCAGATGGGCATGGACAAGGTCGGCACGCTGCGCTGGCTGGCGGCAACCGCCCAGGCCCGCATGGACAATCTGCTCTCCGCCAACTACTCGGACGGCAGCCGCGTCGATGGCGTGCTCTCGCCCTATGACGGCCTGTCGCGCGGCATCATCGCTTCGCTGCGTGCCGTAGGCTACGGCACTGCCGATCAGCCATGGCCGATCGTCACCGGACAGGACGCCGAGACCGCTTCGGTCAAGGCGATCATTGCCGGCGAACAGTATTCGACCGTGTTCAAGGACACCCGCGAACTCGCCAAGGCGACGGTCGAACTCGTCGACAAGGTGCTCTCGGGCGGCAAGCCGGAAGGCCTCGACACCACGACCTACAACAACGACGTCAAGGTCGTTCCCTCGATCCTGTTGACGCCGCATGACGTCGACAAGTCGAACTACCAGGCGCTGGTGGTCGACTCCGGCTACATCAAGGCCGAAGAACTGAAGTAATCGCGGTTACAAAGCCTGGGGTCCTGCGCAGGCAGGGCCCCTTTTCGTTGGCGAGCCAGCCCGGTATTGTTTGCGGACCTCGCAGGAGTGGTATTCTCAATGGCATCGACGATTTTGGAGATGCGCGACATCACCAAGACGTTTCCAGGCGTCAAGGCGCTGTCGAACGTCAAGCTCATGGTCGAGGAAGGCGAGATCCATGCCGTGGTCGGCGAGAACGGCGCCGGCAAGTCGACGCTGATGAAGGTGCTGTCGGGTGTGTATCCGTCCGGCACCTATGACGGCCAGATCATCTATCGCGGCGATGAGTGCCATTTTAAAGGCATCCATGACAGCGAGCGCAAGGGCATCGTCATCATCCACCAGGAGCTTGCGCTGGTGCCGATGCTGTCTATCGCCGAAAACATATTTCTCGGCAACGAGCAGGCCAAATACGGCGTCATCGACTGGAATGCCAACGAGACGCGCACCAGCGCCCTGCTCAAGAAGGTCGGCCTCAAGGAAGACCCCAACACGCTGATCACCAATATCGGCGTCGGCAAGCAGCAGCTGGTCGAGATCGCCAAGGCGCTCAGCAAGGAAGTGAAGCTGCTCATTCTGGACGAGCCGACGGCGAGCCTGTCCGAAAAGGACAGCCAGGCGCTGCTCGATCTGCTGCTCGAATTCAAGCGGCAGGGCATCACTTCGATCCTGATCTCCCACAAGCTCAACGAGGTGAACCGGGTCGCCGACAAGGTCACGATCATCCGTGACGGCCGGACCATCGAGACGTTGGCCAAGAAGGACATCTCGGAGGACCGCATCATCACGTCGATGGTCGGCCGTTCGCTCGACGACCGCTACCCGCCGCGAGAGCCGAAGATCGGTGAGACCGTTCTCGAAGTGAAAAACTGGTCGGTCTACCATCCCATCCATGCCGAGCGGCAGGTCATCAAGGGCATCAACCTCAACGCCCGCAAGGGCGAAGTGGTCGGCATTGCCGGGCTCATGGGCGCCGGCCGGACCGAGTTTGCCATGAGCCTGTTCGGCCGGTCCTACGGCCGCCGCATAACCGGCGAGGTGTTCCTAAACGGCAAGCCGATCGACGTCTCTTCGGTGAGCAAGGCGGTGGAACACGGCATCGCCTACGTTACCGAGGACCGCAAGACCTACGGTCTCAACCTGATCGACCACATCAAGCACAACATCACGCTGGCCAACCTGCCCGGCGTGTCGCGCCACGGCGTGATCGACGATTTGCGCGAGCTTTCGGTCGCCAACGATTATCGCGGCAGGACCAACATCCGCGCCTCGAGCGTCTACCAGATGACCGGCAACCTTTCTGGCGGCAATCAGCAGAAGGTGGTGCTGTCGAAATGGCTGTTCGCCAATCCGGAAGTGCTGATCCTCGACGAGCCGACACGTGGTATCGACGTCGGCGCCAAATATGAAATCTATACGATCATCGCGCGTCTCGCCTCCGAGGGTAAGGCAATCATCGTCATCTCGTCGGAAATGCCCGAACTGCTCGGCATCACCGACCGCATCTACGTCATGAACGAAGGACGCATCGTCGGCGAAATGGCGGCAAGCGACGCCAGCCAGGAAAAGATAATGCGCGCCATCGTCCGCGGAGAAGGAAAAGCATCATGAGCACCGAAAGCGCTCCCGGGCCGCAGACCGGCGTTGCCCAGGATCTACAACAGGGACCTCGCATTGCCGTCTCGGCGCTGGTCACCAATCTGCGCGAATACGGGTTGGTGCTGGCGTTGATCGCAATCATGGTGTTCTTCCAGTTCACCACGTCCGGAACGCTGTTCAAGCCGGTGAACCTCAGCAATCTCGTGCAGCAGAACAGCTTCATCATCGTGATGGCGCTGGGCATGCTTCTGGTGATCGTTTCGGGTCACATCGATCTCAGCGTCGGCTCCGTCGCCGGCTTCATCGGCGCATTGGCGGCGATGATGATGGTCATCTGGCCGCTTGGCCCATTGAGCAATCCGCTGGTGGTGTCGATCATCTGCCTGATCGTCGGTGGTGCGATCGGCGCGGCACAAGGCTACTGGATTGCCTATCACCGAATACCGAGCTTTATCGTCACGCTGGCGGGCATGCTGATCTTCCGCGGCATCTGCCAGGCGCTGCTTGGTGGCGGGTCTTCCGTGGGGCCGCTTCCAGTCGGCTTCAAGGCGCTCAGTTCCGGCTTCATTCCGGACCTGATCGGCCCATTGACGCTGATACCGCCAACCGTGAACGCCGCCGGCAAAACCATTGTCGGCAGCGGCCTCACGCTGCACCTGACGACGATCGTGATCGGCCTCGTCGCCGTGCTCGCCTATGCCTATTTCGGGCTCAGGGCACGGCGCACCCGCGAGAAGCATGGCTACGAAGCCGAGCCCTTCTCGCTGTTCGTCGTCAAGACCCTGGTGATCAGCGCGCTGGCGCTGTTTCTCGTTTACCAATTCGCCACCTATAGGGGCCTCCCCATCGTTCTCATGGTGATGGGCGTGCTGATCGCGTTGTTCGTCTTCGTTACCAAACGCATGACGATCGGCCGCCGCATCTATGCGATGGGCGGCAATGCCAAGGCAGCCCAGCTATCGGGCATCAAGACCGAACGGCTGACGTTGATGGTGTTCATCAATATGGGCGTGCTGTCGGCACTCGGCGGCCTGATTATCGCAGCGCGCTTGGGGCAAGCTGTGCCGGCGGCCGGCCTCGGCAGCGAGCTCGACGTCATCGCTGCAGTGTTCATCGGTGGCGCTTCGGCGATGGGCGGCGTCGGCCAGGTCATCGGCGCGGTGGTCGGCGGTTTCATTATGGGCGTCATGAACAACGGCATGTCGATCATGGGCGTCAATGTCGACTGGCAGCAGGTGGTCAAAGGCCTGGTGCTGCTCGGCGCCGTCGTCTTCGACGTCTACAACAAGAACAAGGCTTGAGAGGCAACCAGGAGGCATACGGGTCACATCGCGGCGCTGCCGGGCGGCGCGAAGAAGTCCCCCGAGGGACCTGACCCGCGAGCGCAATCCGGACGAAGAATTTCAACCGCGGCGTGGACAGGGTCTGAGCCGCGCCGGGCAGGGTTTGCCAAGAAGGCAGGCCGCAATTCAGAGAGGGTTACCATGCTGATCTCCCAGATCCTCGACGACGCCGAGACGATCCGCGTCGTTGCCCGCAACGGCGGCAAGACCCGCGTCATCAACGGGGCCCGCAGCGTCTATTCGCTGGCGATGGAAGCCGCGCGCACCGGCACCGGGCTTGTCGCCCTGATCGAGCGCAAGGGCTTCGGCGAAACCGTCGATCTCGATGCAGCCTACAAGAAGGGACGGCTGCTGTCGCCGATCAACCATCCCGATCCGGCGCATCTCCATCTCACCGGCACCGGGCTGACGCATCTCGGCTCCGCCGCGACCCGCGATTCCATGCACAAGAAGCTCAGCGATGGCGGCGAGGAACAGCTGACCGATTCCATGAAGATGTTCCGCATGGGGCTGGAGGGCGGCAAGCCGGCGAAGGGCCAGATCGGCGTGCAGCCCGAATGGTTCTACAAGGGCAACGGTACCATGGCAGTGGCGCCCGGCGCGGCGCTCATGTCGCCCGCCTTCGCCCAGGATGCCGGCGAGGAGCCGGAAATCGCCGGAATCTATGTGATCGGCGACGACGGCGCCCCGTTCCGCGTCGGCTTCACGCTGTCGAACGAGTTTTCCGACCACGTCACCGAGCGCGTGAATTATCTCTTCCTCGCCCATTCGAAACTGCGCAACGCCTCGTTCGGGCCGGAGATCCTGATCGGCGACCTGCCGTCCGACATTCGCGGCGCTTCACGCATCCTGCGCCACGGCAAGCTGCTTTGGGAAAAGCCGTTCCTGTCGGGCGAGGCGAACATGTCGCACACCATTGGCAATCTCGAGCATCACCACTTCAAATACTCGGCCTTCCGCCAGCCGGGCGACGTGCATGTGCACATGTTCGGCACGGCGACGCTGTCCTTCGCCGACGGCATCAGGACCGAGGCCGGTGACGTATTCGAAATCGAGGCGCAGGATTTCGGCCTGCCGCTGCGCAACCCGCTTGAAATCGAGCAGCCGGTGAAGGTGGCGGTGAAGGCGCTTTGAGGCGTCGATGACAGCGTGATCTCCCCCCTCGTGGGGGAGATTGGCAGTTCCAAACTCATCGCGCGGCGCGGAAATGCTTGGACAGTTTCAGGCCCTGCGCCTGATAGTTCGAGCCGAGATCTGTGCCGTAGAGTGCCTGCGGCCGTTTCAGCATATGCTCGTAGACCAACCGTCCGACGATCTGGCCGTGGTCGAGGATGAACGGCACTTCGTGGCTACGCACCTCGAGCACCGCCCGGCTGCCGGTGCCGCCCGACGCCGAATGGCCGAAACCCGGGTCGAAGAAACCGGCATAATGGACGCGGAACTCGCCGACCAGCGGGTCGAAAGGCGTCATTTCGGCGGCGTAGAGTGGCGGCACATGCACCGCCTCGCGCGACACCAGAATATAGAATTCGTCCGGATCGAGCACCAGCTCGCCGGCACCGCTCTTGTAGAGCGGCTCCCAGAAATCGACGACATCCTGCGCGGCGCGCTTGTCGACGTCGACCAGGCCGGTGTGGTGCTTGCCGCGATAGCCGACCAGCCCGTCCTTGTCGCCGTCGAGATCGATCGACAGCGCGATTCCCCCGCCTGAGATGTTGGGTGGTTCGGTGGCGACCAACATTTCGGCGCGGTGCAACTCGTGCAGCTCGCTTTCCGACAAGAGCGCATTGCCGGTGCGGAACCTGATCTGCGACAGCCGCGAGCCGGTCCGCACGATGATCGGGAAAGTGCGCGGGCTGACCTCCAGATAGAGCGGGCCTTCATAGCCGGCGGCGATCTTGTCGAACTCGTGGCCACGGTCGGTCATTACCCGGGTGAAGATATCGAGCCGTCCAGTCGAGCTTTTCGGGTTGGCGGAGGCGGAAATATGGGCGGGCAGCGCCAGGCTTTCGAGCAGCGGCACGATGTAGACGCAGCCGGTTTCCAGCACCGCACCTTCGGCGAGGTTGATCTCGTGCAGCTTCAGCCGGTTGAGCTTGTCGACAACCCTGTGGTCCGGGCCGGGCAAGAAGGAAGCACGCACTCGCCATGCCTTGTCGCCGAGCCTGAGGTCAAGGCTGGCCGGCTGGATCTGATCGGCATCGAGCATGCGCGGCGACTTCAGCGCGCCCGTCTGGAACAGCGCGGAAATATCCTGATCGGGAAGAATGCCTGTCTGCCGCAAGGGTCTGGCTCCGTTCGAACGCCGGGCGAGGTCTTGTTCTGTCGCAGGTCCGACCGTGGACGCCTTTGGCACCTGCTTGGTACAATCCTCTTAATCATGCCGGCAATTGACGCAAGCGTGGCGCGGGTCTAAAGCTCGTTATCCCGTGGTGATTTGGCCGGTCGGCTTGCAGCCACGTTAAACAAGTCGCTAAAGGACCGTCGGCCGCAAGGCCATATGGACCGGTTGCGACTTTCGCGGCCGGTTTTTTGTTGTTTGGACCAATTTTGGTGTTTGGATGGAATGATGACCAAGAAGCGCGACTGGAAGCCTCAGACCGCACTCGTGCATGCCGGGACGCTGCGTTCCGGCTTCGGCGAGACCTCCGAGGCGATGTATCTCACCCAAGGCTATATCTACGAGACGGCGCAAGCGGCGGAGGCCCGCTTCAAGGGCGAGGAGCCGGGCTTCATCTATTCGCGCTATGCCAATCCGACGGTCGACATGTTTGAGAAACGCATGTGCGCGCTGGAAGGAGCCGAGGACGCGCGCGCCACGGCATCCGGCATGGCGGCGGTGACGGCAGCACTGCTGTGTAGCGCCAAGGCGGGCGACCATATCGTAGCGGCCCGCGCGCTGTTCGGCTCCTGCCGCTGGGTGATCGAGACGCTGGCGCCGAAATACGGCATTGAGGCAACGCTGGTCGACGGCACCGACATCGCCAATTGGGAAAAGGCGGTCAAGCCAAACACCAAACTGTTTTTCCTGGAAAGCCCTACCAATCCAACGCTGGAGGTAGTCGACATTGCCGCCGTGGCGGCACTTGCCAATTCGATCGGCGCCAGGCTGATCGTCGATAATGTCTTCGCTACGCCCTTGCAGCAGAAACCCCTGCAGCTCGGCGCCCACATCGTCGTCTATTCGGCCACGAAGCATATTGACGGCCAGGGGCGTTGTCTTGGCGGCATCGTTCTGTCGGACAAGAAATGGATCGACGAGAATCTGCATGACTATTTCCGCCACACCGGCCCCAGCCTCTCGCCCTTCAATGCCTGGACGCTGCTGAAAGGCCTGGAGACGCTGCCGCTACGCGTACGCCAGCAGACGGAAAGTGCCGGCCGCATCGCGGATTTCCTGGCCGAGCGCCCGCAAATCGCCCGCGTCATCTATCCCGGCCGCGCCGACCACCCGCAAGCGGCCGTGGTCAAGAAGCAGATGTCGGGCGGCTCGACGCTGATTTGCTTTGATGTGAAGGGCGGCAAGCAGGCGGCCTTTGCCTTCCAGAACACACTCGACGTCGTGCTGATTTCCAACAATCTCGGCGACGCCAAGAGCCTGATCACCCATCCGGCGACGACCACACACAAGAACTTGACTGATGAAGCCCGCGCCGAGCTCGGCATCGGACCGGGAACGCTCAGGCTGTCAGTCGGCCTTGAGGACGCCGACGACCTGCTCGAAGACATCGAGCAGGCACTGAGAGTTGCCGGATAAGGGCTGGCCGAACAGAGGCAGCGGGGACGTGCCGATCAGGCGCCGGACGGGGTCTCTTCCAGCTCCGCGACAGTCTTCGTCTGGATAGTCATCACGTTGCCGCGCCAGTCGATGGCGCCGCTCAGCCATCCGCGCGCCCAAATGACGGGAAGCATCAGGTCTCGTGCCATCATCGCCGGGATCGTGCGCGGCGACAGGTGCCATCCCTTGGCCGAGGCCAAGGCGCATTCCGGCAGGTAGGCCGCGACCAGCACGGCGACGGCGGTTGCCGGCAGGCTGACGCCGGCGTCAGCCGCGGCGATCAGTGCAAGCACCAGCGGCGGTGCCGCGCCGATCAGGATTTCGGGGGCAAAGAACAGTGCAAAGGTGACGCGGCGCAGCCGCGCCCAGCGCGCCTGCCGCGACCAGATCTCGCCAAGCGTGCGCCGGCCGAGCGGCTGTTCGAAGGGAGAGGCGACAAGATTGACCCGTAGTCCGAGCCCATTGACCAGCTTGGTCGCGGCGGCGTCCTCGGCGATCTCGGCGGCAAGCGCGCGGATGCCGCCATTGGCATCGAGCATTGGCTTGTTCCACAACATGCTCTTACCCTGGGCGAAGCCGAGGCCGAGCGCCTCTCCAGCGTACTGCCAGCGTGCCTGCAGCGTGTTGAGAAAGGCGCATTCGACCTCCCCCCAGAAGCCGTCCGGCCGCGAGCCGATTGGCGTCGAGCAGACGAGGCCGGTGTCATGCCGCCACGCCGCCATCAGGTGCTGGACGTAGTCGCTCGGCATAAGCACATTGGAATCGGCAAGGATGACCCAGCGATAACGCGCCGCCTCCCAACCCTTCACGCAATTGTTGAGTTTTGGATTGCCGCTGATGCGGTCGTCACCGACCAGAAGGCGGGCGCGAATAGCTGGAAAGCGCGCCATTGCGGCGGTGATCGGCTTGACCACCGGGTCGTCGGCATGGGCGACACAGAAGATGAGTTCGTAGCGCGGCCAGTCGAGTGAGAAGGCGCGCTCCAGCGTCTCTTCGGCAAACGGCTCGACGCCGCGCGCCGGGATGACGATCGATACCGGCGGCGCGTTGGCCGCGGGCGGTGCAATACTGGCTGGTCGCTTCAGCTTCTGCGAAGCTAACAGGATGCTGGCGAGATTTGAAAGAAGGAGGGCTATGGAAAGGAGGGCGGCTGCGAATGTCGGTTCCATCGAGATCTGGTCGCTCCAGAAATGCCGGCCGCATGACAGCCGTTTTCAACAATTCGACAGAACGCTGAGTCGTCCGGCACAAGCCTGCACACCATCATTGTCATGTGTCACTCAAATGACATTGTTTTTCGGCACCTGCGCTTGAGATCGGGCAAGAAGATGCTGCGCATCGTTGACCAAACTGCGCTGAGCATCGAAAGTTCCATCTACATTGCTTTGGAGCAGTTTATGTACAGCGCCGTCACCCGCAACATCGAAGTGCAGGTCAGGCCGTTCTATCTGGAGGATCACTCCGATCCGCCGCAAAACCGCTATGTCTGGGGCTACCAGGTGACCATCGACAATCAGTCGGATGAGTTCGTGCAGCTTCTGTCACGCTACTGGCACATTACCGACGGTACCGGCAAAGTCGAGGAAGTGCGCGGCCCCGGGGTCGTCGGCGAGCAACCCGGACTCAACCCCGGCGACAGCTATCAGTATACGTCCGGATGCCCGCTCTCGACCCCGTCCGGCATCATGGTCGGGCACTACACAATGCGCAACAAGCGGGGCGAGACGTTCGACGTCGCCATCCCCGCCTTCTCGCTCGATTTGCCGGGCACGCGGCGCACCGTCAATTGAGGGCCGTCATCCAGCCGCTGCAAACTCCGCCGGGTCGAAGTCATATTGCTTCGAGCAGAATTCGCAGGCGACGTGAATGCTGCCATCCTCGGTGCTGTCCCTGATCTCCTCGGCGGAAAAGCCTTCGAGAATGCCGCGGATCTTCTCCCTCGAGCATGAGCACTGGTCGGCGACCGGCACGCCGCCGAACACGCGGACGCCATGCTCGTGGAAAAGCCGGTAAAGCAGCCGTTCGGCGCCGATCGTCGGATCGATCAGCTCGGTCGGTTCAATAGTACCAAGCAGCGCCAGCAGCTCCTGCCAGGAATTGTCGGTCGGGTCATGGATTTCCTCACGCGGATCGCCGTCGCCACCGGGAAGGTCGGGTACGCGCATACGCTCCGCCGACTGCGGCAGGAATTGTGCCAGCAGGCCACCGGCCCGCCATTGCTCGCGGGCACCGCCGACGCCGGGCGTCAGAAGCTTGGCAACCGAAAGGCGGAGGTCGGTCGGAATCTGCTCCGACTGGCGGAAATAGGTGCGTGCGGCATCTTCAAGTGTGACACCGTCGAGCTGGACGATGCCCTGGTAGCGTTGCGTGTGAGCGCCCTGGTCGATGGTCAGCGCCAGGACGCCGCTGCCGAGCAGCGTCTGCGGTGACGTCTCGCCGGCCGAAGTCAAAGCCTGCAGCCGGCCGGCATCGAAGCGGGCATAAGCGCGCAGCGCGTGCGGCGTGGAGAAATCGGCGACCAGCATGTCCACCGGCCCGTCGGTGCGGGTCTGCAGAATGAACTTGCCCTCGAATTTCAGCGAAGTTCCGAGCAGTACCGTCAGCACACAGGCTTCGGCCAGGAGCCGGGCGACCGGCTCGGGATAGTCGTGGCGGCTGAGAATGGCGTCGAGCATCGGCCCGAGCTGGACGGTGCGGCCGCGCACGTCGAGCGGGCCGACCTCGAACGGCACGACATGATCGTCGCCGGCGTAGCCGAATTCGCCGAGCTTGGGTTTATGTTCAGCCAATTGATGAGTTTCCAACATGACAAAGCTCCGGGGCGCGGCGATGCCGCCCTCCGGGGCGCATGCGACGAGACGCGCTCGATTTGCGTGATGCGCCTGAGATAGGCACCACCCACTCCCGGATCAAGGCGGCCCGGATCAAGGCGGCGCAGATCAGGCCGGCCCGGATCATCGCGGCCCGTATCAAGCGCCCAGGCACCAGGCCAGGACCGCCTTCTGGGCATGGAGCCGGTTCTCGGCCTCATCGAACACCACAGAATGCGGTCCGTCGATGACCTCGTCGGTAACCTCCTCACCGCGATGCGCCGGCAGACAGTGCATGAACAGCGCGTCCGGCTTGGCTTTCGCCATCAGTGCCGCGTTGACCTGATAGGGCAGGAAGACATTGTGGCCGCGGGCACGGTGCTCCTGGCCCATCGACACCCAGCAGTCGGTGACGATGCAGTCGGCCTCGTGAACGGCCTCCTCGGGCGAGCGGGTGAATTTCAGCTTGCCGCCATTGGCTTTCGACCAGTCTACATGCTTCTGAGCCGGTTCGCTGCCCTCGGGCACGGCGACGTTCAGCTTGAAATGGAACCGCGCAGATGCCTCCAGGAGCGAATGCAGCACGTTGTTGCCGTCGCCGGTCCAGGCGATCGTCTTGCCGGCCACCGGACCGCGGTGCTCTTCGAAGGTCATGATGTCGGCCATCAGCTGGCAGGGATGGGTCTCGTCGGTCAGCCCGTTGATGACGGGGACCGTAGCGTTTTCCGTCAGTTCCAACAGCCGGTCATGCGAGGTGGTGCGGATCATGATGGCATCGACATAGCGCGACAGCACCTTGGCCGTGTCGGCAATGGTCTCCGAGCGGCCAAGCTGCATCTCGGTGCCGGTCAGCATGATCGTCTCGCCACCCAACTGCCGCATGCCGACGTCGAACGATACGCGCGTGCGCGTCGACGGCTTGTCGAAGATCATCGCCAGCACCTTGCCTTCGAGCGGCTTGCTGCGTTCTCCGGCCTTGAGCCTTGCCTTTCGCACAGCTGCGTCGTCGAGCATGAAGCGCAGATCGCCTTCGGAAACGGCAGAAAGATCGGTAAAATGGCGAAGGGACATCAGGAATTCCAGGATTACTTCGCAGCGGCAGCGACGATGGCATCCGCCAGGCTCTTGGCGCCGGCACGAATGCGCTCGAGCGCCTCGTGGATCTCGGCGTCGGTGACGGTGAGAGGCGGCAGCAAGCGGATAACGTTGTCGCCGGCCGGAACCGTCAAGAGATGCTGGTCACGCAGTGCCACCGTGACCTTGGTGTTGGGCATCGCGCATTTAAGCCCAAGCATCAGGCCGGTGCCCCTGATGCTTTCGATAACATCCGGAAATTCGTCGGCGACACCGGCAAGCCCCTGCTTCAACAGCAGCGCCTTGCGCCGGACGTCCTCGAGAAAGCCGTCTTCCAGCACCACGTCGAGCACGGCGTTGCCGACCGCCATCGCCAGCGGACTGCCGCCGAAGGTGGTGCCGTGCACGCCGGCGGTCATGCCGACCGCCGCCTCGTCGGTGGCGAGGCAGGCACCCATCGGGAAGCCGCCGCCGATGCCCTTGGCCACCGCCATCAGGTCGGGGGTGACGCCCGCCCATTCGTGCGCGAACAGCTTTCCGGTGCGGCCGACGCCGCATTGGACCTCGTCGAAAATCAGAAGCAGTCCGTGCTGATCGCAGAGCTGCCTGAGCCGCTTCAGCGATTGCGTCGGCACTTGCCTGATGCCGCCCTCGCCTTGCACCGGCTCGATCAGGATCGCCGCGGTTTCAGGCGTGATCGCCTTTTCGGCCGCATCCACATCGTCGAAGCCGACCTGGTCGAAGCCGTCGACCTTGGGGCCGAAACCTTCCAGGTATTTGTATTGGCCCCCGGCGGCGATGGTCGCCAGGGTACGGCCGTGGAAGGCGCCTTCGAAGGTGATTGTGCGGTATCGCTCGGGATGGCCCGTGACGAAGTGGTAGCGCCGCGCCGTCTTGATGGCGCATTCGAGCGCCTCTGCGCCGGAATTGGTGAAGAACACCTTGTCGGCGAAGCTGGCGTCGGCCAACCGCTCGCCGAGCCGGCTCTGTCCCGGAATCTCGTACAGATTGGAGACGTGCCAGAGCTTGGCGGCCTGCTCGGTGAGGGCCGCGACCAGATGCGGATGGCCGTAGCCCAACGAATTGACGGCGATCCCGCCGGCGAAATCGAGATATCGCTCGCCCTTATCGGTGACCAGCCATGTGCCTTCACCGTGGTCGAAAGCCAGGGGTGCGCGAACAAAGGTCTCGAAAAGCGCCGAACCGCTCATTATATGCGTCTCCGGAACCGGAAAAATCAAAAAGCCGCCAAAGCGGCGGCCCTTGTGGCTTATCGTGTTTTTCGGCCGTGAAGTCAACGAAAAGGTCGCACAAGGACGTGCGGCAAGCCCTCCAGCATAACGCCGGCTCATAAGCGACCGGGCAAGTTGGGGAAAACCGAAAAAACCGATTCGTGTTGGCCTTGGGACTCTTGTCACCGAGTCAGCGCATAAGGTAATTGTAGTAGAGAAATAACTAGATTTCGTGCGGCGGACCTAATCACCCGATATATGTGGTGTCTGCCCGGCAGAAGCCGGGTCGGGAATGGATTCCGATTGCCGCACGTTTCAGCAGGAGCGCGGTCTCATGAACTGGACTGACGAGCGAGTCGAACTTCTCAGAAAATTGTGGTCGGAGGGCCTCAGCGCCAGCCAGATCGCCGCACAGCTTGGCGGGGTCAGCCGCAATGCCGTCATCGGCAAAGTGCACCGGCTGAAACTGTCCGGTCGCGGACGCACGACCGCCTCACCGGCACGCCAGAAGAAGACGGTACAGGGATCGACGATCCAGAAATCGGTGTCTCGGGCAGCAAGTGCCACGCGCCATGCCACCACGTCGATATCGATCGGTGCGACCGCGCTCAAGGCGCAGTTCGATGCCGAACCGGTAGCGCGCCACTATATCCGCCCGGTCGAGAACGTCGTCGTGCCGATCTCGCGGCATCTGCAACTCGTCGAGCTGAACGAGCGCACCTGCAAATGGCCGAATGGCGATCCGCTTTCGGAAGATTTCCATTTCTGCGGCAACGACGCCGCCGAAACCGGCCCTTACTGCAAGTACCACGCCCGCGTGGCGTTTCAGCCAGCATCGGAGCGGCGGCGGCATAGATAGGCGATAGGCACTGGGGAGTAGGCAGTAGGGGAAGATAGCGCTTCACAAGGGTCGTTTCGCCAACAACCCACTTCCGTATTGCCTATTCCCTACTGGCTACTGCCTATTCCCTTACCCCTACAGCCACCCATTCTTGCGAAACCGCCAGTAAAGAAACGTGCAGATCAGGGCAATTGCCGCTAGGACGGCCGGGTAGCCATATTCCATCCTCAGTTCCGGCATGTCGCTGAAATTCATGCCGTAAATGCCGGCGAATGCCGTGGGCACGGCCAAGATGGCCGCCCATGAGGCAAGCTTCTTGGAAATCGCCGTCTCCTGGCTTTGACCGACCAGAAGGCTCGCCTCGAAGGCGAAAGCGAGAACCTCACGCAGGCTGTCGATCTTTTCCTGGACAGTGCGGATATGGTCGGTGACGTCGCGAAACAGCGGATGCATGGCTGTGTGGATTTGCGGCAGATCGGCGCTGGTCAGCCGCCGGCAGACCTCCACCAGCGGCAGAGCAGCGTTGCGCAGGCGCAAGAGATCGCGGCGCAGCATGTAAAGCCGCTCGATATCGGAGCCGGTCATCGGTTTCAGCAGAACCTTGTCCTCGATCGCCTCGACCTCGTTTTCGATCTGCTCGAGCACGGGCATGTAGTTGTCGACGATGAAATCGAGAATGGCGTAGAGGACAAAATCCTCGCCCTTGGCGAGGGAATGCGGACAGCTTTCCCAGTGCTGGCGAACGGCGGCGTAGGAGGTCGACGGGCCATGCCTGACGCTGACGATATAGCCGGCGCCGACGAACAGATGCGTCTCGCCAAAGGTGACACGGCTGTCGATCAACTGCGCCGTGCGGGCAACGATGAACAGGGCATCGCCATATTGCTCGATCTTCGGCCGTTGGTGCGGATGCTCGGCGTCCTCGATCGCCAGCTCATGCAGATGAAATTGCGCCTGGACGCGCAGTAACAAATTGCGGTCGGGCTCCAGCAGTCCGATCCAGACGACATGGCCCGGCTTCCCGGCCCATTCGCCGGCTTCCTCGATCGGAATGTCGGCGATGCGCCGCCCAGCCGTATAGACGCCGCAAGCGATTATACCCGACATCGGCGGCGCAGGAGCAAACTCGCGGACATATTCCATCGCAGCCTCCTGAAGGCGGGGCCTTCATCGCGGAACCGAGAAGTCAGCGCGTCGAAAGCTTAGCGCAATTTTCGGTCAGGTGGCGAATCCGAAATTCGCATTGGTATCGAGAGACACTCATTTCGCTGGTTGCGTTGCGGGAAGAATAATCTTGTCCGTCTTGTCGCCCTTCGGACGATCGGCCGGCATCTGGTCGCCGGTGACAATATAGTAGATCGTCTCGGCGATGTTGGTGGCGTGGTCGCCGATGCGCTCGATGTTCTTGGCGCAAAACAGGAGATGCGTGCAGGGCGTGATGTTGCGTGGGTCTTCCATCATGTAAGTCAGCAACTCGCGAAACAGCGAGGTGTACATGGCATCGATCTGGTCGTCGCGGTCGCGCACGAAACCGATTTTTTCCACTGACCGCGATGCGTAGACGTCGAGTACTTCCTTGAGCTGTGTCAGCGCCAGATTAGCCAAAGCCTCGAGGCCGCGGAACAGGCTGCTCGGCTGGCGCCCATCAGCGACAGCAACCACTCGCTTGGCGACGTTCTTGCCGAGGTCGCCTACCCGTTCGAGGTCCGCCGAGATGCGGATCGCACCGACGATCTCGCGCAGATCCGTCGCCATCGGCTGGCGCTTGGCGATGATGATGATCGCCTTATCGTCGATCTCGCGCTGCCCCTCATCCAGAACCAGGTCGTCTCGAATGACTTTCTGGGCAAGTCCCGGATCCGCATTGACCAGTGCCGCGACGGCCTGCTCGACCATGCGCTCGGCATGCCCGCCCATCGCCGCGATGCGCTTCGACAGATATTTCAGCTCCTCGTCATAGGCGCTGACGATGTGCACGGACTGCATGGACCAAATGCCTTCCCGGGATCTTGTGGTTGAGTCGCTCCCTCGAATCCCCGCTGATACGCTAGCCGGATGACAGAAAAAAGAAACGGCCCATCATGGGCTAGAGATAGTACTGCGTCAGCGAGCCGGCAAATGGACGGTGAACGCCGCACCCTTGCCGACTTCCGACCAGATGGAGAGCCTGGCGTTGTGCCGGGTCAGGATATGCTTGACGATGGACAGGCCAAGGCCGGTGCCCTTCTGGGTCCGGCTGTTCTCGACGTCGACGCGGTAGAAGCGCTCGGTGATGCGCGGGATGTGTTCTTCGGGAATGCCGGGGCCGAAATCCCTGATAGTGACGTCGATCCCCGGTTCGGTATCGCCGTCGCTGCGCGTGATCGACACCACGACGCGTCCGCCCGACTGGCCATATTTGCAGGCGTTTTCCAGCAGGTTTTCGAAGACTTGGAAAAGCTCGTCCCGATCGCCAGGCACGGCGAGCGGCCCTTCCGCGAAATCACGCTCGATCACGACGCCGTTTTCTTTGGCGAGCGGCCCAAGCGAATCGATGACGCTGTCGATGGCCTGGCGCAGATCGACCTCGGTTCCCAGCTTGAGATAGGGCTTCATCTCCAGCCGTGACAGCGACAGAAGGTCGTCGATGAGGCGCGCCATACGGCTGGTCTGGTTCTGCATGATCTGCAGGAACTGCTCGCGTGCCGCAGGGTCGTTGCGGGCCGGCCCGCGCAGCGTCTCGATGAAGCCGGCAATCGAGGCGAGAGGCGTGCGTAGCTCGTGGCTGGCATTGGCAATGAAGTCGGCGCGCATTCTGTCGATCCGGCGCGCCTCGCTCTGGTCCTTGAACACCAGCACGTAGAGATCCGTGGCGTGACCGACAGAAGACGCGCTCACCCGATAGGCTCGTTCGACCGGCAGCCTTTCTATGTAGTCAACGCTGTCCGACGCGACGTTGCCTGCCAAGATATTATCCAGCAAGGACTGCATTTCCGGCGCGCGGAATTTCAGCGACAGCGACATGCCGGGGGCAATCCCGCCAAAGGCTGCAAAGGCGGCGGCGTTGGCATGGACGATGGCGGCGGAACGATCGAAAATGATCAGCGGATCGGCAACCGCTGCCGCGAGATATTCGCCGGAAAGTTGTTGCAAGCCGCTCGCCTCGACGGCCGCGGCATTTTCGGTCGATTGACGGGCGACGCCGGCCGGCAGTATCACCGCGGCAACCAGCACGGCGCCTGCCAGCAGCACCACATAGCCAGACATGCCGGCAAAACCATAAACGATCAGAACCGCAGCGAAGCCGGCCGCGAGCAGCCAGCGGCTGTTCCACAGCCGCATCGCGACGGCTTGCGCCCTGCCTTTCCGCTCTGTGCCGATATCGGCCATTTGCGCTCCGTCGCCTGCGCTCCGTGTGCGGCCAACGCTCAATAACTTCCTGCTGGACCGACGCTAGAGCGCCGTGCGTCCAATTGGGCGCACAAAGGACGCTCTACCGCTTTATCTGCTGCATCGTTCTTTCCGAAAATCGATTCCGATATTCCGGCCGATGCAGTAAGGCTTCCAATAGCATGAGTCCGGAGGCCGGAAAGGTTCGTCTCGATGAAAAACGCCAAGGAAAGCCCCGCTGCAGCTTCGTCGGGGCCGCTGAAGATCATGATCGACGGCAAGGAGCGGGAGTTCGACATCGAGGCCCCGACGCTTCCCGACTGGATCGAGGACCGCAAGCTCACCGCCGGCGGCTACCCTTACGACAAGAAAATGAAGAGCGAGGAGTATGACGAGAGGTTAGAGAAGCTGCAGATCGAGCTGGTCAAGGCGCAGGCGTGGCTGCAGTCGACAGGCAAGCGGGTAATGTCGCTGTTTGAGGGACGCGACGCTGCCGGCAAGGGCGGCACGATCTTCGTTTTGCGCCAGTATCTGAACCCTCGCACGGCGCGCAACGTGGCGCTGACCAAGCCAACACCCACCGAGCTTGGACAATGGTACTTCCAGCGTTACGTCGACCACTTCCCGACGTCGGGCGAATTCGTCACCTTCGACCGCTCCTGGTACAACCGCGCCGGTGTTGAACCGGTCATGGGATTCTGCACGCCCGAGCAGCACGAGCAATTTCTGGACGAGGTTCCGCATTTCGAGCGGATGATCCGCAACGAAGGCATCCATTTCTTCAAATTCTGGCTGAACATCGGCCGGGAAACACAGCTCGAGCGGTTCCACGACCGTCGCTGGAGTCCGCTGAAGAGCTGGAAGTTTTCCCCGATCGACATCGCCGGCATCACCAAATGGGACGACTACACCAAGGCGCGCGACCTGATGGTGGAACGCACGCACAAGGAGTTCGCGCCCTGGATCATTGTGCGGGCGAACGACAAGCGGCGCGCGCGGCTGGCCGTCATGCAGCGCATTCTCCTGTCGCTTCCCTATGACGGCCGCGATCTCGACGTCATCGGCAAGGTGGACAAGAAGATCATCGGCGAAGGGCCGACTTTCCTCGAAAAATAAGCTCACCTAATCGATCCGCGGCTGTCATGCCGCCAGCCGGGCAATCCGCTGCAGTCGCTTCAGCGTAGTGTCGTCCTGCAGCGCCTGCTGGAAAAGCGAGATCTCCTGGTCGATGCGGTCGCAGAGCGCGCCGGTGTCGCCCCTAAGCAGGTCGCGCGTCTGCTGCAGCGCCGCGACAGGCTTCTTGGCGAGTTGCCTGGCTCTTGCCAACGTGGCCTCCTCGACGCTGGCGTCCGTCACGATCTCGCCGACAAGGCCCAGTGCCCTGGCATCTTCGGCGGCGAGCGTGTCGCCCAGGCAGAAGAAGCGGAACGCCCCGGCATAGCCGAGCTTCTGCGGCGCCAGGATGCTGGTCGCCGCGTCCGGCACCAGGCCGAAATCGACGAACGGCACCCGAAACGTGCTCTTGCTCGAGGCGATCACCATGTCGCAGTGGAACAGGATGGTGCAGCCGACGCCGACGGCGTCGCCGTCGACACAGGCAAGGACCGGTTTCGGGAATGTCGCCAGCGTGCGGAACATATCGGTGACGGCGTCAATCAGTCGCCGATGTTTGGTGGCGTCGAGAAATTCGGAGAAGTCGGCGCCGAGGCAGAAGCACCCGGCCAGGCCGCGTAGGACCACGACGCGGACGTCGTCGTCGGCAGCGGCTTCATGGAATGTCCTGGCCAGGCTTTCATAGGCCAGCCTGTCCAGCACCGGGCGGCCGTCACCCGACGATACCGTGACGATCAGCGTGTGATTGCGGAATTCTGCTTTTGAATGAACGTTCATGGCCTCTCTCCAATCTCACGAGGCGCGTCTCTGTCCGAGCATGTCCGGGTACCCTCTGGCCAGCACCGGCGCAAAGTGGTTGCGGCGCGAACGCACCACGTCGAGCGTGTGCTCGTTGAAGGTGAGCAGTGTGGCAACCACCTGCTGGTTGCCATAGGTACGCTGGTAACCGAGCGGCGTTGCCAGGAAATGCAGCTGCAGCGCGCGAAGCACCCACATCGGCTCGAATTCGATGATAACCTGGTTGACGTTGCGCTTCAGACCCCACTCGACGAAGCCGGCGATCAGCTCCGTGCCGACCGTCGACACGCCGCGCCGGCCGTCGCGGAACCCCGGTGCAACCGCATAGCGGGTCAGTTCATAGACATTCGGGCCCGACGGTGGGGTTCCCTCATAAAGGTCCGCCAGCACATCGGTTAGAAGATGTGCCCGAGTCGTCGGCAACATCCGCTGGTAACCGGCGAGCTCGCCATTGCGGATGACGATCTGGTGCACTGCCTCGTCGTGGTCGAATTGATCGATCTCGAGGCCGTCGGGGCGCTGCAGATCGGTCCATCCCATCTCTTCGACGAAAACTCTGTAACGCAAACGATGAACTGCCTCCCAGAGGTCGGGCCGTTCCATCAATTCCTGGGTCGTGAGGGAAAAAAGCATTTGCCGTCTCCTAGTTTCAATAGGAAGATACGGCCGTGCTTCCCCGAAAAAATTACGCGATCGCGTAGGCAAGAATTTCTAGGCCGGCGCGGCCGACCTAGTTAATATAGCCGCGCCTTATCGCTTCCGCGACGGCCTGGACCCGGTTGACGGCACCGAGTTTGCTTTTGGCGTTAAGAAGGTGTTTCTCTGACGTGTGTTCAGAAATGCCGAGAATTTGTGAAATCTCCCATTCGGACTTCCCAACGGCGGCCCATTGCAGGCATTCGCGCTCACGCGGCGTCAATTCGACATGGTCGATGGTTTTGCCCGCCATAGTGTGGAGCTGCATGGCGCGGCCAATCGCATAAGTCGAGACCAGCGACACAAGCCCGAATTCGGCGCCCGACAATTCGACAGCCTCGCCGCCTAGCGACACCATGACGATCTGGCCATCGAGCGTGATCAGCGGGAAGGCCAATCCGTCGCGCAGCTTGAATTCACCGGCGTCACCCATGACATCGCCGCCGCTCTTGCCGATACGGATGCCCTGAGACGCTTCCCGCCACTGGAATGGCGCTTGAAGCTGCTTCATGTGACTGACGACTGGGTCGTGATCGACATAGTTGCGCGCAACGTAGCGCTCAAGCCATTCGGCCGGCCAGTCGCAAAGCAACACATGGTCCTTTTGCCGATTTCTCGGCGTGCCGGGTTGCGGAACCGTCCCGGCCATGAGCGCCGTCAGCCCGAACCCGCTTGTTACCCCCAGCAGCTTTTCGCAGACGGCGGCCGCTGTACCGGCGTGCTGCAACTGATCTATCAACTCCAGGGTACGATCGAAATGACCCATCGCAACATCTACCCCATGTTGCCTTCCGCTCTTGAGACCAATGGCAGTGATCAACCCGCACTATGCCATCAACCCCGGACTGCAAAGCTGCTCCCTTTGTACGCCCTACCGCTCCTCTTCAGCTGGCATCACACAGTCATTTGCAAACTCACTAAACAATATCCCTAAATCGTCACGATGAAACCAAAAACCGTTGTGCCTGTGTTATTTTCGTACAAAAAACTGTGTTATTTCGTACTAAAGTCGGGGCAAGACCGGACGGAGTCGTCGCGTGGCGTTTCGGCGCATATCCATTTCATTGATTTCGATATTGATCGGAGCGCAATCGCTTGCGGCTGATGCGCTCGCCGCGGAGCCGCAGGTGCCGGTGTTTTGGGACGCCAAGGAGCGGCTGCCTAAGCCGGACCTTTCGATGCTGCCGCGGCTGCGATTCCTGACCACCACGGATTTCCCGCCGTTCAATTTCCTCGATGGGGCAGGCCGGCTGTCGGGCTTCCATGTCGACCTGGCGCGCGCCATCTGCGCCGAGCTCGGCATTGCCGAAAAATGCCAGATCCAGGCGCTGCCCTGGGCCGAGCTCGAAGGTGCGCTCGGGAAAGGCGAAGGCGAAGCGATCATTGCCGGCATCGCCGCAACGCCGGAGTCGCGGTCGAAATACGCATTCTCACGCCCCTACCTGCAATTTCCGGCACGCTTCATCATGCTGAAGACACAGGCGCTGACCGAACCAATGTTCGACAGGCTGCGCAGCAAACGTGTCGGCGTGATAGCCGATTCCGCGCATGAGCGGATGCTGCGCACTTATTTCGGCGACGTCCAAATCGTCCCCTTCGCAAGGCCGGAGGAGCTTTATGGCAAGCTGAAAGCCGGCAAGATCGACGCCGCCTTCGGCGACGGCATGCGTTTCGCCTTCTGGCTCGGCGGCTCCGATGCGGCTGGCTGCTGCCGCTTTGCCGGCGGCCCCTATCTGGCGCCCGAATACCTTGGCTCGGGCATGGCGATCGCCACCAGGGCCGACGATCCGGCACTGGCGGCCGCATTCGACTACGCGCTGCAGGAAATTTCGGTGAAAGGTACGTTCGCCGAGTTCTATCTTCGCTATTTTCCGGTCAGCTTTTTCTGACTGCCGGCTCAGGTCAGCGTGCGAAGGCGCGCCTTGGCGGCTCGCGCGATGGCGGCGACCGTCAGCGCATCGAGATCGAGTTCCCGGCGGACGAGCTGCAGCACGCGCACCTCCTCCAGGCGCATTTCGAGGTCGACGGCCGCAACCTCGAAGGCGGCCGCATAGGCGGTGTCACGCAGCCGTTCGGGCAGCGCCTCGGCGACACGCGCCAGGACGCCCTCCAGCCCGTCCTTTTCCTGCAGCATTTCCTGGCAGGCCTGGGCGACATCGACCAGCCGCTCCTGATTGAAATCCTCAAACACCGGCCAGGATCGAACGACGTCACCGATCCGCGCCAGTTCGATGTCGGTCATGTCGCGGTCCGACGCCGAAGTGATGACCATCAGGTAGATCATGGCTTCGTGTGGCGACAATGGCATTTAGAACTCCTTGAGATGGGTCCCGAAGTTAGGAACGAGGGATCGGCGCCGCAAGGAAAAAGAGCGGCGATCGTTGGCGCTCCGGTCACGCTTTGGAATTTGATCCTCCCGACTAATTGGGACGGGAGCTCTCAATCTTCTTGCCTGATCGCGGTCCTGCCCTGAAACCGGGTTCCACTTTTCGGGATCATGGTCTAGAGCATGCGGCTGCCGGCATGCATGCCGGCAAGTTGCAGGAATAGCATCATGGCCGAACAACAGCCGATCGATCTCAGCCCGGAACTCCTCACTGCCGCCGCCGAAAGCAAGGCGTGGCCGTTCGAGGAAGCGAAAAAGATCGTCGCTCGCTACGCGATCGGCGGCTACCCGGAAACGGTGCTGTTTGAGACCGGCTACGGCCCGTCCGGCCTGCCGCATATCGGCACGTTCGGCGAGGTGGCGCGCACATCTATGGTGCGCCACGCCTTCCGCGTGCTGACTGAAGACAAGGTCAAGACGCGACTGCTGTGCTTCTCCGACGACATGGACGGATTGCGCAAGGTGCCGGACAATGTGCCTAACAAGGACATGCTGCGCGCCTATCTCGGCAAGCCGCTGACCAGGATACCGGACCCTTTCTCCAATGAGTATCCGTCGTTCGGCGCCGCCAATAACGCACGGCTGCGCGCTTTCCTCGACCGTTTCGGCTTCGATTACGAATTCGCTTCCTCGACCGACTATTATACTTCCGGCCGCTTCGACGCGACGCTGCTCAAGATGCTCGAGCGCTTTGATAAGGTGATGGCAATTATGCTGCCGTCGCTGCGCGAGGAGCGGGCGCTGAGTTATTCGCCCTTCCTGCCGATCCATCCCAAGACCGGGATCGTCATGCAAGTCGCGATCGACGAGCGCAAGCTCGACGCCGGCACCATCGTGTGGCGCGATCCGGACACCGGCGAGCGCTTCGAGACGCCGGTGACCGGCGGTCATGCCAAGCTGCAATGGAAGCCCGATTGGGCGATGCGCTGGGCAGCACTCGGCGTCGATTACGAGATGTCCGGCAAGGATCTGATCGATTCCGTCAAGCTCGCCGGGCAGATTTGCCGCGCGCTCGATGCTCCGGCGCCGGAGGGCTTCAATTATGAGCTGTTCCTCGATGAGCACGGCCAGAAGATCTCGAAGTCGAAGGGCAATGGGCTAACCATCGACGAGTGGCTAACTTACGCGCCGACCGAGAGTCTTAGCCTTTATATGTTCCAGCGCCCGCGAACCGCGAAGAAGCTTTATTTCGACGTTATCCCGAAGGCAGTGGACGAGTATTATACGTTCCTCTCTGCCTATCAGAGGCAGGACTGGAAGGAGCGGCTGGGCAATCCGGTCTGGCACATGCATGACGGCAATCCCCCGGCAGTCGACCTGCCGGTTCCGTTCTCGCTGCTGCTCAACCTGGTCAGCGCCTCGAATGCCCAAAACAGGAGCGTGCTGTGGGGTTTCATTTCGCGCCACGCGCCGGGTGTGACGCCGACGACCCATCCCGAGCTCGACCGGCTGGCCGAATATGCCATCCGCTATTTCGACGATTTCGTGAAGCCGGCGAAAGTGTATCGTGCCGCCGACGCGGTCGAGCGCGAGGCGCTGACCAAGCTTTCGGAAGCGCTCGCCGCGCTGCCGGCTAATGCCGACAGCGAGGCGATCCAGAACGCTGCCCTCAATGTTGCGCGCAAGATTGAGCGCTACCAGGATCATTCCAAGCAGAGCCCGGAGGGCGGACCCGGTGTCTCCGTCGCCTTCTTCCAGATGATCTATCAGGTGCTGATAGGTCAGGAACGCGGGCCGCGCTTCGGCTCCTTCGCCGCGCTCTACGGCATCGCCGAAACGCGTGAGCTCATTCGGCGGGCGCTGGCTGGTCAGCTGGCGGCATGAGGGCGCCGTCCTGCTCCTCCAGGATCGAGCTAGGCGCTACAGGCGCGGATCGCGACGCAGCAGCCGGGAGCGGCGGCAGGCCTGAAACGCTCGGCGGCGGCCCGAAGACGCCTTTTTTTGCTGCACGCGCCTTCTCGCCGGCTTCTACGTAAGGGCCGCCCTTGGCGGCGCGCGCCCAGCCATTTTCGACCAGCCATTGGCCGATATCCTGATTGCCGATCCGGCACTCGGCGGCGATCAGATCACGACCGCCTTCGGGCGGCACGGCACAGACCACCGCACGACTGCGGAGAAAGGCGCGGAAGGCCGTTCGCGCCCGAATGCCGCAATTCCAGGACTCGCCGCCGTCGGTGCAAGTCTCCTCCTGCTTGACGATGTCGATACCGGAAACCGCAATCGAATAGCCCTTTGCTTCGATGACCCCGGCGGCCGACGCGACGGGCTGGAATAGTTTCGTGCCTTTCCAGTCGTCGGGCATTTTCGTTTTTGGCGGCTTGGGCGGTCCGGCCAATGCCAGATCGCTCAACGGGGCGCGCGGCTCTATCCGTTCAAGCTCGTTGGAACCAAGCTGCGGCGGCACCACGATTTCTGGATCGATTGCCCTCGAATGCGCGGCCTGCTTGGCCGGCACTGGTTTCGGGATGGCCGACGTAGCCGGCGCGGCGGGCTGAGGTTCAGCGCCGACCTGGATTTGCTCCCAGGCGCCGCCGCTTTCGCTCTGGACGACGCGGCCGCCGGCGACAATTGCCGTGGCCATTGCCGGGATCGCCAGAACAGCCAAGGCAAGGTGAGGCAGACGCACCGGCCCCGCGCCTACTGGCTTGCCCAGACAATCCGCGCCACCCATTCGACATCGCGCATGGGGATGTCGCGGTCCGGGTGATCGGGATTCAGGGAGACCAGCGCGATCGACTTCGGTGTCTGGCGGTCGAGCACCTTGGCCATCACCTCGCCGGCATTGGTCTTGACGACGACGCGATCGCCCTTTCGTGTGGTAGCTCCCGGCTCGACGATGAGGACATCGCCATTGCGGTAGAGCGGCAGCATGGAATCGCCTTGGACCTTCAACGCATAGGAGGTTTCGGTTGCCCGTGCCGGCAATTCGATCAGGTCCCATCCCTGCCCCGCCGGAAACCCGGCATCGTCGAAGAAGCCACCGGCGCCCGCCTGGGCGAAGCCAAGCAGTGGCACCGACGATTTCTGCACAGGCAGTGCGCCGGAATTACCCCGGCCTTCGACCAGTTCTGCAAATTCATCCAGCGAGGCGCCGGTCGCCTCGATGATCTTGGCCAGCGATTCGGTCGACGGCCAGCGCGGCCGCCCATCTGAGGACAGCCGCTTCGATTTGTTGAAGGCGGTCGAGTCGAGGCCAGCGCGCCTGGCCAGTCCGGAGGCCGAAAGCGAATAACGCTCGGCAAGAGCGTCGATGGCGGCCCAAACGCGGTCGTGCGAGAGCACCTTGCTCTCCTTCGAAACAGGAAAAAATACCTTCGCTGTTCTACCTCTTGGCCGCCATCTTGTCCACCGCCGGAGACGGCGTCAGGCCGCCTCCTTGGCCTCGTTCCTGGTATAGGGATCGAAGCGCTCGTAGAAGGTCTCGCCCTTCTCGGCCATGTCGAGCAGCAGCTTCGGCGCCTTGAACTCGGCGCCGTATTTCTTCTGCAGGCGCTTGGCGAGTTTGACGAATTTCTTCGCGCCGATGCCGTCGATGTAGGACAGTGCACCGCCTGTATAGGGTGCGAAGCCGAAGGCCAGGATCGAGCCGACATCGGCCTCGCGTGGGTCGGTAACGATGCCCTCTTCCATGACCCGTACCGCCTCAAGCGCGATGGTGACCAGCAGCCGCTGCTTCAGTTCCTCATAGTCGACCTGCTCCGGCGACAGCTGCGGGTAGAGGTCCCTGAGGCCTGGCCACAGCTTCTTCTTTGCCGGTTTTGCCGGATAGTCATAGAAGCCCTTGCTGTTCTTACGGCCCAAGCGACCATGCGTGTCGACCATCGTGTTGATCAGCGCCATCTGCTTCGGATCGACCGCCTTGTCGCCGAGGTCGCGCATGGTCTGCTTCATGATCTTCTGGGCAAGGTCGATCGCCGTCTCGTCGGTCAACGCCAGAGGACCGACCGGCATGCCAGCGGCTTTCGCCGCATTCTCGATGATCGGCGCCGGAACACCTTCGATCAGCATCTTGTAGGCTTCCGACATGTAGCGCAGTACGCAGCGATTGACGTAAAAACCGCGCGTATCGTTGACGACGATCGGCGTCTTCTTGATGGCGCGGACAAAGTCGATCGCGGTGGCCAGCGCCTTGTCGCCGGTTTTCTTGCCGAGGATGATCTCGACCAGCATCATCTTGTCGACCGGCGAGAAGAAGTGGATGCCGATGAAATTCTTCGGCCGCGCCGAATTCCTGGCCAGCGATGTAATCGGTATGGTCGACGTATTCGAGGCGAAGATCGCCGACGGCTTGAGTACAGCCTCGGCCTGTTCGGTGGCATCCTTCTTGACGGCCGAGTCCTCGAACACCGCCTCGACCACAAGATCGCAGCCGGCAAGATCCGCGTAATCGGCCGTTGGTGTGATCAGCGACAGCAATCGATCCTTGTCCTGCGGCTTGGCACGGCCCTTCTTCACCTGATCCGAGATCAGGGTCTCGGAATGCGCCTTGCCCTTGGCGGCGGACTCCATGTCGCGGTCGAGCAGCACCACCGGAATGCCAGCCTTGGCCGTTACATAGGCGATCCCGGCGCCCATGAAGCCAGCGCCGAGCACGCCGATCTTCTTGAACGTCGTTTCCGGCACACCAGCTGGGCGGCGAGCGCCCTTGTTCAGTTCTTGCAGCGACACGAACAATGAGCGGATCATCGCCGCCGCTTCCCTGGTCTGCATGACCTCGGTGAAGTAGCGTTGCTCGATCCGCAAGGCGGTATCGAACGGCACCAGCAGGCCCTCGTAGACGCATTTCAGGATGGCGGCGGCAGCGGGATAATTGCCATAGGTCTCGCGGCGCAGAATGGCGATAGCCGGCGGCCACAGATTGGCACCTGCCACCGAATAGATCGGAGCGCCGGGCAGCTTGAAGCCCTTTTCATCCCATGGCGCCACCGGTTTCAAGCCGTTCTTGATCATCGCCTTGGCAGTTTCGACCAGCTTGTCCGCCTCGGCAATCTCATGGATCAAGCCCATTGACTTGGCCTTCTGCGGCGACAGCGTCTGGCCGGACGTCAGCATTTGCAGCGCCTGCTGCTGGTCGGTCAGCCGCGGCACGCGCTGGGTGCCGCCGGCGCCTGGAAAAATGCCGATCTTCACTTCCGGAAGCGCCATCCTCACCTGGTCGGAATCGGCCGCGACACGGCCATGGCAGGCGAGCGACAATTCGAACGCGCCGCCCATGCAGGTGCCGTTGATCGCCGAAACCCACGGCTTGCCCGAGGTTTCCAGTTTACGGAACAGGCCATTCATAGCGCCCGCCTTGTCGAACAGCGCCTTGGTCGCCTTCTCCGGGTCCTTCGCCTTGTCGGCGGCGAAGCTCGCCAGCATCTTCTGCAGCATGGTGATGTCAGCGCCGCCCGAGAACGTATCCTTGCCGGAGGTGATCACCGCGCCCTTTATCACTGCATCGCTTGCCACTTTGTCGACGATGGCGTTCAGTTCGCGCATCACCTCCTCGGTGAAGACGTTCATCGAACGGTCCGGCATGTTCCAGGTGACCAGCGCAATGCCGTCGGCGTCGATGTCGAGGGTGAAATTGGTGTAGCTCATCATCTCTCTCCGTCAGACGCGTTCGATGATCGTTGCGGTGCCCATACCGGCGCCGATACAAAGCGTCACCAGCGCGGTGTTGAGGTCACGGCGTTCCAATTCGTCCAGCACCGTACCGAAGATCATCGCACCGGTGGCGCCGAGCGGATGGCCCATGGCGATGGCCCCACCATTGACGTTGATCCGGTCATGCGGAATGTCGAAAGCCTGCATGTAGCGCAGCACCACCGAAGCGAAGGCCTCGTTGAGCTCGAACAAGTCGATGTCCTGCAGCTTCATCTTCGCCCGCTTCAACAGCTTCTCGGTGACGTCGACCGGGCCGGTCAGCATCAGCACCGGTTCGGAGCCGATATTGGCGAACGCACGGATGCGCGCGCGCGGCTTGAGGCCGAGCGTCTTTCCCGCCTTTTTCGAGCCGAGCAGCACGGCCGCCGCGCCGTCGACAATGCCGGAGGAATTGCCGGCATGGTGGACGTGGTTGACCTCTTCCACCTCGGGATGCTTCTGCACGGCGACGGCGTCGAAGCCGCCCATTTCGCCGGGCATGACGAAGGACGGATTGAGCGCGGCCAGCGACTGCATGTCGGTCGAGGGCCGCATGTGCTCGTCATGGTCGAGGATGGTCAGGCCGTTCTGGTCCTTGACCGAGATCACCGAATTCTTGAAGCGGCCCTCTCCCCACGCCTTGGCGGCACGCTTCTGGCTCTCGACCGCATAGGCGTCGACGTCATCGCGCGAAAAGCCGTATTTGGTGGCGATCAGGTCGGCCGATATGCCTTGCGGCACGAACCAGCCGGGCAGGCCGACCGAGGGATCCATGAACCAGGCGCCGCCGGAAGCGCCCATGCCGACGCGCGACATTGATTCGACGCCACCGGCAATGACGATCTCGTCGGCGCCTTGCGCGATCTTGGCGGCCCCGAAATTGATGGCGTCGAGGCCCGAGGCGCAGAAGCGCGATATCTGCATGCCGGGCGCCCTGGTGTCGTAGCCGGCTTCGAAAGCGGCGGCACGTGGAATGACCGCACCCGCCTCGCCAACCGGATCGACGCAGCCGAAGATGATGTCGTCGACGGTGCTAGTGTCCAGCCCGTTGCGGTCGCGGATGGCCTCGAGCACCTTGGCGCCGAGCCGCACCGCCGGCACTTCGTGCAGCGAGCCATCTTTCTTGCCCCTGCCGCGCGGCGTGCGCACGGCATCATAGACATAAGCTTCGGCCATTGGTGATCTCCTGTGATCTAAAATCGGGGCTCGACCACCACTTCGGTCCGCACCGAATTGGCGATGAAACAGGCGTCGTGCGCCTTGTGATGAATACTCTCGATCATAGCCGCATCTGCGTCGCATTCGACGAGCGGCCGAAGGGTGACATGTGTGATGGCTGTGCGCCCCTCAGCATTCTTGGCCATCAGGCCTTCGGCTTCGTCGTGATAAGATCGGACATTGAGCTTAGCGCGTTTTGCCAGATCCAAGAACCAAAGCATGTGGCAAGAAGAAAGCGAAGCGACGAACAGTTCTTCCGGATCGACGATCGTTGCATCGCTAAAAGGTGCCGGCACAATCGACGGCGATGCGGAAGCGGAGATAACCGCGCCACCATCAAAATGAAGTTCATGGACCCGGGAATAGCGGCCGGAAAGGAAATCCTCCCGTGCCCCCGACTTCCAGCGAAGCCCAGCAAAATGCTTCGACATGCGACCTCCTAAAGGCTCCGCCCGATCAGCAATTTCATGATCTCGTTGGTGCCGCCGTAGATGCGCTGGACCCGGGCATCGCGGAACATGCGGGCGATCGGATATTCATTCATGTAGCCATAGCCGCCATGCAATTGAAGGCATTCGTCGACGACTTTTCCTTGCAGGTCTGACAGCCAGTATTTGGCCATCGAAGCCGTCACCGGGTCGAGGCCACCGTTAATATGGCGGGCAACGCAGTCATTGTAGAAGACGCGGCCGATGGTCGCCTCGGTCTTCAATTCGGCAAGCTTGAACTGGGTGTTCTGGAATTCGATGATGGCCTTGCCGAACGCCTTACGCTCCTTGACGTAGTCGATGGTAAGCGCCAGAGCCCGCTCGACCATGGCAATAGCAGTGGTGCCGATCTGCAGCCGCTCCTGCGGCAATTGTTGCATCAACTGGACGAAGCCCTGGCCTTCGTCGTTGCCGAGCAGGTTCGAGGTCGGCACACGTACGTCGTTGAAGAACAGTTCCGACGTGTCGTTGGCCTTGAGGCCGATCTTGTCGAGGTTGCGGCCGCGCTCGAAACCTTCCACCTCGTCAGTCTCGACGACGATCAGCGAGATGCCCTTGGCGCCCTTCTCAGGATCGGTCTTGGCAACGACGATGATGAAATTGGCGAGCTGGCCGTTGGTGATAAAGGTCTTCGAGCCGTTGAGCTTGTACTGGTTGCCGTCCTTTTCGGCGCGCGTCTTGACGCTCTGAAGGTCGGAGCCCGCACCGGGCTCGGTCATGGCGATGGCGCCGATCAGCTCGCCGGTCGCCAGCCTCGGCAGCCATTTCTTCTTCTGCTCGTCCGAGCCGTAATGGAGGATGTAGGGGGCAACGATCGAATTGTGCAGGCCAATGCCGAACCCGTCGACGCCGACATGGCCGATCGCCTCGATGATGGCGCTCTCATGCGCGAAGGTGCCGCCCGATCCGCCATATTCCTCCGGCATAGAGGCACAGAGCAGGCCGGCAGCACCCGCCTTCAGCCAGCTCTCGCGGTCGACCATTTCGTTCTTCTCGAACTCGTCGTAACGCGGCGCGATCTCTTCCGACATGAAGCGGTGCGCCATGTCGTAAAGCATGCCGACCTCGTCCGCCGCCCAGGCGGGCTTGGGAAGGCCAAGGATTTCGGCGGGGTGGGTCATGGTTTCTCCCTCGCGCCGACGTTCCCCTCCCCCTCGAGGGGAGGGTGGCCGCGAAGCGGCCGGGTGGGGTCGCCGATGACTTGCTCGACCTTACCTTTTACAACCTGCGCCATGTGCCACGGCATTGCGATCATTTTCCTCCAAGGCATGCACCAGAATGGAGGTCGGCGCACTGCACGCAGGACCCCTCCCGGCCCTTCGGGCCACCATCCCCTCGAGCGGGAGGGAGACGCCGAACCTAGAACGCTTCCGCCGGCAGTGCCATCAATGTGTCGGCGCCGCTGGAGATGCGGGCAAGATGCGCCGACGTCTCCGGCATGATCCGCTCCATGAAGAAGTGCGCCGTCACCAGCTTGTTGTCGTAGAAGGACGAAGCGCCGTCGGCGCCGTTCGCCAATTTCGCTGCGGCCACCTTGGCCATCTGCGCCCACATATAGCCCAGCGCCACCAGGCCGAAGAGATGCATGTAATCGGTCGAGGCGGCACCGGCGTTATCGGGCTTGGCCATGCCGTTCTGCACCAGCCACATCGTCGCCGTCTGCAGATCGTTGAGGCCCTTCTTCAGCGCCTTGGTGAAGGGCGCCATCGTCTCGTCGGTGCGGTTTTCCTCGCAGAACTCTCCGACTTCCTTAAAGAAAGCCTGGACCGCGCGGCCGCCATTCAAGGCCAGCTTGCGGCCGACGAGGTCGAGCGCCTGGATGCCGTTGGCACCCTCATAGATCATGGCGATGCGCGCATCGCGGACGAACTGGCTCATGCCGTGCTCTTCTATATAGCCGTGGCCGCCGAAGACCTGCTGCGCCATTACCGCATGATCGAACCCCTTGTCGGTGAGCACGCCTTTGACCACCGGCGTCATCAGGCCGGTGTAGTCGTCTGCGACCTGGCGATCTTTGTCGTCACCGGAGCGGTGAGCGATGTCGGACTTGATCGCCGTCCACAGCGCCAGCGCGCGGCCGGCCTCGTTGAAAGCCTTCATGGTCATCAGGCTGCGGCGGATGTCCGGATGGACGATGATCGGATCGGCCTTCCTGTCCGGCGCCTTCGGCCCTGACAGCGAGCGGCCCTGCAGACGATCCTTGGCGTAGGAAACCGCATTCTGGTAGGCAACCTCAGATAGCGAAAGTCCCTGCAGGGCGACGCCAAGCCGCGCCTCATTCATCATGGTGAACATTGCTTTCAGCCCGCCATTGGCCTCGCCAAGCAGCGTGCCTTCAGCGTCGTCGTAATTCATGACGCAGGTCGAGTTGCCATGGATACCCATCTTCTCCTCGATCGAGCCACAGGAGACGGTGTTCTTCTCGCCCGGATTGCCTGAGGCATCGAGCTTGAGCTTCGGCACGATGAACAGCGAGATGCCCTTCACGCCATCCGGCGCGCCCTCGATACGGGCCAGCACCAGGTGGACGATATTGTCCGACATGTCATGCTCGCCGGCCGAGATGAAGATCTTCTGACCGGAGATCCTGTAGGTGCCGTCGCCATTTGGGACGGCCTTGGTGCGCAGCAAGCCAAGATCGGTTCCGCAGTGTGGCTCGGTCAGGTTCATGGTGCCGGTCCAGGCGCCCTCGACCAGCTTCGGCAACCATGTTGCCTTCTGCTCTTTGGTGCCATGGGTGATGATCGCAGCGATCGCGCCTTGCGTCAGGCCGGCATACATCATCAGCGACATATTGGCCGACACCATGTATTCGGCAACCGCAGTGTGCACCGCGTAGGGCAAGCCTTGCCCGCCAAACTCGACAGGTGCCGCGAGCCCCATCCAGCCGCCTTCGCGATACTGGTCGAAAGCTTCCTTGAAGCCTTTCGGCGTCGTTACCGAACCGTCGTCATGGCGCATGCAGCCTTCCACGTCGCCAACGCGGTTCAGCGGCTGCATCACGTTTTCGGCGAGCTTCGCGCCCTCGGCAAGGATGGCCTCGAGCACATCCGGCGTCGCGTCGGAAAATCCGGGAAGATTGGAATAACGCCGATATCCCAGCACTTCGTTCAGCACGAACAGCGTGTCCCGGACCGGCGCTCTGTAGATCGGCATGCGTTTCCTCCACCATGCGGTCTTGGCCCCGAAATCAGCCCCAGCATATGAGGATGGCAGACGGACCAACGTTGTGGTCGAGATAACAAATATTGACGTTTGCGTAAACGTCAATTCGGCGGTGCGTCAAATTTTCCCCCGCGCGCCAGGACGACAAACGACAAAGCACGGCAAACGACGAAGAACCGCGCAGCGAAAGCCACGCGGCTCTTATTCGTCACAAATCGAAAGCTTAGTTTAGCTCGCTACGCTGGCCTGCGGCGTCGAGCGCTCGATCAGCATTTGCCGGACGGTCGACATCGAAGCACTCAGTTCGCTGATGGCGTCGTCGATCAGCGCCCGCTGCTTCTGCAGACGGGCAAGCTGCTTCTCCGACTTGTCGAGCGCCAGCCGCAATTGCTTGGTGTTGGAGCCGTTCGGATCATAGAGGTCCATCATCTGCTTGACGTCGCGCAGCGAGAACCCGACCTTGCGGCCAAGCAGGATCAGCTTCAGCCGGGCCCTGTCGCGGCGTGTATAGAGACGGGTCGAGCCGTCGCGCTGCGGGTTGAGCAGACCCTTGTCCTCATAGAAACGCAGCGTACGCAGCGTCACTCCGTATTTCTTGGCCATTTCGCCGATGCGGACAAGCTCTTCACCGGCTTCGCTCGACATATCGTTGGTGTTGGCCGCGGCTTGGCCGGGCGAAATAAGTTTCATGGTCACTGGCTTTCCCCGTCTGGTGGCGTCGCGGTCGCGGACCTTGCGTCGCCTGAGTGAAAGCGGGGGCGTGCTTCCACTCGTGGTTTCAACAAACAAATCGCAAACGGCGTAATCCGCTCATTTACGTTTACGTCAATTCTATATCGATAGCCGCCTCACCACGCAAGAGCGTTCTGGTCTTGCAACTTTATGCCGCAGCACCAGCGGACAACCTAAAAGGTCGTTGCCGATTTCGGGAGCGATCATGCGGCTGATCAAAATTCTACAACGTCTTTTGCGCGTCCAAAAAAGACACCCGGCGCCGTCGGCGGCCAGCCGACAAAGTTGCAACTTCTTAAGCTTGGTTAACGCGTTGTTTACCACGTTGGGGCGAAATGTGCGCATGTCGGTTACCCGTGTCTATCCTGTACTGAATTTTTCACGGTTTTTCGGAGCGCGGATGAGACCCGGGAAGCTCGTCTTCCACTGCAACAAGCCAAGCAGTCGCCTTCGTCCCGGCAGGACTTTGGGAACCTGGTGAAAGCCAGCAATTCTGAAACGGGCGCATTGATGAACAGCAAGCGGTCCTACCTCGATACACTCAACGCCGGCAGGCAACGCCGGCCGCACACGACGCTTGAAGAGCTCAACCGCTCCCTGGAAACTCTGGAGCAGCGGCTGGAGCGGACGCGCGAGGAGACGGCAAGCCACCCCGATCCGCGCCGACCAGCGGCAGAACCACGCTATCCCAGCGCCCAACCCTATGGCCAGCAGCGCCGGTATGAGAATCCACGCGCGCAGCGGCCGAAAGGTCCAGCAGCGGCTTTCGACCAGAATTATCAGGCGATCGCCCACGATATCGACCGGGTACGCGGCCAGGAGGACAGCGTCGCCCTAGCCGGCAAGATCGCCGGGGAATTGCGCGGCCTGCGCGAAGACTTGCGCCAGCAGATGACCTCCGGCCTGCAACGCGAGTTCGAGGTACTGCGCAAGAATATTGGGCGAGCCTTCCAGTCAAATGGCGGCGGCAAAGGCAGCGCCGAACTCAGCGTCGAATTCGAGCGGCTTTCCGGCGCCATCCAGACACTGGCCGAAAAAAGCGACGACAGAAGCGTCAATATGCTGCGGCTCGAGCTTGAGCAGGTCAAGGCCGCGCTCGATACGCTAGCGCGCGAGGAGAGCGTGCAGGCGGTCGGCCGCCGCTGGGACGAATTCGACCGCCGCTGGAATGCCTTCGAGGACCGCGTCGACGCCGATCAGCGCAAGCGCTCCGACGCGCCCGGCCTGTCGGCGCTGACGGAGCGGCTCGAACAGATCAGCAATGCCGTCAGCAATCTCCCGGAATCGCTGTCGCTGCGCTCGCTCGAAGAAAAGGTCCGCACGCTTGCCGGAGCGGTCGACCATTTCGCCCGCCAGCAGGACAATCGCGGCAGCGACACATTCAGCCAGATCGACGAGCGGCTCGACGAGATTTCCCGCGCGATCGTCGCCTCGACGGTTGCCGCGCAAGCCAATTCGTTCGACCCCGAGCCCTTCGAACGCATCGAGAAGCGGATCGATTCACTGGCCCAGCAAATCGAAGAAGTGTCGCAGGACCGTCCGGGCCGGGAGGTCATCGACCGTCTCAACACATTGTCGAGCCGCATGGATGAACTGGCCGGCCGAGCCAATCTGCCGGAACAGGCGATGGAACGCCTTGCCAGGCAAATCGCGCTTATCTCCGACAAGATCGACCACGCACCGGCCATGCCCGACGCCGATTACATCTTCCAGGGGCTCGAACAGCGCTTCGACGTGCTGTCCAGCATGATGGAACGTCGCCAGGGCGACGCCATCGAACAAGGCAACATGCTGTTTCGCGACCTCGAGCGCCGGTTGGACGAGGTCGCCGACAGGCTGGACCAGCGCATGCCGCAGGTCGACAACGCCGACATCATGGATGCCATCGACGCCCGCTTCACCGCACTGGCCAAGCGGATGGAGACACGCGTTCCAGATCCCGCCAACGAGGCGGCGATCCGCGGCCTGGAGAGCCGGCTCGAAGACATCTCAAGCCGGCTGGATTCGTCCGCCGCACAAGTCGCCAGCATCGACCCGGCTTTGATCCGCAGCCTCGAAGCGCAGGTGGCCGGCCTGACGGCGCATCTTTCCAAGCCCGGCACGCCGCTGCCGGAATTCGACGACATCAGCCCGCGTCTCAACGAAATCGAGAAATCGCTGGCCGGAACCCGCGATTCCATCCTCGGCGCGGCGCGCGAGGCGGCCGAGAGTGCCGTCCGCTCGCTGGCCGGATCAAGCGCCAACACAGCGGCCGTTACCGGCCTCGCCCAGGACCTGAAGACGCTCGAGGCGCTGACGCGTCGTTCGGACGAGCGCAATTCGAGAACGTTCGAGGCTATCCACGATACGCTGCTCAAGATCGTTGACAGGCTTGGTTCACTGGAGACCGGCGAACCGGCAAGCGCCGAGTTGAGCAAACGCTCCGGCCGGGCATCCAAGATATCGGTGCAGGACGCACCGTCGATGGACATCGACCAGTCGCTGCCGTTGACGGGCAACATGGCCGATCTCGACGGCCGCGCCGCGGCGCTCGTGCGCGGAGAGCCAGGTCCGCGAACGCCGGCCGAGGCCGCCGCCGCAGCAGCACTGGCTGCTCTCGGTTCAGACACGACACGTGAAAAGAACGAACAAGGCGGCGGCAGGAAATCGATGTTAGGCGGGCTGGCGCGCGCCTTGAAGGGCAAGAAGGAGGCTGAGACGCCGCCGCTTGCAGGCTCGGCGCCGAGCGCCGAGATACCGAGCGTCGATCTCGACGAGCCCCTCGACCCCAAGCTCGCCAACCGGCCACTGGAACCCGGCTCCGGCGCACCCGACCTCAGTGCCATCATGAAGCGCGTGCGCGACGAGCGCGGGCAGCCGGCCAGGGAAGGCAGCGCCGAGGCGGCGAAATCGGACTTCATCGCGGCAGCCAGAAGGGCCGCGCAAGCGGCGGCCGCCGAGGCGGACGCCCTCAAGCGCCAGTCGACGATGAAAGGCCCGGTCAAGGCACTCAGGATCGGCGACCTGCTCAAGGCGCGGCGCAAGCCGATCCTGATGGGGGCAATCGCCATCATGCTGGCGCTTGCCGGCCTGCAACTGGGCAAAGCCTTCTTCTCCGAGCCGGTCGAAGTCGCCGACAATGAGGCGGCGCCGGCCGTGGCCGTTCAGCCGGTGGAAACCGCCTCAGCCAGCGTTGCCAGCGAGCCGAAGGCGGACGCGCAGACAACAACACAGGAGAGCGAGCCGTCGCCCACCGTCAGGCAGGCCGAGCCATCCGCATCGATGACCAAGGACGACACTGCGGCGCAAACCGGCCCCGCCACATCGGCAGCCGAGGCATCGACGGCGCCCTCGGCCTCCGCGGCGTCTGCTGACCTGGCGGCGCCAGACACCACGGCCGCAGTGCCCGCGCCGGCAGCGGCGACGGCCAGCGACGCCGCGCCATTGGCCGCCGCGCCTGCTATAGCCACCGCTGCGACGGAGGACAGGACCGGCACTGTGCCGCCGGCGGATGCTGCCCCGGCAGGCGTTGCCAAGATCGAAGTTCCGGCCGATGCCGGTCCGGCCGCCCTGCGCGACGCAGCGGCCGGCGGCGACGCCAAGGCGCTGTTCGAGATCGGCTCGCGCTACGCCGAGTCGCGCAGTGTCAAGGAAGACGTGGCGGCGGCGGCCAAATGGTATGAGAAAGCTGCCGACCTCGGTTTCGCACCGGCAGAATACCGCATCGGCAATTTCTACGAGAAGGGCATCGGCGTCGCACGCGACATCAAGAAAGCGAAGACCTGGTACCAGCTTGCCGCAGAGCAGGGCAATGCCAGCGCAATGCACAATCTTGCTGTGCTGTTTGCGATGGCGGCGGACGGCGTGACCGACAACGAATCGGCAGCACGCTGGTTCCAGGCGGCGGCGGATCTCGGCGTCAAGGACAGCCAGTTCAACCTCGGCATCCTCGCGGCGAAGGGTGTCGGCATGAAGCAGAATCTCGAGGAGAGCTATAAATGGTTCGCGCTCGTCGCCAAGACCGGCGACAAGGATGCAGCGGCCAAGCGCGACGAGATCGCCAAGGCGCTGAGGCCCGAGCAGTTGGAGCGTGCGCGGGCCGCGGCTGAACTGTGGAAAGCCAAGCCGCTCGATCCAGCCGCCAATTCGGCCGACATTCCTGAATCGTGGCAGGACGGCACACCGCAGACCACCGCCGGCATCGATATGAAGAAAGCGGTCCAGAACATCCAGCGCATTCTCAACAAGAACGGCTACGAGGCCGGCAATCCCGACGGCATGATGGGCCTGAAAACCAAGAACGCAATCATGGCCTTCCAGGCCGACAACGATATGAGGGCAACCGGCGCGATCGACGAAAAGCTGGTCAAGGCGCTGCTCGCGCGTAAATAACGGCGGATGCGTCGTTTCCGCGACGCCCTTGCCACAGATTTGCCTGTTAACTGATTGAGTTGTTTTTTGTTTCGGCGGCGCGGCGAAGTTTGACTTCACCGCCCGGCCGGCGCAAGAACGAAATAGCCTTTTGGCGCATAATGCCCGCAACGGTTGCATTCGCCAGGAGGCAAACTGATCGAGACTGACGGGTGGGCATCTATCTCCCGATCGCGGAAATTTCCGTCAACATCTTCGTGCTGCTGGCCATGGGTGCGGCGGTGGGTTTCCTGTCGGGCATGTTCGGCGTGGGGGGCGGCTTTCTCATTACGCCGCTGCTGATCTTCTACAACATACCGCCGGCAATCGCGGTCGCCACCGGCGCCAACCAGGTCATCGCTTCCTCCTTCTCCGGCGCCCTGTCGCACATGAAGCGCGGCACGCTCGACTTCAAGCTTGGGGGCGTGCTTTTAGCCGGCGGCATCGTCGGCTCGACTGGTGGTATCTATGTCTTTGCGCTCCTGCGCCGGCTCGGCCAGCTCGACCTGTTCATCTCGCTGCTCTACGTCGTGCTGCTCGGCACCGTCGGCGGACTGATGCTGGTCGAGAGCGTCAATGCGCTGCGCGCCACTCGCAGCGGCGCCGCACCGGTGTTGAAGAAATCCGGCCAGCATAATTGGATCCACCGCCTGCCGCTGAAGATGCGGTTCAGGGCCTCGAAGCTCTTCGTCAGCGTCATTCCGGTGCTTGGGCTGGGCGCGGCGATTGGCTTCCTGTCCTCGATCATGGGCGTCGGCGGCGGCTTCATCATGGTGCCGGCCCTGATCTACCTTTTGAAAGTGCCGACCAACGTCGTCATCGGCACCTCGCTGTTCCAGATCATCTTCACCTCGGCTTACACCACGCTGGTCCACGCCACCACCAATCAGACGGTCGACGTCATGCTCGCCTTCCTGTTGATGGCAGGCGGCGTCGCCGGCGCGCAATATGGCGCCAAGGCTGGTCAGAGGCTGCGGGGCGAGCAACTCAGGGCACTGCTGGCGCTGCTCGTGCTGGCGGTAGCCATCCGGCTTGCCATCGATCTTTTCGTCACGCCGCCCAATCTCTATTCTCTGTCCGGCGTGGGCCTGAGCTGATGGCCGGCCTAAGGACGCTCGCGGCCGCCGTCTTGCTGTCGCTGCTGGCTGCTGCGCCACCGGCGAAGGCGCAGGCGCCACTAACCGAAAACATCCAGATCGGCCTTTCCACCGACAATGTCTCGATTACCGCCGGCTTTTCCGGCGCCGACCTGACCATTTTCGGCTCACTGGAAAATGCCGATCCGCTTGTCGCGCGGCAAGGGCGCTACGACGTGATCGTCGTGCTGGAAGGCCCGGCTCGGCCGGTCGTCGTGCGCCGCAAGGACCGGGTGCTCGGCGTCTGGGTCAATCTGGAGTCGGAGACCTTCAAAAACGTACCTGTCTCCTATTCGGTGGCGACGACGCGGCCGCTGCAGGACGTCACCGATCCGAACAGCTACAAGCAGCTGTCGCTTGGCGCCTCCAACCTCTATTTGCAGCCGGCCGACGCGGAGGACAGCCCGGCGACAATCGAGGAGTTCACCGCCGCGCTGCGCGAACGCAAGGCGGCGACCGGCCTCTACAGCGAGAATGTCGGCGGTGTGCAGTTCCTGTCGCAGAACCTGTTCCGCGCCACCGTCAGGCTCGCCCCAAACGTTCCGGTCGGCACCCATAAGGCCCGCGCCTTCCTGTTCAAGAGCGGCTTGTTCATCAAGGAAAGCTCCGCCCAGCTCGAAATCCGCAAGTCCGGTTTCGAACAGTCGATCTTCCGCGTCGCGCACGACTATTCCTTCCTCTACGGTGTCTTTGCCGTATCGCTGGCCATGCTGACCGGCTGGCTCGGACGACTGGTGTTCAGGAAAGACTGAACTCTCGTAAAAGTGGTTTCCCTTTCCGAGGGTATGGGTTAGACCGCGACCCCCGGGCCCGACCGGACACGAGCTGCTGCTCCCCAAATCAGAAATACAGGAACGCACGATGCGACCAGCATTCGCCGGGATCGACTTCGGCACTTCGAATTCCACCGTAAGCGTGGTCAGGAACGGGCAGCCGCGGCTGGTGGCGTTGGAAGACGGCCAGGTCACGCTGCCCAGTGCGGTGTTTTTCAATTTCGAGGACAACCGCACCTATTTCGGGCGACGCGCCCTTGCCAACTATACGGACAGTATCGAAGGCCGCCTGATGCGCTCGTTGAAGAGTGTGCTCGGCAGCTCGCTCGCCCACGAAAAGACACGCATCAAGGCGCGCTCGATCGGCTTCATGGAGATTGTCGGCCTGTTCGTCGGCCATCTGAAAAAGAAGCTGGAAGAAGAAGCCCATGACGCGGTCGACAGCGTCGTGCTGGGACGGCCCGTGCAGTTCGTCGACGACGATGCCCAGGCTGACGCGAAGGCGGAGCACGAACTCGAAAATGCCGCTCGTGCCCACGGCTTCAAGCACATCGCCTTCCAGTTCGAACCGATTGCCGCGGCACTCGACTACGAACAAAAGGTGACGCGCGAGGAACTGGCGCTGATCGTCGACATGGGCGGCGGCACGTCCGACTTCTCCATCGTGCGCGTCTCGCCCGAGCGCGCCCGCTCGCTTGACCGCAAGGACGACATCCTGGCCAGCCGCGGCATCCACATCGGCGGCACCGACTTCGACCGCCTGTTGAGCATCGCCCATGTGATGCCGCAGCTCGGCTATCTCTCACTGACCAAGGATGGCAAACGTAATCTGCCGGCGAGCTACTTCATCGACCTGGCGACGTGGCAGCGCATCAATCTGGTCTATACCGCGAGGGCGATGACGCATCTGCGCCAGATCCGCTATGAGGCGGAGCGCGCAGACCTGGTCGACCGCTTCATCCACATCGTCGAGCATCGTTATGGCCACGCGCTGGCGGCGCTGGTCGAAAAGGCCAAGATCGAGCTGACGGACCGTTCGTCGGCCGATGTCGAGGTCGCGCTGCCGGAGGTGAGGTTCACGGCAGAAATCACGCGCAAGGGTCTCGAAGCCACCATAGCCAGGGACATTGAGCGTGTTGCGGCTACGGTCGAGCAGACCATCCGCGACGCACAGGTGAAGGCCTCGGACATCACCGCGGTGTTCTTGACCGGCGGATCGACCGCGATCCCGCTGGCCAGGCAGCGGATCCTGGCGCTGGTGCCGCAGGCGTCGGTAATCGAAGGCGATGTGTTCGGCTCGGTCGGGCTTGGGCTGGCGCTCGACGCGCAGCGGAAGTTCGGCTGATCGGCTTAAAGCGGCGCGGGTATCTCAGCTTTGCCGCCAAGATGCGCCTTGAGCGCCATCTGGGCCAGGCTTGGCTGCCGGTCGCGATGCGTGATCATGGCAAATTCGCGCTTCGGCAGATCGACCGGCACAGAACGTAGGCTACCTTCGGCGACCGCGCGGGCGACGACGAGTTCCGAGATGATGCTGGCGCCGGCGCCGGCCTCGACCGCCTGGCGAATAGCCTCATTGCTCGGCAATACCAGGAATATCTGCAGGTCCGCGAACGAAATCCCGTCGCGTCGGGCAAGGTCCTCCAGCGCCTCGCGCGTGCCCGAACCGCCTTCGCGAATGATCCAGCGAAGCCCGCCAAGATCGGGATGTCCAGGCGAAACTTCCGCGATCTCAGGGTGCGAGCGCGCCACGACCAGCATCATGCGATCGATATCGACCTTGGCACGCCGCAAAATGTCGGATTCGGTGCGTCCCTCGACCAGGCCAAAATCGGCTGCGCCATCAAGTACATTGGTCTCGACCTGCCTGGTGTTGCCAATGCTCACGCTCAGCCTGACGGCAGGATAGGCTTCGTGGAAAGAGGCGAGCCGGCGCGGCAGCCAATAGCTGGCAATGGTCTGGCTGGCAGCGATCGAGAGACTGCCGGTGATCGTTTGCGAGACATGCTCCAGCACGTTGTGGGCGGCCGCAGCCCGCTCGAGGACCGCCTTGGCCTCGGGCAAGAATCGGCGTCCGGTTTCGGCGAGCTCGATGTTGCGGCCGACGCGGTTGAACAACTGGACGCCATGCTGCTGTTCGAGCGAGCGAATCGCGGCGGATGCGGCCGACTGTGAGATGCCCAGCAACTCGGCCGCTTTGGTCATGTGCGCCCGTTCGGCGACGGCGACGAAGATCCGCAACTGATCCAGGGTCATTCCGACACTAAGAAGCAAATCCGATTGGAATTACAAGAGCAAGTTGTTAGACGGATCGGTCGCTTTGTTCTAAATTTTGGCCCGAAATTGGAAAAAAGTCGCGCCAGAGCAGTCGAGGGTAGAATTGGTGGGGCGGTTCAAATCCGCGTTTGCGCACTGGACCCGCAGCCTGCGGCGGCGGCTCTTGGGTGAACGCTATCGGCCGGAAGAGCATTACATGCGCGGCCCAGGCCCGAAGACGAGAGCCAAGTTCGCCGAGCGCAAGAGCATCACCGAACCATGACCAACAACCTGCTGCGCGGAGCCAATTCGGCACCATCACAACGGCCGCTTGCCGATACGCGAGCGCCCGCTGAACGCGACGGCGTCGATACTTCGCCTGATGTCTCCGACAGCATCGCCAAGACCACCTGCTATATGTGCGCCTGCCGCTGCGGCATCGACGTCCATATCAAAGATGGCAAGGTCCGCTACATCAACGGCAACAAGGATCATCCAGTCAATCGCGGCGTGCTGTGCGGCAAAGGCAGCGCCGGCATCATGCAGCATTACAGCCCGGCCCGGCTGACGAAACCATTGCTGCGCACCGGACTGCGCGGCTCGGGCGAGTTCCGCGAGATCGAGTGGGAGGAAGCTTTGTCGCTCGCGACAGAACGGCTTTCGAGCATCCGCCAGACCGATCCGAAGAAACTCGCCTTCTTCACCGGCCGCGACCAGTCGCAATCGCTGACCGGTTGGTGGGCGAGCCAGTTCGGCACGCCGAACTTCGCGGCCCATGGCGGTTTCTGCTCGGTGAACATGGCAGCCGGCGGCCTCTACACGATTGGCGGCTCGTTCTGGGAATTCGGCGAGCCCGACTGGGACAACACCAAATATTTCATGCTGTTCGGGGTTGCCGAAGACCATGATTCCAATCCGATCAAGATCGGCCTCGGCAAGCTCAAGGCGCGCGGCGCCAAGGTGGTTTCAATCAATCCCTGCCGCACCGGCTACAACGCGATTGCCGACGACTGGATCGGCATCCGGCCCGGCACCGACGGCCTGTTTGTGTTCGCCCTCATCCACGAATTGCTGAAGGCAGGGCGCGTCGATCTCGACTACCTCCTGCGCTACACCAACGCCCACATCCTGGTCATTCAGGAGCCTGGAGCCGCCGATGACGGGCTGTTCATGCGCGACGGCGACGGCAATCCGCTGGCTTGGGACAGGGTGGCGAAGACGCCTGTCGACGCCGGCGATACCGACGCAAAGCCCGCACTGACCGGCAGCGTTCTCGTCGACGGCCGCCGCTGCGTGCCGGTCTTCCAACTCGTCGCCGACCGCTATCTGGACGAGTGCTATTCACCCGACGCCGTCGCTGACCGGTGCGGCATCTCCGCCGACACGATCCGACGCACTGCTGCAGAACTCGCTCATGTCGCCTTCGAACAGCAAATCGAACTGCCGGTGGCCTGGACGGACTGGGCCGGCCGCCGGCATAAGACCATCAAGGGTCGGCCGGTGTCGATGCATGCGATGCGCGGCATCTCGGCCCATTCGAACGGGTTTCACACTTGCCGCGCCATTCATCTGCTTCAGGTGCTTCTCGGCACGGTGGACGTGCCGGGCGGCTTCCGCTTCAAACCGCCTTATCCGCGGTCCGCGCCGCCGGGTCCAAAGCCCGCCGGCAAGAATGTGAAGCCGATGACACCGCTCGAAGGCATGCCGCTCGGCTTCGTCTGCGGACCTGAGGACCTGCTGATCGATGAAGGCAGCAGGCCTGTTCGTATCGACAAGGCATACTCCTGGGACGCGCCGCTGGCCGCCCATGGGCTCATGCACACGGTCATCCGTAACGCCTGGGCAGGCGATCCCTACAAGATCGACACTCTGTTCATGTACATGTCCAACATGGCCTGGAACTCGTCGATGAATACGGTCGAGACGATGGCGATGCTGACCGATATCGATGCGGCGGGCGAGTACAAGATCCCGTTCATCATCTATTCCGACGCTTATTATTCCGAGACCGTGCCCTTTGCCGATCTGGTGCTGCCGGACACGACCTATCTCGAGCGTCATGACTGTATCAGTCTGCTCGACCGGCCGATCAGCCACGCCGACGGTCCGGGCGACGCCATCCGCCATCCCGTCGTCGAGCCGGACCGCGACGTCAGGCCGTTCCAGACGGTGCTGATCGAACTCGGCGCGCGGCTCGGTCTGCCCGGTTTCGTCGATGACGACGGCTCCGCCAAATACCGCGACTATGCCGACTACATCGTCAATCACGAGCGTACGCCAGGTGTCGGTCCACTCGCCGGCTGGCGCGGCAAGGACGGGACCTTGGTCGGTAAGGGCGACGTCAATCCCGACCAGTTGCAGCGCTACATCGACAACGGCGGCTTCTGGCACCAGGATTTCGCGGCCGATCAGCGCTACTACAAGATGGCCAACCGCTCCTATCTCGACTTCGCGGAGAGCATGGGCTTCATCCCGAAAGCCGAGCCGATCGTGTTCCAACTCTATTCCGAGCCGATGCAGCGCTTCCGCCTGGCGGCACGCGGCCATGGCCGGGTGCTGCCGCCGGAAGCCGAGCGTAGCCGCATCGAGACCTATATGGATCCGCTGCCGTTCTGGTATGCGCCCTTCGAAGAGACTGCGGTCGACAGCCAAGCCTATCCGCTGCACGCGCTGACGCAGCGGCCAATGCACATGTATCATTCCTGGGGCTCGCAGAATGCCTGGCTAAGGCAGATCACCAGCCAGAACCGGCTGTTCGTGCATCACCGGACCGCCGCCAGCCTCGGGCTTGTCGATAACGACTGGGTGTGGATCGAGAGCATCAACGGCAAGGTCAAAGGACAGGTCAAGCTGGTCGACGGCGTCAACGCCGATACGGTGTGGACGTGGAATGCGATCGGCAAGCGTCGCGGCAGCTGGGGGCTCAAGGATGACGCGGCCGAATCCAATCGCGGCTTCCTGCTCAACCACATCATCGGCGACCAGACCTCCGCCGATGCCAGCGGCAAACGCTATTCGAATTCCGATCCGGTGACCGGCCAGGCGGCGTGGTTCGACCTGCGCGTGCGCATCGTCAAATGCGCGGTCGAGGAAGCCGGCTTCACCGAGCCGCAGTTCGAGCGGTTCCGGCAGCCACCGCATTTCGAACCCTCGCCCGATAAGCTCACTTTCGGCGCAGAGTTCCGCCGGGAAAGAGAAGCTGCCAGACCATGACCTGCCTTCCCGCCCAAACCGACAAGAAGCTCGGCCTGGTCATCGATCTCGACACCTGTGTCGGCTGTCAGGCTTGCGTCACCGCCTGCAAGGAATGGAACACCGGCGGCCACATGGCGCCGCTGACCGACATCGATCCTTATGGCGGCGACGCCGACGGGGTCTGGTTCAACCGCGTGCACAGCTATGAGCACATGACTGAGATGGGTGGGCGCACGGTCAATTTCCCGCGCTCCTGTCTGCATTGCGAGACACCGGCCTGTGTCACCGTATGTCCGACCGGCGCCTCCTACAAACGGGCCTCGGACGGCATTGTGCTGGTCGACGAGGACAAGTGCATCGGCTGCAAATTGTGCAGCTGGGCCTGCCCCTATGGCGCGCGCGAGTTCGACACCGATGTCGGCGTGATGAAGAAATGCACGCTGTGCGTCGACCGTATCTACAACGACAATCTGGCGGAAGAAGATCGCGTGCCGGCCTGCGTCGCTGCTTGCCCGACCAGCGCGCGGCATTTCGGCGATCTGGGCGATCCGGCATCGGCTATCTCGCAACTGGTGGCCGAGCGCGGCGGTGTCGATCTGATGCCGGAAATGGGCTATAAGCCGACCAACAAATATCTGCCGCCACGTGCCCACACCACCCGCGCCGCATCGGTGCCGGCGCCGGCGCTTGAAGCGGTGCGGGCCGAAGGCGGCTTCCTCGGCTGGGTCGACCGCATGCTTTCGAACTAACCCGCGTCTCATGCATCCAGCATTTTCCGTCGTCTTTTTCACCACCGCCACGGGCGCCGGTTACGGCCTGCTCTCACTACTTGGCGTGCTCGCCGGACAGGGCTTTATCCCGCCCGATTTCTGGCTTGGCCTCACCGGCATGGGGCTGGCGCTTGGCCTGATCTCGGCAGGCCTGCTGTCGTCGGCCGGCCATCTCGGCCGGCCCGAACGCGCCTGGCGTGCCTTCTCGCAATGGCGAAGCTCCTGGCTGTCACGCGAAGGCGTTGCGTCGGTTGCGACCTTCATCCCGGCGGGACTGTTCGGTATTGGCTGGGTGGTCCTCGGCCGTACGAGCGGCTGGGTGGCTGTCGCCGGGCTGCTCGCTGCCATCGGCGCGGTCGCAACCGTCTGCACCACCGGCATGATCTACGCGTCGTTGAAGCCTATCGCCCAATGGCACAGCCGCTTCACCCTGCCCGGCTATCTGATCTTTTCGGCAATGACCGGCTGCGTGCTGCTCAATGCGCTGCTGCAGGGTTTTGCCGTCGGCTCGAATACGCTTCTCGCGGCTGCCCTATTGCTGACCGTGCTCGGCTGGGGCTGGAAGCTGGCGACCTTGCGGTACAACGACCGGCTGGAAATCCCGACCACCGCCAACACGGCGACGGGTCTGGCCGGCGGCGCGGTGCGGTCGATGGAATGGCCGCATACCGAAGAAAACTACTTGCTCAAGGAGATGGGTTTCCGCATCGCGCGCAAGCACAGCGTGCGGCTACGCCAGATCACGCAGGTGCTGGCCTTTGCTTTGCCTGCGTTGCTGTTGGTGGCGGCGTTCGCCCTGCCGTGGCCCTATGCGGCGGTTTCGTCGATGCTCGCCGCAATCGCCCAACTCGCCGGCATGCTGGTCGAGCGCTGGCTGTTCTTCGCCGAGGCCAAGCACACCGTCACTTTGTACTACGGCAGGTAGGTTCAGCCCGGCCTGAGCATCGCGTGGGAAATCGCGAAGATGCGTTCGGTGCCAAGCATGTAGGCCATCAGCGTTTCGCGGCGGAACAGCCCGGCATAGGCGCGATCAAGCAGATTGAGCGAGCCGGTATAGGCGCCGAAGGCCGGCATGATCATGCGGCCGCCATCGCCGGCAAAGCAGCGCCGCCGCACCGAGCGACCTTGCTGCACGATGCGGGCGCAAGGATGCAGATGGCCTGATATCTCGCCCTCCACCCTTACCGCCGAAGGCTCGTGCCGGAAGAGCAGAGAGCCGATGGCCAATTCGCGCACGGTCTCGCCGGGCAAGTCGACCGGTGCTTCAGGATCATGATTGCCGGTGGCCCAGAACCAGTCGCGCCCAACCATCAGGCCTTCCAGCCTTTCGCGAAAGCTTGCGTGCATGCGCGCAGCGCCGCCGCCATCGTGAAAACTGTCCCCCAGGCTGATGACGATCGAAGGCTGGTAGTCGGCGATTACCGCTTGCAAGCGGAGTAACGTGGCTCCGGTGTCGTAAGGGGGAACCAGCATGCCGCGCCTGGCCAGCGAGGAGCCTTTTTCCAGATGCAGGTCGGACACGGCCAGAAGCCGAAATTCGGGAAAGTAGAGCACGCCGCGGCGGTCGCAGACCGCGCGTTCGCCGGCGATATCGACAGAGCCCACCTCCGCCAGAGGTGCAGCCATGGCCAGCGCGACAGTCATTTCGTCCCCATGGCCTCCTCGACCAGCGTGGCTGCATCCATCAGCAGCGTGTCATCGGCCTCGCCGTGCACAGGCAATTTGCCGATCTCGAGCATGATCGGCACGGCGAGCGGCGATATCTGCTCGAGGTTCTTATGCATGATTCGGCCCTGGACGCGCGAGAGCATCTCGGCAAGTCTGCTGACATCCAGCAGACCGGTCGCGGCGTCGGCACGCGTCGCCTGCAGCAGGATATGGTCAGGCTCATGGCTGCGCAGCACGTCGTAGATGAGATCCGTCGACACGGTCACCTGGCGGCCGCTCTTCTCTTGGCCCGGGTGGCGTTTCTCGATTAATCCCGAGATCAGCGCGCAATTGCGAAAGGTGCGCTTCAACAACCAACTGCCGGCGAGCCAAGCTTCGAGGTCGTCGCCCAGCATGTCCTCATCGAAGAGCGCTGCCAGCGACGGTTTCTTCGCCCTGAACATCCGGCCCATATCGGCAAGCGACCATATGGCAAGCGCATAGTCTGTGGCGACGAAGCCGAGCGGCTTGGCTCCCGCCCTGTCGAGGCGGCGGGTGAGCAGCATGCCGAGCGTCTGGTGCGCCAGCCTGCCCTCGAACGGATAGGCCACCAGATAGTAGCGGTTGCCGCGCGGAAAAGTCTCGATCAGCAGATCGTCGCGTTTCGGCAGCACCGACTTGTCGGCCTGGAAACGAAGCCAGTCGGCGACCTGCTCCGGCAGCTTCTTCCAGCGCTGCGGATCGTCCAGCATGGCGCGGACCTGTTCGGCCAGGTACGTCGAAAGCGGGAATTTGCCACCGCCGTAATACGGGACCTTGGCGTCGCTGCCGGGTGCATTCGAGACAAAGCACTCATTCTCGCGGATACCTTCGAAGCGCAGCACCTTGCCGGCGAACATGAAGGTGTCGCCATGCGTCAGCGTTTCGAGGAACGCCTCCTCGATCTTGCCCAGAACCCGGCCGCCACGCGAAGCCGCGCCTCTGCTGCCGGCCTGGACGTAGCGGACGTTGAGCGCCGGCACTTCGATGATGGTGCCGACATTGAGCCGGTATTGCTGGGCGACGCGAGGATTTGAGACCCGCCACAGCCCGTCCTTGTTCAACCGGATGCGGGCATAGCGCTCGTAGTTCTTCAGCGCATAGCCGCCAGTGGCGACGAAATCGATGACGCGATCGAATGTCGGCCGATCGAGATTGGCGTAGGGTGCTGCCGTCCGCACTTCCCCAAACAGCGCATCGGCATGCAACGGCGCACCGCAGGCACAGCCCAGCACGTGCTGCGCCAGCACGTCGAGCCCGCCATTGACCAGCGGCGGCGTATCCTGGGCACCGAGATAATTGGCATCGAGCGCCGCCCTGCATTCCAGCACCTCGAAGCGGTTGGCCGGAATCAGGATCGCCTTGGACGGCTCGTCCATACGGTGGTTGGCGCGGCCGATGCGCTGCGCCAGCCGGCTGGCACCTTTCGGCGCGCCGACATGGACGACCAGGTCGACATCGCCCCAGTCGATGCCGAGGTCGAGCGTCGAGGTGGCGACGATCGCACGCAAGGCATTCTCGCCCATCGCCTTTTCGACGCGCCGGCGCTGGGCGACATCGAGCGAACCGTGATGCAGCGCGATCGGCAAGGTGTCCTCGTTGACCCGCCACAACTCCTGGAACAGCAGCTCCGCCTGGCTGCGTGTGTTGACGAACAGCAGGGTTGTCTTGTGGCGCTTGATCTCGTTGTAGATCTCCGGCGTTGCATAGCGGGCCGAATGTCCCGCCCACGGCACGCGCTCCTCCGAATCGAGAATGGAGATGTCGGGCTTGGCGCCGCCGGTGACGACGATCAGGTCGGCCATCGGCCCTGGTGGATTCTGGCTGACCAGCCACCGCCGCAATTCGTCGGGCTCGGCGACCGTCGCCGACAGGCCTATCGTCTGGAGGGCGGGCACAAACGAGCGCAGCCGGGCCAGCCCGAGCGACAGGAGATGCCCGCGCTTCGAGGTCACCAGCGAATGCAATTCGTCGAGCACGACATAGCGCAGGTCCTCGAAGAAGCGCCTGGCATCGGGCGCGGCAATCAGCAGCGCCAATTGCTCGGGCGTGGTCAGGAGAATGTCGGGCGGCGCCAGCTTCTGCCGCTGGCGCTTGTGTGCGGGCGTGTCACCGGTGCGCGTCTCGACGGTGACCGGCAGCCCGATTTCTGCGACGGGTTTGCCGAGATTGCGCTCGATGTCGACGGCCAGCGCCTTCAGCGGCGAGATATAGAGTGTATGGATGCCTCGATGCGCCTGCCCCGGCCTTCTCCTCGGTCGGCCGGCCAGTTCGGTCAGCGATGGCAAGAACCCGGCCAGCGTCTTGCCGGCGCCGGTCGGGGCGATCAGCAATACCGACTGCCCGTCCTGGGCTTTGGCCAGCAAATCGATCTGGTGAGCGCGCGGCGACCAGCCCTTTTCCGCAAACCATTTGACGAATGGCTCGGGCAGGACGACGGCGGCATTCTGTTGGGCAAGGCGCGGCTGCTCTGTCACGTGCCAGAGGTAGCGCGGCGACGCGCAATCGCCAAGCAGAATCAGAACAAAAGGTGATCGATTCGCGTTATGGCCGGCGAAACCCGGTCGGGCCGCCATAGAGATAACCGATACGGGCGACCGCCTCCCTCAGTCCTTCGCGCGACACCAGCATGGTGTGGCCGTTGGCGTGGATCATGGTCTCCGGATCCGTCATGATCGCGACGTGGCCTTTCCAGAAGACCAGGTCGCCGCGCCGCAACCCGGCAAAACCCGGCCCGGGATCGAGCGGTTCGCCGACGGTCGCCGCCTGCATGTCGGTGTCGCGTAGCACTTGCCTGCCAGCCATGTGCATTGCAAGTTGCACGAGACCGGAACAATCGATGCCGAATCCGGAGACGCCACCCCACAGGTAGGGCGTGCCGAGAAACGACTCGGCGACCGCGACGTAGTCGGGGGCAAACTCGGCGACAGGCCTGAGATGACCCGAGATGACCGCCTGGCCGGACGGCAGCAGAGCATAATGCGTGCCGCGCGTTTCCGCTGAGCCCGTCACCGCCACCAATGACCCCATCGAGAGCTCCCCGCTCACCGGGAACCGCAAATCCGGTCCCGGATACAGGAAAGTGCGCGGCACCGAGACAACATGCGTGGCCGCATGATCCCGACCGCCCAGCACAGTGTCGGCGACATAGCCGACGTAGCCGTCGCGCTCGGCCTGTATCCAGGCCCAGTCCCCAACGTCCTCGAAGACGAGGACGTCTTCGCCGAACAGAAGCTGGGTATCGACGCCGGCGTCCGGCCGCGGCGCCCTGCGGATGTCAGCGACGGAGGCTGATATGCGAGCCGGCCGGCCGGCGACGAAACGGTCGGCGGAAACCTCGCCTTTCAGCCTGGCGTCGGCGAGATCGGAGCGGAAGGCATGGAGGCGGGCATCCCTGGCGGTCAAATCGGCAACTCGTTCAAATGGGCAACTCGTTCAAATGGGCAACTCTTGGGCTCTGGCAATGATAACATCGCCAAAGCGCTCGACAAAGAGCGCGCCTTCTACTGTGCGCCTGACCAGCACGTTGCGCTTGTCGAGCTCGTCGCGGTGGCGCGACACCAGTTTCAGCGCCCCCATCGTATCGAGCGCACGGGTGATCACCGGCTTGGTGACGTTGAGCCGGGCGGCTAACCCGCGCACCGTGTGTGGCGGCGGATCGAGATAGATGGTGAACAGGATCGCCGTCTGGCGCATGGTGAGATCGGGCGCGTCGTCACGCACCTCGGATAACACCACCTGTTGCCATAGTCGCAAGGCCTGGCTTGGACGCATGATAATCGACATCCGTCCAGCATGACTGAAAATTGTTTCGGTTCCGTTTCAGTCAATACCTTCGTCGGCTATGCCCGAGAATCAACCGTAGCGGTTCGAAATGACCTGCTGCAGCGCCCGGATGCCTTGCGCTTCGCCACCGGCAAGACCGTGCGGGCGGTCGGACGGGTTCCAGGCGAAGATGTCGACATGCGCCCAGCCGACGGTCTTTTCCACGAAGCGCTTCAGGAAAAGCGCCGCGGTGATCGAGCCGGCGAAACCATCTGACGTGACGTTGTTGATGTCGGCCACCTTCGACGCCAGCTTGGCGTCATAGGGCTTCCACAACGGCATGCGCCATAGCGGATCCTCGACCGCAACGGAGGCGTCCGCCAGTTCGGATGCAAGCGCCTCGTCACCGGTGTAGAACGGCGGCAGGTCGGGACCGAGCGCAACACGGGCAGCGCCTGTCAGTGTCGCCATATCGACCAGCATCTGCGGCTCTTCGTCATCGGCCAAGGCCAAGGCATCGGCGAGTACCAGCCGTCCTTCGGCGTCGGTGTTGCCGATCTCGACGGTGATGCCCTTGCGGCTCACCAGCACGTCGCCTGGCCGGAAGGCGTTGCCGGCTATCGAATTCTCGACAGCCGGGATGAGCACGCGTAGCCGGACCTTCAGCCCGGTGGCCATAATCATGGAAGCGAGGCCCAGCACGTTGGCAGCGCCGCCCATGTCCTTCTTCATCAAAAGCATGCCCGAGGACGGCTTGATGTCGAGACCCCCTGTATCGAAGCAGACGCCCTTGCCGACCAGCGTTATCCTGGGGGCATTGTTCGGCCCCCAAATCATGTCGATCAGGCGCGGCGCGTCGGCAGAAGCCCGACCGACGGCGTGGATCATCGGAAAGTTGGCGGTAAGAAGATCGTCGCCTTTGGTCACCGATATTTCGGCCTTGTGCGCCGCGGCCAAGGTTCGGGCGGCTTTTTCCAGCTGGTCGGGGCCCATATCGCTGGTTGGCGTGTTGACCAGATCGCGCGCCAGGAAAACGCCATTGGCGATGCGGCGGATGCGGGCAGCGTCGGTGCCTGCCGGCAGCGCGAGGCGAAGGCTCTTGCCTGGCTTCTTGCCGTAGCGGGTGAAGACATAGCCGCCGAGCGCCACGGCTAGTGCCGTAAGCTCCGGCTTGGCGGGTGCCGACGCAAAATGCCAGTCGCCTGCGGGCAAGGCTCTCGCCAGTGCGCCGATGGCCAGTGCGCCCTCGTCATTACCGGTGCCGAACAGGGCTCCGGCAATCGCGCCGTTGTCTCCAGGCACGATCAGCGTCCTGCCGGCCTCGCCGGAGAAGTCGTTGGCCTTGGCCCAGGCAACCGAGGATGGCGCAAGGCCCGCTGCCGCCAGAGCATCCTTCGCCACCAGATGGACCGGCAGCGCATTGCTCAATTCTTTCTCGACGAGTTCGACAGGCATTCGCTGGTCTCCGGGTTTCCGAGTCGGCGTTTCTTAACTCTCCGTTAGGGTTAACAGAATATTTCTGCGGGAGGGAAGATGACCACGCAAACGGTCACGCGATGAACGGAGCTCGGGTGCCGATGCCGACCAACCGCAGGATGAACGCCAGCGCCAACAGGCTGATCAGCACGGCGTTGATGATGGCGCTTGCCGCAGGCGTCGCTGGCTGCGGAACCAGCAAATTGACGACTGGCTCGATTTCTCGTCCAAGCGGCAGGCCGCTGGAAACAATGTCGGCGGGCGAACTGCACAACGCTACGATGGCGCTCGGCCAGTCCTATTCGAAAAACCCCGGCGACAAGCGCATCGCGACAAATTATGCCGCGGCGCTGCAGATGGACGGCGACGCAGACCAATCGCTTGCGGTGATGCGCAAGCTGGCTATCGCCTTGCCGAAGGACCGCGACGTGCTCGCCGCCTATGGCAAGGCGCTTGCCGCCAACGGACAGTTCGAACCGGCTCTCGATGCCGTGCGCCGCGCGCAGACCCCTGAATATCCTGATTGGAAACTGGTGTCGGCGGAAGCTGCCATTCTCGACCAGCTGGGCCAAAAGGACGAGGCGCGCCAAGGCTATCGCAAGGCGCTTGACCTCAGGCCGAACGAACCGTCGATCCTTTCCAATCTCGGCATGTCGTACGTGCTGGAAGGTGATTTGCGCACGGCCGAAACCTATATGCGCTCGGCCGCCCAGCAGCCGAATGCAGATAGCCGCGTTCGCCAGAACCTGGCGCTGGTCGTCGGTCTGCAAGGCCGTTTCGACGAGGCTGAGAAGATCGCCTCGCAAGAGCTGTCGCCGGATCAGGCGCAGGCTAACGTCGCCTACCTTCGCCAGATGCTGGCGCAGCAGAATGCCTGGAGCCAGCTCAAGGACCAGGACAAGGCAAAGCCCGCCACCAACTGACCGGCTCGGGCGCCGAACCGGCGCACGAATTCCGCAACATGTCCAACGCAAAGAGCCGCGCTGCACCGGCAGCGTGGCTGAATCGTATCAGCGTTTCTGGCAAGGCCGCTGGTGCTACTCGCTGCTGGATTTCGGCTGGTCGCCGAAGATGCCGCGCTGGCTCACCTGGATGCCGGCGGGACCAAGAATGATGGCGAACAGTACCGGCAGGAAGAACAGGATCATCGGCACGGTGAGCTTCGGCGGCAGCGCGGCCGCCTTCTTCTCGGCGGCATTCATGCGCATGTCGCGGCTCTCACTGGCAAGCACCCGCAACGCATGCGCCACGGGCGTGCCGTAGCGCTCGGCCTGAACCAGCGCCTGGGACACCGACCTGACGGATTCCAGGCCAGTTCGGCTTGCAAGGTTCTCGTAGGCCTGCTTGCGCTCCTGCAGATAGGAAAGCTCGGCGTTGGTCAGGATGAATTCTTCCGCCAATGCCACCGATTGCGCGCCGATCTCATCGGCGACTTTGCGAAGCGCCGCTTCCACCGACATGCCGGACTCGACACATATCAGCATCAGGTCGAGCGCGTCCGGCCACGCCATCTGAATCGACTGCTTGCGCTTGGTAGCGCGGTTGTTGACGTAGAGCACCGGCGCGTAGAACCCCGCATAGGCAACCACGACGCACACGAACAGCTTCACGAAAAACGGCTGCTCGGGCAATCCGCCGAGCACGAACAGATACATCGCCGCCAATGCAAAGCCGATGAAGGGCAGGACGAGACGGAAGAAAAGGAAGCGCGTCAGCGGATTTTGCCCGCGAAAACCCGCCACTTTCAATTTTTGCAAGGTACCTTCATCCGCCAGCGCACGCCTGAGATCCAGGCGATCGACAATATTGCGCATGCCGACCGACTGTTCTTCGCGCAGGCCCTTGCGGCGGCGGTCGGCTTCGATTGCCAGCCGCGCCCGCTGCTTGGCGCGCAGCTCATCGCGCTCCAGCGCCACGGATTTCATGCGCGCCTTGAGCTGGTTCCCGCCAAAGGCGGGCAGCAGTGTGAAGACGGTCGCAAACACCGCTATGCCGACCAGCAGTGCGATCAGCAGGGACGGATCGGTGAGAGTTCTGACGACGTGATCGGTCATACGCGAGTCCTAAACTTCGAAATTCATCATCTTGCGCATTACCAGGATGCCCATCGACATCCAGATGCCGGAACAACCGAGGATCAGATGGCCGGTGCTGGTGGTGAAGAGGGGCATGATGTAGTTCGGGCTCGTCAAATAGACGAGACAGGCGACGACGAAAGGCAACGCGCCGATGATCACGGCGGATGCCTTGGCTTCCATGGACAACGCCTGGACCTTGGCTTTCATTTTCTTGCGATCGCGAAGCACGCGCGAAAGATTGCCCAGCGCTTCGGAAAGATTGCCGCCGGCCTGAGACTGGATCTGGATGACGATGCCGAAGAAGCTCGCCTCGGTGCACGGCATCGTTTCTGGCATGCGCATGGCCGCGTCGGGGATCGACAAACCCATTTGCTGCGAATCGACGATGCGACGGAACTCGGTCTTGACCGGCTCGGGGGATTCGTTGGCGATCAAGCGCACGGCATCGTTCAGCGGCAGGCCGGATTTTACCGCACGCACAATGATATCGAGCGCGTTCGGAAATTCGTTGAGGAACGCCTTGACGCGGCGCCCGCGGCGAAACGAGACGAACCAGCGTGGCAGACCCAAGACGCCGACCAGCAGCGCAGCCGGCAAGACCAGCAGCGGTGCGCCGATGAAATATATAAGAGCCGTCAAGACGACGCCGCAGGCCGCCGAGTAGACATAAAAGCGCTCAAGCGAGATCTTCATGCCGGCCTGACGGATTTGGATCTTCAGCGGTGGTTTTTTGACCAGGCTCTGATTGGACTTTTGCTTTTGATCGAGATCCTTCAGCGAATCCTGGACGGACTTGCGACGCTTGGCCGCTTCCGCGACGCGATCGCGCGAAGCCTTGACGACGGAACGATCCGTCTCGGCGGTCTTGATCGATTCAAGCCGCTTACCGACCTGCTTCTCGGTGCTGATCCGGTTGAACAGGAAAGCATAGGCCACAGCGCCGGCGCTGAAGCCGGCGAGCACGACGAATGCCAATACGGTGCCGTCAATTCCGAACATCGATCCTGGCCCCCACGGTTCCGGACGGATCAGTCAGCGCGCTTCTCCATTGCCTCGAGCGCAACGGCGAGGCGCTGCTCCTCGCCGTAATAGCGGGCACGCTCCCAGAAATGCGGACGGCCGATGCCGGTCGACACGTGCTCGCCCAGCAACCTGCCGTTCGCGTCCTCGCCCTTGATGTTATAGAGAACGATGTCCTGGGTGATGATGACGTCGCCCTCCATGCCGATCACCTCGGTGATGTGGGTGATGCGCCGCGATCCGTCGCGCAGGCGTGCAGCCTGTATGATCACGTCGACGGAGCCGACGATGATTTCGCGCACGGTTTTTTGCGGCAGCGTGTAGCCGCCCATGGCGATCATCGACTCTATACGGTTGAGGCATTCGCGCGGGCTGTTCGAATGGATCGTGCCCATCGAGCCGTCATGGCCAGTGTTCATCGCCTGCAGCAGGTCGAACACTTCGGGTCCGCGCACTTCGCCGACGATAATGCGTTCGGGCCGCATGCGCAGACAGTTCTTGACCAGGTCGCGCATGGTCACTTCGCCCTCGCCTTCGAGGTTGGGCGGGCGGGTTTCGAGACGCACCACATGCGGCTGCTGCAATTGCAGCTCAGCCGAGTCCTCGCAGGTGATGACGCGTTCCTCGCGGTCGATATAGTTGGTCAGGCAATTGAGCAGCGTCGTCTTGCCCGAGCCGGTACCGCCCGAGATGACGATGTTGCAACGGACACGGCCGATGATCTTGAGAATCTCGGCCCCTTGCGGCGAAATCGAGCCGAACTTGACCAACTGATCGAGCGTCAGCTTGTCCTTCTTGAACTTGCGGATGGTAAGTGCGGTGCCGTCAATAGCCAAGGGCGGTGCGATGACGTTGACACGCGAGCCATCAGGAAGACGCGCATCGCAGATCGGGCTTGATTCATCGACGCGGCGGCCGACCTGGCTGACGATACGCTGGCAGATGTTGAGGAGCTGCTGGTTATCACGGAACCGGATGCCGGTCTGCTCGACCTTGCCGTTGACTTCGATGTAGACGTTCTTGGAGCCGTTGACCATGATGTCGGCAATATCGTCGCGCGCAAGCAGTGGCTCCAGCGGCCCGTAGCCCAAAACGTCGTTGCAGATGTCCTCGAGAAGCTCTTCCTGCTCGGCGATGGACATCGCGAAATTCTTGATCGCGATGATGTCGTTGACGATGTCGCGGATTTCCTCGCGCGCGCTTTCGGGATCGAGCTTGGCCAGCTGCGACAGGTCGATCGTGTCGATCAGTGCGGCGAAGACCTGGCTTTTGGTGTCGTAGTAGGTTTCGCTCTTTTGGCGCTGGATAGTTTTCGGCTCCGGCGCCAATGGCGGCGGCTCGACTGCACGGCGAACCGGCGCAGCAGGCGCGCCGGATGGCGGCAGCGTCGCGGGTTTGGCGGCTATAGCCGCTTCCATAGGGTTCGCGGCAGCCGGCGCAGCAGCTGCGGGTGCGGGCTGACGGAATTCCGGGATGGTCCGGTTGCCGTCGTCGCTGCCTCTTTTACCAAACATGATCGCTTACCAATTCCACCGCTGAGGCATCACTTCTTGTTGCGCGAAAGCTTGCCTATCAGGTTGCCGAGGCCAGCCTTTTTCTTCACCTTGATTTCGCTGCGCCCTGTCAGCACATGGGCGATCTCGTTGATCGTGGCGACGACCGGACTCTTGGCATCCATTTCACCAAGCATACGTCCGTTATTGGCAGCATTTCCGAACAAAAGCGGCTCGAACGGGATGACCGACATCGGCGAAAGGCCGAGGGATTCGGAGAAGTCGGACGGCGTAATCTCGGGACGTTTCGGCACACCGGCCTGGTTGATCACAAGCTTTGGCGCAGGATCGTTCGGACGAAGCCGCTTCAGCATGTCGACCAGGTTCTTCGTGTTGCGCAGATTGGCCAGTTCGGGCGTCGCCGTGATGACGATCTCATCGGCCTTGACCAGCGTGTTCTTGGTCCAGCCCGCCCACAAGTGGGGAACATCGAGCACGAGGAGCGGCGCGCTACGCTGGGCTATGTCGATAAGCTGGGTGAAAGCGTCGGGATCGAAATCGTAGACCCGCTCCAGGGTCGAAGGGGCCGCAAGCAGCGACAGGTGCTCGGCGCATTGGGCGAGCAGTCGGTCGAGATAGACCTCGTCGACACGTTCCGGCGAGAAGACCGCCTCGGCAATGCCTTGGGCCGGGTCCTGGTCGAAGTTGATATTGGCCGTTCCGAAGGCGAGGTCGAGATCGGCGACAACCACTTCGGATTTGAAAAGGGACGACATGGCCCAGGCCACATTATGGGCTATGGTCGAGGAGCCGACGCCGCCCTTGGCGCCGATGAACGCAATCGAGCGGCCGATCGGCTCAGCTTCCGGATCAACGAAGATCGAAGACACCACGCTGACGATGTCGGCCATCGATACGGGCGCGATGACATATTCGGAGATGCCCGAACGAATGAGTTCGCGATACAGGCCGACATCGTTGTAGTGGCCGACAACCACCACCTTGGAGGTCGGGTCACAATGCTCGGAGAGCTGGGCGAGTTGTTCAAGCAACAGCTTCGGCTCGCTGCGGGATTCAAGCAGGATCAGGTTCGGTGTCGGCGCCGACTGATAGAATTCGATAGCGGTGGGGATGCCCCCCATATGCACCTTCAGATGGGCCTTGGCCATGCGGCGATCCTCGCCGGCGCGCTCGACCGGATTGGCTACGCCTTCGGTCTCGCAAAATGCCTGGATCGAAATGCGCGGGATCGGCCGCAACGCCTGCATCGCGGCAATATCCTGCTCCGAGGTTTCGCCGCCCGGTACCTCTGTGTCATAGGCAAGATTGCTCATTGTCATCACTTTCCGTGACTTGCGCGGCTTAGAGTTTGTTGAGCCTCAACACTCGTTAATAATCGACTTCCGAATTGCCGAGGAATTCGTCCGAAATACCCCTGTCACGATAGACGTCGATCACCGCGCCGCGATTTTCCGCGTCGATCGGCGACGGTTTGCGTGGCCCGATCAGATCGGACGGATTGGCCATCTGGGCAGCCAGGTTGTTCTGATACGAACAGCCGAAATCGGCATAGTGCTTGTTTTCCGAAGTCTGCAGCAGGTCTTCGGGCCAGCGCCCGCATTTATCCGTCTGAGCCTTCACCGAGACGTAGGCAACGCGGACCGGTGCGGACGCTTCGGCTGAAACAGACTGATAGGACCGCATGGCGATCCGCTTCCGGCTGATGCCGCTGGCTATGGCGAGCCTGGCGAAATCGCGGCCGGCCGCGGCCGCTGCGATTTCGTTAGCTGAGCCGCTCGGAATCTCGATCGTCAGCACCGGAGCCGCGCTCCTGTCGTATCCGTTGAGAAAGCCCAGGAGCGTGTCACGCTGGGATCTGGTCATGCCACGGTCGCCGGCGCCGACCGGAAGGTCGATCTTCTGGACCTTCTCGGCGATGACGATAGGATGCGTGGTGCGATAGTCGTCCGGTATGGCACCGACCGTGACGCTGTCGCGATTGGCGCAGCCGGCCAGTGATGCCGCTACCGCGATCGCTATGATCGGAACGGCCGGCCGCCAGATCCGCGAATGAACGGACTGTATCGCGGTGACCGCCCTTGCCTTCGATACTGCCTGAGACATGTCGACTTCCCCGCTTACTTGTAGATAAAGCCGACAACGCCGTGATAGCGGCCGTTGGGCTTGTCGGTCTGCATGGTGCCGTAGACGCGGTTGACGCGGCCAAGGAACATGCCGGCGCCATCGCTGGCTGCGTTGAAATTGTCATCCGGCTTGGCAAGATCGTTGCGCGCCACCGGCTTCACCAGATAGGGCGTGATGATGATGACGAGTTCGGTCTCGTTGCGGACGAAATCCCTGCTGCGGAACAGCGTGCCTAGCACCGGTATTTTGGTCAGGCCGGGCAGCCCGGCAACCGCCTGCCTGATGTCGTCGCGGACAAGGCCGGCGATCATCATGGAACCGCCGGAGGGCAATTCCACCGTGGTGTCGGCCAGGCGTTTGCGGATCGACAGCAAAGTGGTGCCGGGTAAGTCGCCGGCACCTTCCAGGACTGCGGCGCCTTCGGTCGTAGGTTCCGAAACCGACGTCCTCACTTTCAGGCTGATGCGGCCCGCCGAGAGCACGACCGGCTGGAATTCGAGCCCAATTCCATATTCAAGGCGTTCGTGCTCGTAGGTAATCTGGCCAGTTTGATTGTCGTTTGAAACGTTGCTTGTTCGGCCGGTGATGATATTGAATTCGCCGCCGACCTTGAAGGTCGCCTTCTCGCCGGAAACGGCGGTGAGAGTCGGCTCGGCCAGCGTCTTCATGACACCGCTTTGCTCCATGGCGTTTATGTACGCTTGAAGAGTTGAGCTGCCGATCGCCGCCCCCGAATATTGCGACAGTGGCTTTCCCAATCCGTATGCGGGCGTGGTGAGAGCGCTCCAACTGATGCCGTTGCTGCTGCCGTTGCCGACCATGTTGACGCCGAGCTGCTTCATCACCGTGCGGCTGACCTCGGCAACCGTCACCTTCAGCGTCACCTGGTCGTCGCCGATAATCTGCAGCAGGTTGACGATCTTGCTGACGCGGCGCTCGGCATCCGGGTTGTCGATGGCGACGCCGGCTTCGGCCGAACCGCCGGCAGCGGTCTGCGAATATTGGCCCGTGGTCGCCTCGCCGCCGGACACGAAGATGTTTGCCAGATCGGCCGCGCGCTTGGCGTCCAGAGGAGTGTCCACGGTTCCCGTCAGAACGACGTTGTCGTTCAGCAACTCGATCTTGACCTCCGACGACGGGATGAAGCGCTTGATATAGTCCTCCAGCCCGGCAACATCGCGTTCGACCGCCAGGTCAAGGCTGACGATCTGCTCGCCATTCGGGCCAAAGACGAAGATGTTGGTCTCGCCGACCGCCTTTCCGAACAGATAGATGCGGCGGGCGGTGCGGGTCACCGCGTCGGCTACAGCGGGGTTGGCGACGAGGATATCATAGGCATCGCTCGGCAGGTCGATGACCACCGATTTATTGAGTCCGAGTTTGACCCGCTGGGTGGCGGTCGAAGCCGTGACCCTGGCATTGCCCGCCGCACTGGCATCGAGGATGCCATATGCATTCGTTCCAAGGAGAAACAGGCCGATCGCCGCAGCCAGGGTGAGCGGCAGTTTGGTTTTTAGCCTCATTTCCTTGCCCCCACCTCGGAAACTTCGCCCGACTTGATCAACCGCACGGTGCCGCGCCGACCGTTGCCGGAAACCAGGTAGTCGGCCTCGCCCACATTCTTGTCCTGGCTGTCCTTGATCGAGCGCAGCGCCAGTGTCAGGCGATCCGCCATCTGCTGTGCGACGGTGATGATCTCGGACTGCTGCGGCGTCAGCTCCAGGGTGGCGGTCTGGCCGACTCTGGTCTTCTTGCCTTCCTCATCTTCCTGAATGGTCTGATCGATCGCCAGGACACGAATGTTCTTGAGGATAGTTTCGGTCGTGAAGCCCGGACCACCGCCATTGGCGGCATCGGATCTGCGGGTCATGATGACGTCGACGAAATCGTTCGGAAGAATGAAGCCACCGGCCGAGGTGTCGGCCGAAATGCTTGTGGCGACAGCCCGCATGCCGGAGGGCAGGATCGACGACATGAAGCTTTGCCCTTCACCGATCAACTTCGAGCGGCGCAGCGGCTCGCCGGCATAGAGCGCCACGCGGGCGACGGCGCCCTTCAGGTTGTCCAGCGCTTCAGGCTCGGCAGCGCGGGTGATGAAATTTGCGTTGATGCCGGCGGACGGCCATGACTCCCAGGAAATGTTGTTTTCAAGCGGACTGCCCATCGGCACGTCGCCGGAAAGAACAAGCACATCCTGCAGCGCGATCGCCGGCGCCTGAGGACCGGAATCGACAACCGGAGGCGGCGGAGCCACAACCATGTTCTTCGCGACATAGCCTGCACCACCGGCCGCGGCTATCGCCACGCCTAGAATAATTAATCGGGATGCTGGCATCTGTCCGAACCTCGCCCTTGGCAAACCACTAGCCAAGCCGGACTTTGCAGCGGCAATCGTCAAAACAAGGTTAATGTTATACTTACGATCGTGATTAATTTAAGGTTTACATAAATTAGAGCGACAACTCTGGCCCGAAGGAAAACGTGGCCAATTCGCCTGCTCGGCGCCAACGGCGTAAAGCGAATTCAGCCCGCCAGCCTGGTAAGCGCCCAGGCCATCAACGGTGAGTCGGAATAGGTGAGCAGACCGCCAATGCCAAGCGCAATGCCGTACGGAACGCCGGTCGCCTCATCGGCGAAATGGCGCAGGAACCGATTGTGGCTTGTGACGGCGGCAAGCAGCGATTTTCGATAGGCGATGATGGCAAGGGTCAGCAGACCGCCGATGAACGTCGAGGTGACGAGATACTCGACGAGATGGATGTTCAGTCCCATCCATACGGCAGTGGCGGCCAAGAGCTTGGCGTCGCCGCCGCCCATGCCGCCAAGCGCGAACAGGCCGAATGTCACTACAAGAACCAGGCCGCCGGCGGCGAAGTGCCCGCCATAAGTGGCCCAGTCCATGCCGGTCAAGGGCGCAACCAAGGCAAAGACAACGACGAGCAGCACAGGCACGCGATTGGCGATCGTCATCGACAGCATGTCGGAGATTGCGGCAAAAAGCATGCAGAATGGAAAGACGACGAAGATCACGGCTTCAAGCATGGGCGTGGCGCCTGTGGTCAAACTGTACCTGGTCCCAGCCTAGGTATGTTCGATTAACGATTGATGAGGTCTAAAGTTCAAAATCATGCGTAGGGCTAAATAAGGGCCGCCAGTGCGGCGGCCCTTATTGGGAAGCAACGGAATGTTGTTGCTTACGAAGCGTTGACCTTGGTGGCAATCTTGTCAAACTTGGCGTTCAGCGCGGTGCCGAGCGAGGTGGCGCCGACCATGATGGCGAGCGCGATGAGAGCGGCGATCAGACCGTATTCGATAGCGGTCGCGCCGGATTCGTCCTTCACAAAACGTGCGATGAGGTTAGACATTTGAGCTCCTACTCCAATTGTTACAGCACTTCCGTCAACTTCTCTTGGTGGCTGATCGGATACTGCGAATCTAAGGAGAAGCTGTTTCAATCGGCTTAATAAACAGGCTTACCGATTCCTTTCCCGCTTAGATGGCATTGCGTGGTTAACCCAGAACTAAAATACCCGCAGCTAGGACCCCGGGCCGACACAAAAGGCGCAATTCGGCAAAGACGTTCCAGCCGTGCCGGCTAGGCCCAATGCCGGTTCCGGCTTGATCCTGAACTCCAGCCGCTTAACGGTTGGTTCACCAATCTCGTTCATGTTCCGTTGAACAGTTTGCCAGGGGGCGCCTTAATGGCCGGGCCGAGATCATCATTTCCAGTTGCCGTGCTTTGTGCCGCAGCGGCTTTCGCCTTTCCAGCCAAGGCCGGCGCCGGCATCGAGGTGACGATGAACCAGGCAAAGATCATCAAATTGTCGCGCGCCGCCGATACGATTGTCGTCGGCAATCCGGCGATCGCCGACGCCTCCGTGCAGGACGCATCGACGATCGTACTGACCGGCAAGGGATTTGGCGTCACCAATCTTGTCGTCCTCGATCACGAGGGTAACCCGATCGTCGATGAGCAAATAACCGTCGTGCGCCAGGCGGCGGCGTCGGTGCGCATCTATCGACGCGCCGAAGTGCAGACGATGTCCTGCGCGCCATATTGCGAAAGCTCGTATAAGAGCGATGCCGAGAAGACCTCTGAAGCCGAGATGAGCGCCGGGCATTAGCTGGCCGACGTCTCCGTCTTTGGCGAGAACGTGCTTCGGTTATGGCCGGGTTAAGGCCTTCCCGTTGAATTTAACGGTCATTCCAACCGGACTTCAATCGGTTCCGACTAAGGGTGGGACCGATACAGAAGCGGCATCGGCGGGCAGAGGACATGAGCAAGGCAGGACGAGCAGGTTCTCCAAGACGGTTTTTGGGCGACCGCCGCGGAAGCGCGGCAATAGAATTCGCCATGCTTGCAATTCCTTTCGCGCTTCTTGTCTTCGCCATCCTGGAGAGCTGCATTTCTTTTGCCGCACAGGAAGTGATGGCAAACGCCACAGACGACATCGCGCGCCAGTTGCGTACCGGCCAGCTAAGACCGGCCGATGTGTCCGGCACCAAGCTGCGGGATTTGATCTGCACCAAATTGGAGATCATGGTCGCCAAGACCTGTCCCGGACTGCTGGTGGACTTGCGCGAATATCCGACCTTCGCCGATGCGGCGCTGGCCGGTTTCAAGATCCAGGATGGCGACGTCGTGCTGACCAAGGGCACGAGCACACAGACCTTCACCGTCGCACCTGGCCTGGCGGAGTCGAGAAACATGCTGCGGGTTTTTTACAAATGGCCGGTGATGACCGACTTCATGGCCAAATCGATGGCCAATCTGAAGGACGGCAAAACGCTGCATTTTGCCTCGATCACTTGGCAGAACGAGCCGTTCGACAACTGAGCCACCTAGTCGCTTGAAAAGGGCAAAGCCATGATTCGTGCGGGGGCACAGTTGGGCATCGCAGGGATTTGTACAAGAGCAGTCCGGCTTTGCTCGGACCGCCGCGGTATTGCGGCCGTCGAGTTTGCCCTCATCGTGCCTGTCCTGTTGATCATGTACTTTATGACAATGGAGGCCTCGCAAGCCATCGAGACCAGCAAGAAGGTCAGCCGCATCGGCAGCATGGTAGCGGACCTCGTCACACAGCAGCAGACCATCAAGGCGGCCGATGTCGATGCCATCATGGCGATCGGCAGTTCCACGCTCCAGCCCTACAACCGCTCGAAACCGAAGATCATCATCACGGCGATACAGGTGACGAACGAGACGACGCCGAAAGTCCTGGTCGTGTGGTCGCGCAAACTGGTGGATGGCGTCTCTAGCCTCGACGCGGTCAAGGATTCCACCACAACGGTCCCGAGCGCTCTCAAGATCAAAGGCACTTTCCTCATTCGGGTCGAGAGCGATCTCGCCTACAAGCCAATCATCACCTGGTCGGCGGACGGCCAAAGCCGGTTCGGGTTGAGCTCGGTCTTCAATTCGATATCGATGGCGGAAACTTATTATCTGCGGCCGCGCAGGAGCCCGACCATTCCGTGCAGCGATTGCTGACGCCTGAAGCCCGCTAACCGGTCTGTTGCTATTGCTTGCGACCGCGGGCCGAGACTAGACGCACGATGGCTGCAGCCAGCACATAGTCCCTCGGACCGGCAACGGTTCGGCGACGATACCGATACGGAACGTTCCGATAACATTGCGCCAATCGGCGCGCGCCAGGTTTGCGCAAGACCCCTCCAGCAGCAAAGCCAGTACGGCGGCGAATGCTGTCAGGGCAAGCCTCATGCGAGCTCCGCGCCGCGCATTTCCATCCGCAGATCGACCATGCCGCGATTCGTCTCTCCGGGGCCAGCATGCCAACCGTGCTGTTTGGGTTTCCGAATTGCCAATGGCGGCGCGGAACCCTATGTCTGAGCCAACACACAGGAATGATGAACCTTTCGATGGCACGCGCCTTCCTTTTTGTTCTGGACTCCTTCGGCATCGGCGGCGCGGCCGATGCCGAACGCTATGGCGACACCGGCTCCAATACGTTCGCACACATCGCGCGGGCCTGCGCAGAAGGCCGCGCCGATCGCGAAGGCCTGCGTGACGGGCCCCTTCTTGTACCAAACATGTTTGCGCTCGGCCTCGGCCATGCGGCGGCAACGGCGACGGGTTTCAGGTTCGAGAATGCCGGCAGTGCGCCGCTTGCCGCCGCCTTTCACGGCGCGGCCCAAGAGGTTTCGAGCGGCAAGGACACGCCATCGGGCCATTGGGAAATAGCCGGCCTGCCGGTCCGTTTCGACTGGGGTTACTTCCCGGACGCGATTCCCGCCTTTCCGGCCGAGTTGACCGAAGCAATGGTGCGTGAAGGGAAGGTGCCCGGCATCCTCGGCAATTGCCATGCTCCGGGCACCGAGATTATCGAACGGTTCGGCGATGACCATATCCGCACCGGCAAGCCGATCTGCTACACCTCGATCGACTCCGTCCTGCAGATCGCCGCGCATGAGGTTCATTTCGGCCTGGAACGGCTTTACGAGTTCTGCAAGGTGGTGCGCAGGCTCGTCGATCCGCTGAATATCGGCCGCGTCATAGCACGGCCGTTCATCGGTGAGACCGCCGCCAGGTTCGAGCGGACGCACAATCGCCGCGACTATGCCGTGCCGCCGCCGGAACCGACGCTGCTCGACCGGCTGACGGCGCGCGGCAGCCGGGTTATCGCAGTCGGCAAGATCGGCGACATCTTCGCCCATCGAGGGATCTCGGAAGTGCGCAAGGGTGCCGGCAACATGGCGATGTTCGACAAGGCGCTTGGTGCGATCGACGACGCCGGCGACGGCGACCTCGTCTTTGCGAACTTTGTCGATTTCGACACCGAGTTCGGGCATCGGCGCGACGTCGCGGGCTATGCCGCCGCGCTGGAGGCTTTCGATCGGCGCCTGCCGGAGGCATTCGCACGGCTGAAGCCAGGCGATCTGCTCATCTTGACCGCCGATCATGGCAACGATCCGACCTGGCGCGGCACCGACCACACGCGCGAGCGTGTTCCGGTTATCGGCACACGGCCGGGTTTCAAAGGCGCAGACATCGGACTGAGGACGACATTCGCCGACATCGGCGAAACGGTGGCCGAACATCTCGGGCTGGCGCGCGGCCGTTACGGCACCTCCTTCCATGCCATGACAGGCGGCCATGCCTGAGCTGCCGGAGGTCGAGACGGTCCGGCGCGGTCTGCAGCCGATCCTGGAAGGCGCCCGCATCGTCGGTGTGGAGGCACGCCGGCCCGATTTGCGCTTTCCGTTCCCCGAGAGATTTTCCGAGCGGCTGACCGGCAAGACGATTGCTGCGCTCGGCCGCCGTGCCAAATATCTGACAATGCACATGGACAACGGCCCGGTTCTGATCTGCCATCTCGGCATGTCGGGTTCGTTTCGCATCGAAACGGCCGACGAGAGCGCAACGCCCGGCGCGTTCCACCACGAACGTTCGAAAAACACTGCTCACGATCACGTCGTCTTCGACATCGCATCCCCTGCCGGCGTCCGCTCTCGCGTGATCTTCAACGACCCGCGCCGCTTCGGGTTCATGCTGTTTTCGGAAGGCGAGCCCGACATGCATCCGATGCTGGCGGGATTAGGCGTCGAGCCTACAGGCAACGCACTCGACGGCACGCTGCTCGCTTCGTTGCTGAAAGGTCGCAAGTCACCGCTGAAAGCGGCACTTCTGGACCAGAGGCTAATTGCCGGGCTAGGCAATATCTACGTCTCGGAAGCGCTTTGGCGGGCCGGCCTGTCGCCGCTGCGCGAAGCGGGCACCCTCGCGAGAGCCGGCAAGAAAGCCAAAGAGCAGAGCGAACGCCTGGCCGAAGCTATCCGCTCGGTCGTCGCCGATGCGATCGCCGCCGGCGGCTCGTCGTTGCGCGACTATATGCAGACCGATGGATCGCTGGGCTACTTCCAGCATTCCTTCGCGGTTTACGATCGCGAGGGCGAAGCCTGCTCCAAGCCTGGTTGTGGCGGCCACATCGAGCGTATCGTGCAAAGCGGTCGTTCGACTTTCCACTGCCGGGCCTGTCAGGCTTAAACCAGAAGCGAGGAGGAGCAAAGCATGGGCTATGAAACCATCATCGTCGAAACCCGCGGCAAGGTCGGGCTGATTACGCTGAACCGGCCGCAGGCGCTCAACGCGCTGAATTCACAAGTGCTGGCGGAACTGGTCGCCTCGGTGAACAGCATGGGCGCCAATGCCGACATTGGCGCCATGGTCATCACTGGTTCGGAGAAGGCTTTCGCGGCAGGTGCCGATATCAAGGAAATGCAGTCGATCTCCTACGTGGATGCTTATGTGCAGGATTTCTTCGTCGGCTGGGAAGAATTTACGCGGGCACGAAAGCCGATCATCGCGGCGGTGGCGGGCTATGCGCTGGGGGGCGGCTGCGAACTGGCGATGATGTGCGACTTCATCATCGCCGCCGACACCGCCAAGTTTGGCCAACCCGAGATCACGCTGGGCGTCATGCCCGGCATGGGCGGGTCGCAGCGCCTGACGCGCTTTGTCGGCAAGTCGAAGGCAATGGATATGTGCCTGACGGGACGGATGATGGACGCCGCGGAGGCCGAACGTTCCGGCCTGGTCTCGCGCGTCGTGCCCGCCGGCGAGTTGATCGAGGAAGCGCTTAAGGCAGCGGCCAAGATCGCCGATTTTTCCTTACCGTCGGTGATGATGGCGAAGGAGGCCGTCAACCGCGCCTATGAGACGACGCTCACCGAGGGTCTACGGTTCGAGCGCCGGCTGTTTCATTCGCTGTTTGCGCTGGATGACCAGAAGGAAGGCATGGCGGCCTTCACCGGCAAGCGGAAGCCGAATTTCACGAACCGATGAGATGACGAGGGCACCGGTCAAAAAGAAAACACTGCAGCGTTGACGTGCCGGAAAAGCTGAACTATAAGCCGCACCAACCGAGGCGGCCTGTGGCTGCCCGTTTGTTTTTTGCGCCCCGCGGTATCCCGCAAGCGCCCACCAGATCAGAAGAGAGGCACCATGGCCAATACCTCCTCGGCCAAAAAGGCAACGCGCAAGATCGCCCGCCGCGCGGCGATCAACAAGAACCGCCGCTCCCGCGTCCGAACCTACATCCGCCAGGTCGAAGAGGCGCTCGCGGCTGGCGACAAGGCGGCCGCACAGGCTGCCTTCAAGGTGGCCGAGCCGGAACTGATGCGCGCCGCGACCAAGGGCGTGGTGCACAAGAACACGGCATCGCGCAAGGTGTCGCGGTTGGCCCAACGGGTCAAGGTGCTGTCAGCCTGATATATCCATTCCTGAACTGCGCTACTTCAAACCCGGCCAATCGCGCCGGGTTTTTTCGTTTGCCGGCAAGTACTTAAAAGAAAGCCCGCAAAATGGCGCTCCGCGAGCATTTCAAAGTTCGAAATGCTTTGCCGGCATATACATGCCCGCTCATATTCGGAGCCTCCGAATCCGCCAATACGAAAATTTCCGAGCGTCACGGATTTCCGTTTCTTTTCATAAGCTTACCGATGGTGATCCACAGCTTGTTCACATCAGCTGCGGCCGATAGGCGACAATTGGCTGTCAAGTGAATTATTTCAGAAAATTTCGCGTTGTGTAGCGTTTTTCATATTCGCCGGAAAAGGGTTTGAATCACAATGGCTTTGTCAAAATCAACTATTGCAGCATGGCGTTCGAAAAGTCCCTTGCTAGTCAGATTCCTTAAAAATCCGTTAGGGGTGGCCTTGCTCTATCCACAACGATTTCGGTAATGTCTGTCCATCGAAGGGACGGGCCCTTGGCCCTTGACCAGCCTGAAACCGGCCAGCTCAAATTGGCAGAGTTTGCGGCGCGGATTCAACTCCGCGGACGGGGTTGGTTTGTCTTTTCGATACGGTAGGGGACTGGCGTAATTGTACATGGCAGGTCGACGGTGCGCCGGCGGTTGTTCGCCGGACGGCATTTTGTTGCCCTGACATGACCAAAGCGGATCGGCGCTTCGGCGCCGGACCGACAACGAGGCGATTCATCAGCCGGCGGCGGCGATGGTGTCGCAGCGAAGACACGGTCGCCGGAAACATGGATGCAGGAGGCGCATCCCCGGCGGAAAACAGGTACAAGAGACAAGGAACTCGATCATGCAGAGCGGCGGCATCGAAAGGGAGCTTACAGGCGACCTCCCATTTCCTGGAACGTTAGTCGGAAGGAACGACATGGCGGCTTCCAATGAAGCTGAACAGAAGTTCGATCGGGTCAAGGCCCAGTTGAAGGCGCGTCTGGGAACCGAGGTCTATTCGAGCTGGTTCGGGCGCATGAAGGTCGCTGAATCCTCTAAGGGCATTGTCCGCATCTCAGTGCCAACCGCATTCCTGCGTTCATGGATCAACGGCCACTATCTCGATCTCATCACCGAATTGTGGAAGCACGAGGATCCGGAGATCCTCAAGATCGAGATCGTGGTTCGCACCGCCACACGACAGGGCCGCAACAGCGTTGAGCCAGAAGTGGCGCCGGCGCGCAAGATGACCAGGCAGACGCAAACCGCGCTCTCTGCGGGCACGGCGAGCCCCAGCAGGGTCGAACGGGTCCCGGTACCCCGCCCGGGGATGCCGGCAGAAACCGAGTTCCGGCACAACGTTCTCGGTTCGCCGCTCGATCCACGCTACACTTTCACCTCCTTCATCGAAGGACCATCGAACCGAGTGGCTTTTGCCGCCGCCAAGGCGGTCGCGGAATCGCAGTCGAGCGCGGTGCGTTTCAATCCGCTTTTTCTTCACGCGACGGTCGGGCTTGGCAAGACGCATCTGTTGCAGGCGATCGCCGCAGAATCGCTGAAGCAGAATCCGAAATCGCGCGTCGTCTACCTGACGGCGGAATATTTCATGTGGCGGTTCGCCACCGCGATCCGGGACAACAACGCACTGACGCTGAAAGAGCAGCTCCGCGACATCGATCTCCTCATCATCGACGACATGCAGTTCCTGCAGGGCAAGTCGATCCAGCATGAATTCTGCCATCTGATCAACATGCTGCTCGACAGCGCCAAGCAGGTGGTGGTCGCTGCCGACCGGCCGCCGTCCGAATTGGAGTCGCTGGAGCCACGCGTCCGCTCGCGCCTCAACGGCGGCGTCGCGCTGGAAATGTCGGCCCCGGATTTCGCCATGCGTATCGGTATGCTCAAGCTCAGGCTTGCCACCGCCAAGCTCGACGATGCGTCGCTGGATATTTCCGAAGAGATCCTCAACCACGTCGCCCGCACGGTGACCGGCAGCGGGCGCGAGCTCGAAGGTGCCTTCAACCAGCTTTTGTTTCGCCAATCCTTCGAACCGCAGATCACCATCGACCGCATCGATGAGATCCTCGGCCACATCTATCGTTCGGGTGAACCGAAGCGGGTGCGTATCGAGGACATCCAGCGCATCGTCGCGCGCCACTACAACGTGTCGAAGACCGAACTGCTGTCCAACCGGCGCACACGCACCATCGTCAAGCCGCGGCAGGTCGCTATGTATCTGTCGAAGGTTTTGACGCCGCGCTCGCTGCCGGAGATCGGGCGGCGGTTCGGCGGCCGCGACCATACGACCGTGCTGCATGCGGTGCGCAAGATCGAGGATCTTTCCGGTGCCGACAACACACTGGCGCAGGAGCTCGAATTGCTGAGAAGGCTGATCAACGACCAGGCCTGATGGCCCGAGAAACGCCGGCTCGCGAACTTCGGCCTTTTTATGCCTAGAAAGCCCGCGCAGCCGGTCCGAACCGGTGGCGCGGGCTTGCGTTTGCCGGGTTTTTCCTGTCAGTTTACGCAGATTCTGAGCCTGTTCAGACCTTTCGCGGGGCACCGCTTGCCGGAGACCCGTTCATTCATTCAAGCGAGCCTGTTTCGTCATGCGTGTTATCCTGGAACGGTCAAATCTCCTGAAGTCTCTCAACCATGTCCACCGCGTGGTCGAGCGGCGCAACACCATTCCGATCCTGTCGAACGTGCTGCTCAGCGCCGAGGGGGCCAGCCTTGAAATGAAGGCGACCGACCTCGACCTGGAGGTGACCGAAGCGACGCCGGCAAAGGTCGAGCGCGGCGGGGCGACAACGGTCCCGGCGCATCTGCTCTACGACATCGTGCGCAAGCTTGCCGACGGCGCGGAGGTGGCGCTGAAGACCGACGAAGACGGCAACGCCATGACGGTGACGTCGGGGCGCTCGAGCTTCCGCCTGCAGTGCCTGCCGCAGTCCGACTTTCCCGAACTTTCAGCCGGGTCGTTCTCGCATATTTTCCGGCTCGATTCCGTCGGACTAAAGGGCCTCATCGAAAAGACCCAGTTCGCCATCTCGACCGAGGAGACGCGCTATTATCTGAACGGCATTTATCTGCACACGCACGAGGCCGGCGGCAAGCTGAAACTGCGCTCTGTCGCGACCGACGGCCACCGGCTGGCGCGCGCCGAGATCGATGCGCCGGCAGGCTCTGAGGGCATGCCTGGCGTCATCATCCCGCGAAAGACGGTCAGCGAGTTGCAAAAGCTGGTCGACGATCCCGATGTTGCAGTCACCACCGAGTTGTCCGACACCAAGATTCGTTTCACCATCGGCAGCGTTATCTTGACCTCCAAGCTGATCGACGGCACTTTCCCGGACTACCAGCGCGTCATTCCGACCGGCAACGACAAGAAGCTGATTATCGATCGCCAGAGTTTCGCCGCTGCCGTCGATCGCGTTTCGACCATTTCGTCCGAACGCGGCCGGGCGGTGAAGCTTTCGATCGCCGAAGGACAGGTCACGCTTGCGGTCAACAACCCGGATTCGGGCAGTGCCACCGAGGAACTGGCGGCCGACTATTCGTCTGATCCGATCGAGATCGGCTTCAACGCCAAATACCTGCTCGACGTTGCCGCGCAACTGACCGGCACGGAGGCGAAGTTCATGCTGGCGGATGCCGGTTCCCCGACGCTGATCCACGATATGGCCGACGAGACCGCGCTCTACGTGCTGATGCCGATGCGGGTGTAGGGCCCGAACGGGCCATCTTGCTGCCGTGACCAAATCTGCAAAACCGCAGCAGACCTACATAAGTAAGCTCACACTTACGAATTTCCGCAACTATGCGGCGTTGGCAATCGACCTTGATCCCGGCGCCGTGGTTTTCTCCGGCGACAATGGCGCCGGAAAAACCAATCTGCTTGAAGCGATCTCGCTGCTCACGCCTGGCCGCGGCTTGCGCCGCGCACCCTATGTCGAGGTGGCGCGCGAAGGCGGCGACGGTGGCTTTGCTCTGCATGCCCGGCTTGACGGGCCGGAAGGCCAGGTCGAGATCGGTACCGGAATAGCGGGCAGCGACGGCGAAGGCGGCCGGCGAGTGCGGATCAACGGCGCGGCGGCACGCTCAGCCGAAGACATGCTGGAATGGCTGCGCGTGGTCTGGTTGACACCGGCTATGGACGGCCTGTTCCCCGGGCCGGCGGCCGATCGTCGGCGCTTCCTCGACCGGCTGGTGCTTGCGATCGATCCCGGCCACGGGCAGCGCGCGCTTGACTACGAAAAGGCAATGCGCGGCCGCAACAGGCTGCTTGCCGACGGTTCGCGCGACAGTGCGTGGTTCGATGCGATCGAGATGCAAATGGCCGAGACCGGCGTGGCAATTGCCGCGGCGCGTGCCGAACTGGTGCGCCTGCTCGCCGCCATGATCGACCGGCTGCCCGGCGACGGACCGTTTCCGCAAGCCGACATCGGCATCTCGGGCGAACTGGAAGGCGAAATCGGTATTTTACCGGCCGTCGACGTCGAGGAACGGTTCCGTCACGCCCTTGCCCAGGGGCGCGACCGCGACCGCACCGCCGGGCGCACGCTCGACGGCCCGCACCGTACCGACCTCGTGGTGCGCCACCGGCCCAAAGCGATGCCAGCCGAGCTCTGTTCGACCGGCGAGCAGAAGGCGCTGCTGGTCGGCATCGTCTTATCGCATGCGCGGCTAACCGGCGAAATATCGGGCATGACGCCGATCCTGCTGCTCGACGAGATTGCCGCCCATCTCGACGGCGGTCGACGGGCGGCCTTGTTCTCGATCCTGGAGGAACTGAACTGCCAGGCCTTCATGACCGGGACCGATGCCGCGTTGTTTGACAGCCTCAAGGGACGAGCGCAGTTCCTGACCGTAGATCACGGTAAGGTCAGGCCGACCATTTGACCTTCGGCCATGGCGCATTGCTGAGTGGCACGTATTGATGCCTGACAAGTTTTTTCCTCCGTTATAAGGTCCGGGGATGATCGCAGCCGCCCTTACCGACGAAGAGCTCGAACGCTACGCCCGCCACATAGTGCTGCCCGAAATCGGCGGCGCCGGCCAGCAGCGGCTAAAGCGGGCGCGGGTGCTGGTCATCGGCGCCGGCGGATTGGGTGCGCCGGTGCTCGAATATCTCGCCGCTGCGGGCGTTGGCACGCTCGGTATCGTCGATGACGACAGTGTCTCCCTTTCCAACTTGCAACGACAAGTGATCCACGGCACGGACATGGTCGGCATGGCAAAGACCGACAGTGCCAAGGCTGCGATCAGCCGCATCAATCCAAACGTCGTGGTGGAAGAGCACAATTTCAGGCTGACCGCAGACACCGCCCCTGCCCTCATCGCCCGTTATGACATCGTCGTTGACGGCTCCGACAATTTCGAAACACGCTACGCAGTGGCCGACGCCTGCGCCGCCGAAAGCCGGCCGCTCGTGCATGCCGCCGTTGGCCGCTTCGACGGCTCGGTCACCGTGCTGAAGCCGTTCGAAACCGGCCCGGACGGCACGTTGAACCCAAGCTACCGCGATCTCTTTCCCGAGGCGCCGCCGCCGGGACTGGTGCCGTCCTGCGCGGTGGCCGGCATTGTCGGCGCGCTGACCGGGGTCATCGGCACGCTGCAAGCAATGGAAGCGATCAAGCTGATCACCGGGATTGGCGAGCCGCTGGTCGGGCGACTGCTGCTCTACGATGCGCTGGCCGCACGCTTCGATACGATCCGCTACAAGCGAACCAGCCCGTGAGCCAGCCTGCCGAGGTCTCCATTGTGCAGCTTGCGGCCGATTTCGACCGTTGGGCCGAGCTCTTGGCCCTTGTCCTGCGCGCCTTCGCCTTCATGGACGGCGTCATTGACCCGCCGTCCTCGGCGCATCGACTTACCGTTGAAAATCTCAGGGCTAGAGCGCTGGAGGAGACAGCATTCCTGGCCCTGAAGGAAAACGAGATCGTCGGTTGCGTCTTCGTCCTGAAGCGCGCAGACGACCTCTATATTGGAAAGCTCGCGGTCGAGCCGGTTCTTCAGGGACAAGGCATTGGAAAACAGCTGCTGCAGGCCGTCGAAGATCTCGCCCGCGGCCATAACAGGACCGCCATCGAGCTCCAGACCCGGATCGAGCTGACCGGAAATCACGCAGCCTTTGCCCGCCTCGGTTTTCGTGAAACCGAACGGACAGCGCACAAGGGCTACGACCGACCGACCTCAATCACCATGCGCAAGGCCCTTTGGTAAGCCAACGCTATCCAACGACGAACACGCGGTTGCCGCGGCAAGACCGGTGCCGGTGTGACGGCAGGTCACGCCCTCAATGGCAGCACGCGGTCGGGCGGGCGATGACCGTCGAAGAAGGCGCGGATGTTGATGATTACCTTCTCGCCCATGTCGATACGGCCTTCGAGGGTCGCCGAGCCCATATGCGGCAACAGCACGACCTTGCCTTTGTGGGCAAGTTTCAGCAGCTTGCTGTTCAGCGCCGGCTCGTGCTCGTAGACGTCGAGGCCGGCGCCGGCGATCTTGCCGTCATGGATGAGCTTGACCAGCGATTCCTCATCGATGATATCGCCGCGCGCGGTGTTGACTATGTAAGCTGACGGTTGCAGAAGCGCCAGCCGCCGCGCCGAAAGCAGGTGGAAGGTTGCCGGTGTCGATGGGCAATTGACGGAGATAATGTCCATGCGGGCGAGCATCTGGTCGAGGCTTTCCCAATATGTCGCTTCCAACTCGTCCTCGATTGCCGGAAGCACGCGGTGGCGGTTGTGGTAGTGGATCGAGAGGCCAAAGGCCTTGGCGCGCCTGGCGACGGCGGTGCCGATGCGACCCATGCCGACAATGCCGAGCCGTTTGCCCCAGATGCGCCGGCCGAGCATCCAAGTCGGCGACCAGCCCGCCCATTTCTTGTCGCCGGTCAGCACGTTGGCGCCTTCGGCCAGCCGCCGCGGCACGGCCAGCATTAGCGCCATGGTCATGTCGGCCGTATCTTCGGTCAACACGTTCGGCGTGTTGGTGACGGTGATGCCTTTCTTGGCCGCTGCCGCAACATCGATCTTGTCGACGCCATTGCCAAAATTGGCGATCAGCTTGAGGTTGTCGCCAGCCTGGGCAATCAGCGCCGCATCGATATTGTCGGTCACGGTCGGCACCAGCACGTCGGCCTCCTTGACCGCCGCCACCAATTCCGGCTGCGTCATCGGCCTGTCCTCGACATTCAAGCGGGCGTCGAACAACTCGCGCATGCGGGTCTCGACCGGGTCGGGCAATTTGCGCGTGATGATGACGAGGGGCTTCTTTTTGCCTGCCATTGTTTCCTCGAACCCGATCTCGTTGAGACCTCTTTAACCAAGAACGGCGAAACTGAGAGCCGATCGCGGTACCGGTCATTCATGTAACAAGCGGTTCCGCCGAAGACAAAGAAAAAGGGGCGAAGGCCGATGGGCCGGCGCCGAAAGGAACGAAAGTGTCTGGTTTCGCGTCGCTCCGCCTGACCCTCAGTGCAGCATTCCTCGGCGCTCTCATCCATAGCCCACTGGTGATGGCGCAAAGTGCCGCGGCACCCGCCCAGAGCGTCACGCTCGGACCAAGCGGCTTGCCGCTGCCGCGCTTCGTCAGCCTGAAATCCGGCCGCGTCAACTCGCGCGTTGGGCCGGGCGTCAATTATTCCGTCGACTGGATGTATATGAAGCCAGGCCTGCCGATGGAGATCATCCAGGAGTTCGATACGTGGCGCCGTGTGCGCGATGCCGACGGCTCGGAAGGCTGGATCAATCAGTCGCTGCTTTCGGGCCGCCGTACGGCGATCGTCGCCCCCTGGCAGCGCGGCAAGGACGCTCGCGTCAACCTCCTGGACGATCCGGCAAAAGATGCTGGCGTCATCGCGATCCTCGAACCGGGGGTGATGGGCACGATCAAGTCCTGCGATGGCCAGTGGTGCGAAATGACCTTCGACGGTCATACCGGCTGGCTCGCGCAGTCGCTCGTCTGGGGTGCCTATCCCGGCGAAAAGGTCAAGAACTGACGTTTCTGGACCGCAGGTCGGGCCAGCACGGCAAGCACCGGATCCGGCACTTGTTTCGCTGATCTTCGGTTCGGGGATGGTTTAGCGGCCGATGCGGCCGAGATGGGTATCCTGGAAACTGCTCGACAGCTTCAAGCCATATCCCAAACAACCACCAGGAACACCAGCGATCGCATAGAAGACAAAAGCCGCCACCGCGACTGCGACCCATTCGAGCCGGAGCGTCAAATCCAGGAATTTCATAAGGCGCCGGTCAGTCGCAGCGTTTCGGACGCAGTCTCACCACGATATCGACATTGGCGATCTCCATGCCTTCCGGCGGTTCCGGCAAGTTGGAAACCGTCACCGGGCCGCTGTCGATATCGAAGATCCTGTTTTCGCCCTCGATATAGAAATGATGGTGATCGGAGGTGTTGGTGTCGAAATAAGTCTTCGATCCCTCGACGGCAAGGATGCGCAGAAGACCGGCCTGGGTAAACTGGTGCAGAGCATTGTAGACGGTGGCCAGAGACACCGGCACGCCGGCGGCAAGCGCCTCCTCGTGCAGTTCCTCGGCCGAAAGATGGCGGTCGCCCTTGGCGAAAAGCAGATCGGCCAGCGCGATGCGCTGGCGTGTCGGCCTCAGACCGGCCTCGCGAACCCGCTTGTCCACAGCGACATTATCCTTCCGGCAACCCAGATCCATCTACCCGTCGCGCTCACAGTTCCGCCTCAGACACGCCCAAAATGGCAGAAATAGAGCATCTGCCGAAACTGAACGTGTCGTGACATATATTCTGTCGACCGAATGCGATCAATAGCGCGCATTGACCCGGGCAGACGGGCAGGTTAAGCGCAAACGCCGGTTTCCGGCCTGAAACAGATTGTGTTAGGAAACCACCGACAAGGGCGCCTATCGCCCGGGACGATCACGGGGACGAGATTGATGGCGGGTTCGAAATCCAGCTACGGTTACGAGGAATTGCTTGCCTGCGCCCGCGGCGAGCTGTTCGGACCGGGAAATGCGCAGCTGCCCTATCCGCCGATGCTGATGTTCGACCGCATCACCGAGATCAGCGAAACTGGCGGTGCGTTCGACAAGGGTTTCATCCGCGCGGAATTCGATATCAAGCCGGATTTGTGGTTTTTCGCCTGCCATTTCATTGGCAATCCGATCATGCCGGGATGCCTGGGCCTGGACGCCATGTGGCAGTTGACGGGGTTCTATCTCGGATGGCTCGGTGAACCCGGCAAGGGAATGGCTCTGTCGACCGGGGAGGTGAGGTTCAAAGGCATGGTCACGCCAACGGTCAAGAAGGTGGAGTATGGCGTCGACTTCAAGCGGGTGATGCGCGGTCGGCTTGTGCTTGGTATCGCCGATGGCTGGCTGAAGGCAGATGGCGAGCCCATATATGCGGCAACGGATCTGAAGGTCGGTCTTTCCAAGCAATCGGCCGCCGTCTGAACGAAGACCCTACAGTGCCACGTCTTGGACGTCCAAAGGACGCTGTAGCACTTTAATTTTGCGCATGGTTCCGTTCCGCAAATCGATTTCAGGTTTCGGAGGTCCGCGCTGGAAGGAGTTGCGAATGAGACGGGTCGTAGTCACAGGTCTCGGCATCGTGTCGTCGATAGGCAATAATGCCAACGAGGTGCAGACCTCGCTGCACGATGCCAGATCCGGCATCAGCTTCTCCGACTCTTTCGCCGAGCATGGCTTCCGTTGCCGGGTGTGGGGTGCGCCGACACTGGATCCGTCGGGCATGATCGACCGTCGCGCCATGCGCTTCCTGTCGCAGGGTGCTGCCTGGAACCACGTCGCAATGGACCAGGCGATCGCAGATGCCGGCCTCGACGAGACCGACATCACCAACGAGCGCACCGGCATCGTGATGGGCTCCGGCGGACCGTCGACCCGTGCAATCGTCGAGGCGGCCGAGACCACGATCAAAAACGGCAGCCCCAAGCGGATCGGCCCGTTCGCGGTGCCAAAAGCGATGTCGTCGACCGCGTCGGCGACGCTTGCCACCTGGTTCAAGATCCACGGCGTCAACTATTCCATCTCATCGGCCTGCTCGACGTCTGCGCATTGCATCGGCAATGGCTACGAGCTGATCCAGTGGGGCAAGCAGGACATCGTCTTCGCCGGCGGCCATGAGGATCTCGACTGGACGATGTCGGATCTCTTCGATGCCATGGGCGCCATGTCGTCCAAGTTCAACGACAGGGCATCGGTCGCCTCCCGCGCCTACGACGTCGATCGCGACGGATTCGTCATTGCCGGCGGCGCCGGCGTGCTGATTCTTGAAGAGCTCGAGCACGCAAAAGCGCGCGGCGCCAAGATCTATGCCGAGATCGTCGGCTATGGCGCCACCTCGGACGGCTACGACATGGTGGCGCCATCGGGCGAAGGCGCGGCACGCTGCATGCGACAGGCAATGGCGACCGTCACTTCACCAGTCGACTACATCAATACGCACGGCACCTCGACGCCGGTCGGCGACTCCAAGGAAATGGGCGCCATCCGCGAGGTGTTCGGAGAGGAAGTGCCTTTCATCACATCGACGAAATCGCTGACCGGCCATTCGCTAGGTGCGGCCGGCGTGCAGGAATCGATCTACTCGATCCTGATGATGCAAGGCGGCTTCATCGGCGAGAGCGCCCATATCGAGAACCTCGATCCGGAATTCGAAGGCATGCCGATCGTGCGCAAGCGCATCGACGACGCAAGGATCGACACTGTTTTGTCCAATTCGTTCGGTTTCGGTGGCACCAACGCTACGCTGATTTTCCAGCGCTATTCCGCATAAGGATTTGCCGACCATGGACGGATTGATGAAGGGCAAGCGCGGGCTTGTCATGGGTGTCGCCAACGATCATTCCATTGCCTGGGGTATCGCCCGCAAACTGTCCGAACATGGCGCGGAACTCGCCTTCACCTATCAGGGCGAGGCCTTCGGACGCCGGGTCAAGCCGCTCGCCGAGAAGCTGGGCGCATCGCTGGTGGTGCCTTGCGACGTCGAGGACAGCGCATCGGTCGCCGCAACTTTCGAGACCTTGGGCAAGGCATGGGGTGGGCTGGACTTCATTGTCCACGCCATCGGTTTTTCCGACAAGAACGAGCTGAAAGGCCTCTACGCCGATACCAGCCGCGACAATTTCATCCGCACCATGGTGATCTCCTGCTATTCCTTCACCGAGGTTGCCCGCCACGCCGCCACGTTGATGAAGGACGGCGGCTCGATGATCACGCTGACTTATGCGGGTTCGGTTCGCGTCATGCCGAACTACAACGTCATGGGTGTTGCCAAGGCCGGGCTGGAGGCCAGCGTCCGCTATCTAGCCAACGACTACGGCCCGCGAGGCATCAGGGTGAACGGCATATCGGCGGGACCGGTACGGACGCTTGCGGGCGCCGGGATTTCCGACGCACGCCACATGTTCTCCTACCAGCAGCGCAACTCGCCGCTACGCCGTACGGTGACGATCGACGAAGTCGGCGGCTCCGCGCTCTATTTGCTGTCCGACCTGTCGTCCGGCGTCACCGGCGAAATCCACTATGTCGATTCCGGCTATCACATCGTGTCCATGCCGACGCTTGACGAGTTGAAGCAGACCGACGCCGGACGGGAATAGCGCGAGCGACACGTCGCCGGCTTGCCCCGCAGCGTTTCAGCGTCGCGCCGAGAAGACCGTGAACATGCCGTCGCGGGCGAGCTCCCCATGGCTGGAGAAGGCGGCCGCCAGCACCGGTTCGTAGGGAAGCTGACGGTTTGCCACCATGAACAACCGGCCGCCCGGCTTCAGCGCTTTGCCTGCCGCGCGGATCATACCGGCACCGATTTCCGGCTCAGTCGCCCGGCTGCGGTGAAAGGGCGGGTTCATGACGACCACATCGTAGCGGCGCTCGACCGGTTCGCTCAAAAGATCTGTCCAGAAGAAACGTGGTTCCACGCCTGTGCTGCCGACATTGGTTTTGGCCGCCTCCAGCGCCTCGAAATCCGCTTCGTAAAGGTCAAGCGCCGATATGCCGGGTGAGCGGGCGGCGACCTCGGCAGCGACATAGCCCCAACCGGCACAGAAATCCGCAACACTGCCACGCAGATCGTTGGGCAGATTTTCGACCAGCAGCTTCGATCCCGCATCGATCTTGTCGAAGGAAAACATGCCTGGGGCCGTGCGGAAGCGGTCCTCGACCACCAAATCCGGATTGGCGGCTCGAAGCGTTGCCGCGGCAACGGTATCGGCCGGCCGGCGAAACCAGAAGGCAATGCCGTGATGCTTCGGCAGGTGGCCTTCGAGCGGCACAAGGGCGCCGACATGCTTGCGCAGGCTGGCGACGCCATCGTCCTTGCCGCCGGCGACGACGATCAACCCCCCTGGTGCCACGCGTTCGACCGCTTCGGCGACGCGCAACTCGTTTTGGCCGCGATGGCGGCCGGCGAGCACAAATGCCGCGTCGAAAGCCTCGCCTTCGACCTGCGGCGTGACAGTGAAGCCGGATGCCTGCAAGGCACGAAAATGCGGCCTGAAGCCTTGGACGAGATGAAGCTTGGCATCAAAGCCTTCGGGTAAGCGAAAGCCGGGCTCGGCACCGAGAAAGAGAATGCATTCATCCTTTCGTGGCAGGGACACAGCCCCCGCCTCGAATGGATGGAAAAGCGTCTTCAGCGGCTCGGCGGACATTCACCACTCTTGAACTGCAAGGCTGTTGTTGAATGCAAACGGGCGCGACCTTCCGGCGCGCCCGCTTCGATTGCATAGTTAGATCAGCTTAGGCGGCGTTTTCTTCGCCTTCGCTCTTTTTGTCGCGAGCGATTTCCTTGCCGGTGGCCTGGTCGACGACCTTCATCGACAGGCGGACCTTGCCGCGCTCGTCGAAGCCCATCAGCTTGACCCAGACCTTGTCGCCTTCCTTGACGACATCGGAGGTCTTGGCGACACGATCATTGGCGAGCTGCGAGATGTGGACGAGACCGTCACGCGGGCCGAAGAAGTTGACGAAAGCGCCGAAGTCGGCGGTCTTGACGACCGTGCCTTCGTAGATCTCCCCGACTTCCGGCTCAGCGACGATGGTGTGTATCCACTTCTTCGCCGCCTCGATCTCCTTGGCGTTGGCCGAAGCGATCTTGACCGTGCCGTCATCCTCGATGTTGATCTTGGCACCGGTCTTTTCGACGATTTCGCGGATGACCTTGCCGCCCGAGCCGATCACATCGCGGATCTTGTCGGTCGGAATGTGCATGACCTCGATGCGCGGTGCGAACTCGCCGAGTTCGGCACGCGCGCCGGACAGCGCGTGGGCCATTTCGCCGAGAATGTGCTGACGGCCCTCCTTGGCCTGGTCAAGCGCGATCTTCATGATCTCCTCGGTGATGCCCTCGATCTTGATGTCCATCTGCAGCGAGGTGATGCCGTAGGCGGTGCCGGCAACCTTGAAGTCCATGTCGCCGAGGTGGTCCTCGTCGCCAAGAATGTCGGAGAGCACGGCGAAGCGCTCGCCTTCCTTGATCAGGCCCATTGCAATACCGGCGACCGGCTTGGCCAGTGGCACGCCGGCATCCATCAGCGCCAGCGAGGTGCCGCAGACGGTAGCCATCGATGACGAACCGTTGGACTCGGTGATCTCCGAAACGACGCGCAACGTATAGGGGAACTGGTCGGCGGTCGGCAGCATCGGCCGGATGGCGCGCCAGGCGAGCTTGCCATGACCGATTTCGCGGCGGCCCGGCGAACCCATGCGGCCGGTCTCACCGACCGAATAGGGAGGGAAGTTGTAGTGCAGGAGGAACTTCTCCTTGTACATGCCGGTCAGCGAATCGACATACTGCTCGTCCTCGCCGGTGCCGAGCGTGGCGACGACCAGCGCCTGGGTCTCGCCACGGGTGAACAGCGCCGAGCCGTGCGTGCGCGGCAGGACGCCGACTTCCGAGACGATCTTGCGGACCGTCTTCAGGTCGCGGCCGTCGATGCGCGAGCCGGTGTCGAGGATGTTCCAGCGCACGACCTTGGCCTGGAGTTCCTTGAACACGGTGCCGATCTGTTCGGACGTGTACTTGGCCTCTTCGCCTTCTGCCGGCGCGAACGCGGCCTTGACCTTCGCCTTGACGGCGTCGACGGCGGCATAGCGCTTCTGCTTGTCGGTGATCTTGTAGGCGTCGCGAAGCTCGCCTTCGACGATCTTGAGCATCTCGGCTTCAAGTGCGGAATAGTCTGGGGCGGTGAAGTCGCGCGGGTCCTTGGCCGCGACTTCAGCCAGCTTGATGATCGCGTCGATCACCGGCTGGAATCCCCTGTGGCCGAACATGACGGCGCCCAGCATAAGGTCCTCGCCGAGTTCCTTGGCTTCGGACTCGACCATCAGCACGGCGTCGGCGGTGCCGGCGACGACCAGGTCGAGCTTCGATTCTTGCATCTCGTCGACGTGCGGGTTGAGCACATATTCGCCGTTGATGTACCCGACGCGGGCGGCGCCGACCGGACCCATGAACGGCACGCCGGACAAGGTCAGGGCGGCGGAGGTGGCGACGATCGACAGGATGTCCGGATCATTTTCGAGATCGTGCTGGACGACAGTGACGACGATCTGGGTGTCGTTCTTGTAGCCTTCGGCGAAGAGCGGGCGGATCGGGCGGTCGATCAGGCGGGAAACCAGCGTTTCCTTCTCGCTCGGACGGCCTTCCCGCTTGAAATAGCCACCCGGGATCTTGCCGGCGGCGTAAGTCTTTTCCTGGTAGTTGACCGTCAGCGGGAAGAAATCGAGGCCGGATTTCGGCTCCTTCATCGAGACGACGGTGGCGAGAACCTTGGTTTCGCCGTAGGTAGCCAGCACCGCGCCATCAGCCTGACGCGCGATCTTGCCGGTTTCGAGAATGAGCGGGCGGCCGCCCCATTCGATTTCCACTTTGTGGTAATTGAACATGTCTTGTCCTTCGTATGCGGAAAGGGCCGCGCCGTTTCAGCGTGCGCGGATGCCCTTTCCCTTGGCTTCCTTTCTCGGGCAGCCACGGGCAAGACAACGGGAAGCTCGGCTATTCGGCGCGGTGCCGCACGAGCGTCCTGCAATCCTGCCCCATGACCGTCCATGGGCGGTTTCGAATGGCCCTCTGCTGTTTCGAAACCGGGTTGGCCAATCGATCCGACTGGCCTTGCGCGTGAACCCGAAAACCAGGTTTTCGGAAAGTATCCTGCGCAAATCTAAAACTTCAGAGCGTCCTTTGCGCAGCCAAACCGGTGCGCGGCGCTCTGCTTTCTTCATTGGAGCCTTGGATGATCCGATGCTCCAATGCGCGACCGGCGGGCTCTCGAAAGAACCCGCCGGTCAATTCGTCAACGGCGCAGACCGAGCTTCTCGATCAGCGTCTGATAGCGCGCGTCGTCCTTGCGCTTGAGATAATCAAGCAGGCTGCGGCGCTGGGAAACGAGAGCGAGCAGACCACGGCGGGAATGGTTATCCTTCTTGTGGTCCTTGAAATGATCGGTCAGGTTCTTGATGCGCTCGGAAAGGATGGCCACCTGAACTTCCGGAGACCCGGTATCGCCCTTGGCGGTTGCGAATTCGCCCATCAATTCCTTCTTGCGTTCGGCAGTAATCGACATCGTGTTTTTCCTTGTCTGTTTGAGGAAACGGGACGCCCTCAGCCGGGATGTCGTCCAGCAGGGGCCGGTGCAAGCAACGCGTCAAAGCGCGAAGCTGCGGCGCATATAGTGCAATTCCGACAAAAAGGCCAGCCTAATTCACAAGCCGGCTTTTCGCTGCATAAACGGGCACTTCCGCCTAGTCAGAGCCATTTCTTCCATTTGAAGTACGCAAAGAGCCCGACCGCAACAAGCGCCATGAAGGCGAGCGACAGGGGATAGCCGTAATAGGCCTTCAGCTCCGACATATTCCAGGGCGAGGTGTCGGGGTCGAAATTCATGCCCCATACGCCGACGAGAAAGGTAAGCGGCATGAAGATCACCGAGACGATCGTCAGATAGCTGATGACGTCGTTGGTGCGCGCCTGGCTGAGCGACAAGTGCATCTCGATCAGGCCGGTCAGCATGTCGCGCTGGGTTTCGACCAGTTCGATCAATCGCAGCGAATGATCGAGCGTGTCGTTCAGGAATATCTTGGTTTCGGCCTTCACATAGGGCACGTCGTTGCGGATCATGGTCGCCAGCGCATCGCGCATCGGCCAAAGCACTCCCTTCAGCACATTGGCATCGCGCCGCAATTCGTGAAGCTGCCGCATCTGGTGCTTGTGCGCCTGGTGCAGCATCTGGTCCTCGATGCTATCGACCAATTCGCCAGCAGCCTCGATCGGCGGGAAATAGCTGTCGACGATGGCGTCGATCAAAGCATAGGCGAGATAGTCGGCGCCGCGCGAGCGCAAGCGGTTGGGCACCGAGCTTGCGATCCGCTTGCGCACGGGGTCGAATGGGTCGCCTTCGCGCTCCTGGAAGGTGACGACGAAGGTCTTGCCGAAGAAGACGGCGATCTGTTCGTAACGGTGCGCGGTGACGTCGTCGATCATCCTGACGACGACAAAGGCGTGGTCCTCGAAGAAATCCACCTTCGGCCGCTGACCGGTGTTGACGACGTCTTCCAGCGCCAGCGGATGCAGGTTGAAAATCCGGCCGATCTCCTCGATCAGCTGGATATTGGCGAGGCCTGTGCAGTCGAGCCAGATGACCGGCCAATTGTGGCAATGGGTGTTGACGTCGTCGATGCTGGCATTCTCGATCGTCTTGAACTTTTCAGGCGAGATCAACGTCAGCCTGAGCTCGGAGCGGCGCGCCGCCGGGTCGGCGATCAGCGTGCCCGGCGAAGCCCCGACCGGCGGCCTCCGTGTTTTGAGCGCCGCTCGTTTGTTGACCGTGTCAGCCTTTGCCATGTGCCCCCTCGAGTGCAGCGTCGAACGGCACTACAGCGCAGCGCATCCTTTCGGACGGCAAACGGCACCGTAGCCCCGTTGATCTAACGCATGATCGTTTCCCAAAATAGAATCCGGTTTGGAGATCATGCGCCGGGCCACAGCTGTTACCCGATAAAGACCCGCTTTGGCTTGAACATGCCTTGCTCAATGGCGCCGATGGCGACCAACTTGCCGCGCGCGGTGGCGCAGGCCTCCTCCGCTTCCACCGGCGCGTCACGGCCGCGAATGATGACCGGATTGCCGAGGCGGATTTTGGTTGCCGCATCATCGCTGATCGCGACCTGCGGCAGGCATTCGAGCGCCGCGGCGGTGTCGACCAGGAGTGCATCGATGGCACCGAAGTCGATCGGGGCGTCCGCTGCTTGCGGCTCGCCCTGCTCGCCGAAGCGGGCGATTTCCAGCTCGGCCAGGGTGACGAAATCTTCCTGCGTGAACGGCTCGACCTCGACCCGCCGCAGCTCGGCAATGTGGCCGAAGCAGCCGAGGTCGCGGCCCATGTCGCGCGCCAGCGAGCGGACATAGGTGCCCTTGCCGCATTCGACCTCGAAGACGGTGCGATCGACCATATGCTCGACCAGGTCGAGCCGGCCGATCTCGACCTCGCGTGCCGGAATGTCGACCGTCTCGCCATCGCGGGCAAGGTCATAAGCGCGCTCGCCGGCGATCTTGATCGCCGAAAATTGCGGCGGCGTCTGCATGATGACGCCGGTATATTTCGAAAGCAGCGCCAGCACGTCGGCTTCCGCCGGACGGCGGTCCGAGCTTTTGGTCGCCGGGCCTTCGAGGTCGTCGGTCGAACGCTCCTCGCCCCAGGCAACCGTGAAGCGGTAGACCTTGGCGCCGTCCTGGACGTAAGGCACGGTCTTAGTCGCTTCGCCGAGCGCGATCGGCAGCATGCCGGACGCGAGCGGGTCGAGCGTGCCGGCGTGGCCGGCCTTTTCCGCCTGGAACAGCCATTTGATCTTGGACACGGCTTCGGTCGAGCCCATGCCGACCGGCTTGTCCAGTACCAGCCAGCCCGAGATCGGCCGGCCCTTCTTCTTGCCGCGACGCGCCACTATTCGCTATCCTTCCGGTCGTCTTTGTCTTTGTCGTCGGCGCTGAGATCGCGCGCCACTTCGGGCGAGTGCAGCAATTCGTTGATCTTCTGGAAATTGTCGTAGCTGGTGTCGAGCCGGAAGCGGAATTCCGGCATGTACTTCATCTGCCGCAGCGCGCCGGAGACACGGCCGCGGACGAACTTCGCATGCTTGTTGAGCGCTTCGACCACCACGCCGGCATCCTTGGCGCCAAGCGGTGAGACGAAGGCGGTGGCGATCTTCAGATCGGGCGACATACGCACTTCGGAAACCGAGACCACGGCATTCTCGATCAGCGGATCGAGAATTTCGCCGTGCTGCAAAGTCTCGGAGAGCGCATGGCGCACCTGCTCGCCGACGCGCAGCATGCGCTGGGATGGGCCAGCTGTTGATGGTCTTGGCATGAAAATCTCTTCTCTCAGTGCGGGTTCGAACCGCCTCAAACGGTTGACTTAGCGCCGTTGATCCGGCTTGGCTACCCCAAGGAACCTGCACCTCAGCTAATGTAAGGTGCGCGGCACTGAATGCTCTGTCTCCGGGCCGGCCTGTAATGAGACCATGAACGAAACGATCCTGTCGTATTCGGCTTTCAAATCGCTCTCGGACCCAAATGCACTCATCGGAATAAACCAGCCACCCTCTTGCGTCACAAAACCGATGCCGAATTCGGTCAGAGTAACTCGGCTTACGGATTTCCATCCGATGTGGATCTCTGTATCTGCGGCACGCTTTGAGATGCCGGCGACATCCACTCGGATCATGGTGGGTTCAGGCTCGAAATGAGCAACCTCGACTCGCCTCGCCAGAATGGGGCCGAGATTGATCATGATACCCGTGACAATGGTCATCATGCCCACAACTCCCGCGACTCCGGCCAAAGCACCGGAGCCGTCGAGATAGTTTGTGGCAAGCACAAGCGGAATGCCAACGAGAAAGCAGTAAAACAACCGTCTCAGGGCGCCGAGACGACTTTCGCTCCGCGCCCTTGAGTAGACCCCTGAAAAATCGGCAGGAGACAGAACAAAGCGGTACTCAAGGCTTCGTTCTTGCTCCATATGCCGACACTACAGCGTCCTGGTCACCATCTCGACGCGGAAGCACTCGATGACGTCGCCGGCGCGCATGTCCTCGTAGTTCTGGAAGGCCATGCCGCATTCCTGGCCGGCCGGAACTTCCGAAACTTCGTCCTTGAAGCGCTTCAGGGTCTTCAGCGTGCCTTCGTGGATGACGACATTGTCGCGGATCAGGCGCACGCCCGCACCACGCTCGACCTTGCCTTCGGTGACACGGCAGCCGGCGATCTTGCCGACCTTGGTGATGTCGAAGATTTCGAGGATCTCGGCATTGCCGATGAAGGTCTCGCGACGCTCCGGCGAGAGCAGGCCGGAAAGAGCCGCTTTCACATCATCGACCAGATTGTAGATGATCGAATAGTAGCGGATCTCGATGCCTGCCGCAGCCGCGGCTGCGCGGGCCTGCGCGTTGGCGCGAACGTTGAAGCCGATGATCGCAGCCCCGGACGTTTCCGCCAGCGACACGTCGCTTTCGGTGATGCCGCCGGCCCCGGCATGGACGATGCGGGCGCGCACCTCGTCGGTGCCGAGATTGTCGAGCGCCGCATTGATCGCCTCGATCGAGCCCTGCACGTCGCCCTTGATGACCAGCGGGAATTCCTTCAATCCGCTTGTCTGCAATTGCGACATCATCTGTTCAAGCGAGCCGCGCTGGCCGGCATGCCTGGCCACCGCCTTCTCACGCGCCAGACGCTGGCGATATTCGGTGATCTCGCGGGCGCGGGCCTCGTTGTTGACAACGGCGAAACGGTCGCCGGCCAGCGGCGTACCTTGCAGACCGAGGACTTCCACCGGCATTGCCGGCGGCGCTTCCTTGACCTGCTCGCCGCGATCGTTGACGAGCGCGCGTACCCGGCCCCATTCGTTGCCGGCGACGAGAATGTCGCCCGGCATCAATGTGCCGGTCTGCACCAGCACGGTAGCAACTGGGCCGCGGCCCTTGTCGAGCTGGGCTTCGATGACCACGCCTTCGGCGGTGCGGTCCGGATTGGCCTTCAGGTCGAGGATTTCGGCCTGCAGCAGGATCGCTTCGAGCAACTTGTCGAGATTGATACCCTTGGTAGCCGACACCTCGACATCCAGCACCTCGCCGCCCATCGATTCGACGAACACCTCGTGGCGCAGCAGTTCCGAGCGCACCTTCTGCGGATCGGCGTCATGCTTGTCGATCTTGTTGATCGCCACAATGATCGGAACGCCGGCCGCCTTGGCGTGATTGATCGATTCGATCGTCTGCGGCATGACGCTGTCGTCGGCTGCCACCACGAGGATGGCGATATCGGTCGCCTGGGCACCGCGGGCACGCATCGCCGTGAAGGCGGCGTGGCCGGGCGTGTCTATGAACGTGATCTTGTGACCGTTCTTCTCGACCTGATAAGCGCCGATATGCTGAGTAATGCCGCCGGCTTCGCCGGACACGACGTTGGCATTGCGGATGGCATCGAGCAACGAGGTCTTGCCGTGATCGACATGGCCCATGATCGTTACCACCGGCGGACGCGGCTGCAGGTCCTCGGGGCGATCGGCGATGTTGAACAAGCCCTCTTCGATGTCGGACTCGGCGACGCGGCGGACCGTGTGGCCAAATTCGGTGGCGACCAGTTCGGCCGTGTCAGCGTCGATGACGTCTCCAGGCTTCAGGATCTGGCCCTGCTTCATGAAGAACTTGACCACGTCGACAGCGCGCTCGGACATGCGCTGCGCCAGCTCCTGGATGGTGATGGTTTCGGGCAGGATCACTTCACGCATGACTTTCTCGCGTGGCTCGTTATGCAACGCGCGCTTGAATTTCTCCTGACGGCGGCGCATCGACGAGAGCGAGCGGGCGCGCGCATCCTCGTCGGAAAGAGCCGAATTCAGCGTCAGCTTGCCGCGGCGGCGGTCTTCCTCGCCCTTGGTCGGCTTGGCAGGACGTGCCACTTCGGGCGTGACCAGACGGCGCACCGGTGCACCGGCACCGGCCCGCTTCGGCTTGACCTCTTCCTCGTCATCGACTGTCGCCAGTTCGGCGGCGAGCGGCGCACGGCGGCGCGCCTCTTCCTCGGCACGGCGGCGGGATTCGGCCTCGGCTTGCAGCCGTGCCTCTTCCTCGGCCTGACGCCGAGCCGATTCCTCGCGCTCGCGGCGGCGGCGCTCTTCGTCCTCGCTGCGGCGCTTGGCCTCCTCGATGGCGCGCTGGCGATCCTCGACGTCGCGGACCTTCGAGCCCTCGAGAGCCCGGCGGCGTGCTTCCATTTCCTGGCGCGACAACTCGTTCAGCACCATGCCGCCGCGTTCGATCGGCGGGGGAGGCGGCGGCGCCTTGGGAGCTTCCTGCACGGCAGGCGCTGCCGCGACCGGCTTCGGCGTGAAAACGGACACAGGCGCTGCCGCCGGCTCCGGCTTGTCGCCAGGCAGCGAGAACTTGCGTTTCTTGGTCTCGACGACCACCGACTTGGTGCGGCCATGCGAGAAGTTCTGGCGCACCGTGCCCTGTTCCATACCGGGGCGCTTCAGCGTCAAGGTCTTCTTCGGCGTAACACTCAGCGTCTTGTCGTCGCCCGATTTCGTATCGCTCATTCCATATCCTCTGCGGCATCATCTTCGTCAGCAACGGCCGCAAGCATTGCCAGATCGTCCGGGGAACCGCCCCGATATCGGTCGAGCGCAACCATGCGCTTCTGGACCGCCCTGCCCGCGTCTCCCGCGAGAACGGCAGCATGTATCACATTTGTACCCCCCAATGCCAAGCTCAACTCGGCCTCGGAGAAAAGTTTGTAAGCGCGGATCGCAGGCCCGCCGAGGTGGACGGTTGCCCGTCGCGCCTGGCTTATCTTGCGGACGCCATCGTCGGAGGCCTCGGTCGCGTGGAGCACGAAAAGTGCAAGTCCGCCGCGCACGACGCTCTCGACCTTGGTCGCTCCGAGCGCTATGGCGCCCGCCTTGCGGGCCAAGCCAAGCATGCCCAGAGCGGACCTGGAAAGCAGCGCGTCGACCATACCGCCAAGATCGGCTGGCACGCTCACCTGCGCCTTGAAAGCACGGGCAAACAGGTTTTTGGCCGCCGCCTTTTCTATATGTAGGCGGTCGGCCGTCACCCAGCAACCGCGGCCGGGCAGGTTTCTCTTGATGTCCGGAACGACGGCCGAATCCGGGCCGACGACGAAACGGATCAGCTCATCCGGTTCGGCTTGCCTGCGGGTGACGATGCAGGTGCGATCGTTCATCTCGTCCAAGGGCGGGTTCGGTGCGATGCGGTTTCACCTCACGCACCGACGGTTTCGTCAGCCGGCGCACCCTCGGCGGCAAGCTCGTCTTCGGTGATCCAGCCAGCCTTCAGGCGAGCCGCCAGGACCATCTGCTCGGCATCGGCGCGTGATACGCCATGGTTGGCGAGCACACCCGGGAATACCTTCGTCTCGCCGTCCTTGCGTTCTTTCCAACCGGTCAGGTCGTCGGCGGCGTAGCCGGCGAAATCCTCGATCGTCTTCACGCCGTCCTCGCCGAGCGTCACCATCATGGCGGTGGTGATGCCGGGAATCTCCCGCAATTCATCCTTGACGCCGAGGGCCTTGCGCTTCTCGTCGTGCTCGGCTTCGATCTTCTCCAGATATTCGCGGGCGCGGGTCTGGATTTCCGAAGCCGTGTCCTCGTCGAAGCCGTCGATCGACGCGATTTCGCCGGAATCGACATACGCGACTTCCTCGACGCTGGTGAAGCCTTCGGACGCGAGCACCTGGCCGACCATCTCGTCGACGTCGAGGGCTTCCATGAACAGCGACGACCGTTCGACGAATTCCTTCTGGCGGCGTTCGCTCTCTTCCTGCTCGGTCAGGATGTCGATATCCCAGCCGGTGAGCTGCGAGGCAAGACGGACGTTCTGGCCGCGGCGGCCAATGGCCAGCGACAGCTGATCGTCGGGAACGACGACCTCGATGCGCTCGGCATCCTCGTCGAGCACGACCTTGGCAACTTCCGCCGGCTGCAACGCATTGACAATGAAGGACGCCGCCGAAGGCGACCACGGAATGATGTCGATCTTCTCGCCCTGCAATTCACCGACGACCGCCTGGACGCGGCTGCCGCGCATACCGACGCAGGCACCGACCGGATCGATGGAGCTGTCGCGCGAGATGACAGCGATCTTGGCGCGCGAACCCGGATCGCGGGCGACCGACTTGATCTCGATGATGCCGTCGTAGATTTCCGGCACTTCCATGGTGAACAGCTTCGCCATGAACTGCGGATGGGTGCGCGACAGGAAGATCTGCGGGCCGCGCTGTTCGCGGCGCACGTCATAGACATAGGCGCGGACGCGATCGCCATACTTGTAGTTTTCGCGCGGAATCAGCTCGTCGCGGCGGATGATCGCCTCGCCGCGGCCGAGATCGACGATGACGTTGCCGTATTCGACGCGCTTGACGGTGCCGTTGACGATCTCGCCGATACGGTCCTTGTATTCGTCATATTGCCGGTCGCGCTCGGCCTCGCGCACCTTCTGCACGATGACCTGCTTGGCCGACTGGGCGGCGATGCGGCCGAAATCCATCGGCGGCAGCTGTTCGGCGATGAAATCGCCGAGCTGGGCGTCCGGATTTCGCTCGCGCGCCGAGGAAATGGCAATCTGGGTCGCGTAGTCGTCGACCTTCTCGACCACTTCCATCAGCCGCTGCAGCTTCATCTCGCCGGTATTCGGATTGATATCCGCCCGGATATTGGTTTCCTGGCCGTAGCGCGAGCGCGCGGCCTTCTGGATCGCATCGGCCATGGCGGCGATGACGATCGACTTGTCGATCGACTTTTCACGCGCGACCGCATCGGCGATCTGCAGCAGTTCAAGCCTGTTGGCGCTTACAACCATCTTCTTTCTCCCGAGCTTGTCGCCGACCTTACCGCCGGCAGCCCAATCACATTTCCTGTTCGGTTTCGTCTTCCGCACCCGCTGGTGCGTCTTCGGGTTCGCCGCGGCGTTTCCTGGCTTCCTTGCGCGCCCGGTTGTCCTTCGACAGTGCATCGCGGATAAGATCGTCGGTCAGAACCAGCCGCGCTTCGGCAATCGCATCGTAGGGAACACGCACCGTCGGCTCCTCGCCGTAAGCGGCCTTGTCGCGCTCGATCACCACACCGTCCGCGTCGCTTTCGGCGATCCTGCCCTTGAAGCGCTTGCGGTCGGCGACGAGAACCGACGTCTCCATCTTCACCAGATGGCCGGTCCAGGCTGCAAAGTCCGATTTGCGGACCAGCGGCCGGTCGATGCCCGGCGACGACACTTCGAGATGATAAGCCTTCTCGATCGGATCATCGACATCGAGCGCCGGCGACACCGCCCGGCTGACCTCTTCACAATCCTCGACCGTCATGGTGCCGTCCTCGCGCTCGGCCATGATCTGCAGCGTCAGCCCGTTCTGGCCCGACAGGTGCACACGTACCAGGCGGAAGCCAATGGCCCGCAGTACCGGCTGAACGATCAGCGCGATGCGCGCATCGATGCCGCTTTCGCGGATGATGCGATCGTCGCCTTCGCTTGCCATCACTGTCATTCGGTCCTGTCGCTCGATCCCTGTTGGTCGGCAGGTAATAAAAAAGAGCGGGACCGGGTGGACCCACTCTTCGTCATACCGACCAAGAATTTGAAGCTGATATAGACGATCGTGGTCCTCGTTTCAAGCCCGTCGTGCATGACGGCAAGGCTCCGAGTCCGCAGCGCTGCGCCAAATGCATGGCGCCCATGCAGTGATCCCCCTTTGAGCACCGGCCACGCACGACTATCTATATTGCATTGCACAATTGGAGCGCTCACTGCGTTCGAAAGGGTACGATCATGAACAATCGTGGATTTTTTTCAGCCATAGGCGATGTCTTTAGCGTGTTCGGCAGCGCCGTAGCAGCGTCGCGGGCTGTGGAAAACGGTCGCAAGCCGCGTGCGCATGATCTGCGCAATCTCGGCATGGAGCCGGCAGCCTTCGACAATATCCGTCGCTTCTGAGCCAGGTGAGCGCCGAGAGCCTTCGGCCCGCTCGCCTTGTGCTCAGCTCTAATTTCCCGATTATTTCCGCACGAAGGTCAGATAGGCGGGCCGTCGGCCTTCGCGAATGGCCTTGGCCTCATAGCGCGTCCCCGGCCAGCCATCATAGGGCCGATGCCAGTCGGCGGCTTCGCTTGCCTGCCACGTGAAGGCGCCGTGCGCACGGCAATGCAGCAGCGTCCAGTTCACATAGCTGTCGATGTCGGACGCAAAGTGGAACTTTCCGCCGTGCTTCAGGACGCGCCCGAAGCGGTCGAGATTGACCGGGCTGACGAAGCGCCGCTTCCAGTGCTTCTTCTTCGGCCACGGATCCGGATAGAGGAGGTCAATGCCGTCAAGCGAAGCCTGCGGCAGCCAGTCCAGCAGGCGCGTGGCGTCGTCATCATAGACGCGCAGATTGGCAAGCGGCCGCTCCCGGACCGCCATCATCATCTTGGCCATGCCGTTGACGAAAGGCTCGACGCCGATAAAGCCGGTCGCCTGGCTGGCCGTAGCACGGTGCAGAAGATGTTCGCCGCCGCCAAAACCGATTTCGAGCTGGACAGCGGAAACTTCGGCTTCGAAAAGGCTGCGCAGATCGGCCGGCGGTTCAACCGTCAGATCGAGCCTGTAGGCGGCGAAGCCGCTCTCCAGCGCCGCTGCCTGCTGTGGTCGAATGGTCTTGCCGCGCCGGCGACCGAAAAAGGCCTCGGTCGCACGGCTTGGCCGGTCCTTCGGGTCCATAGGCGCCGCGGTTAGGCGGCGACTGCTTCGGCGACCGGTTCGGCGAGAGCGTCCTTGAGCGCCTTGGCGAGATCGGTCTTCTCCCAGGAGAAGGATCCGTCGCGGCCGGCCTTGCGGCCAAAATGGCCGTAGGACGACGTCTTGGCATAGATCGGCTTGTTGAGATCGAGGTGGCGGCGGATGCCAGACGGCGACAGGTCCATCACGGTGCGCAGTGCACGCTCGAGCTTTGCCTCGTCGACCTTACCGGTGCCGTGGAGGTCGACGTAGATCGACAGCGGCTGGGCGACACCGATCGCATAGGAAAGCTGGATAGTGCAGCGATCGGCGAGCTTCGCGGCAACCACGTTCTTGGCGAGATAGCGCGCCGCATAGGCGGCCGAGCGGTCGACCTTGGTGGTGTCCTTGCCGGAGAAAGCGCCGCCGCCATGGGGCGCAGCCCCACCGTAGGTGTCGACGATGATCTTGCGGCCGGTCAGGCCGGCGTCGCCGTCGGGCCCGCCGATGACGAACTTGCCGGTCGGGTTGATGTACCAGTTGCAATTGTCGGCGATCTTCAGGTCGCCCAGTGCTTCGCGAATATAGGGCTCGACGACGTTGCGCACCTTCTTCGAATCCCATGTCTCATCGAGATGCTGGGTCGACAGCACGATCTGCGTCACTTCCGCCGCTTTGCCGTCGACATAGCGGACGGTGACCTGGCTCTTGGCATCCGGCCCGAGCCTGCCTGCATCACCGCTGCCTTCATGGCGCGCAGCGGCCAGCAGTTCGAGGATCTTGTGGCTGTAATAGATCGGCGCAGGCATCAGGTCCGGGGTTTCGCGGCAGGCATAGCCAAACATGATGCCCTGGTCGCCGGCTCCCTCCTCACCTTGCCGGTCGGAGGCGTTGTCGACGCCCTGGCCGATATCCGGCGACTGGCCGTGCAGCAGGACCTCGATCTTGGCCGTCTTCCAGTGGAAGCCGGCCTGCTCGTAGCCGATTTCGCGGATTGCCTTGCGGGCGACCGACTTGAACTTGGCCGGGTTGACAATCGGATGGCCGGCCGCATCCTTCAGGACATTGCCCTCCTTGTCCTTCTTGAGCAGCGTCTCGGGGACGCGCACCTCGCCGGCGATGACAACGCGATTGGTTGTCGCAAGCGTCTCGCAGGCAACGCGGACCTTCCACGGGTCCATGCCGGTCTTTCTGGCTTCGCGATAGACGAGATCGACAATCTCGTCGGAGATGCGGTCGCAGACCTTGTCGGGATGGCCCTCGGCAACGGATTCCGAGGTGAAGAAGTAATTGTGCCGCGTCACGGGTGTCCCCTCTTGAAAAAATATCGGCAGGCCGCCGATTTTGGCGCGCCAGTTGTTAACGGTGCCGGGCGCCGGTCGTCAAGCCATGCAGCCGTTCTGGCATGAATTTTGACGTTATTTATCTTTGCATCCCGAGACGGCGGCAGGGCGCACTGCGATCAGCCCTTGCGCCAACAGACTGAGGGAAAACGGCTTCGAGGAAGCGTGTCGAGCAAAATCGATCCGCGCTTTGGCGCATCTGCGGAATGCACATCCCTCGATGCGGGCAAGCGCGAGAAATTGCCTGCCCAGCCACGACGAACTCTACCTCTTTGAACTCTTCGCGAGCCAGTCAATCGACCTCGTCGGTGGAGAGCGACTTCACAAGCTCAATGATCTTACGGCGCACTTTCACGTCGGCGATCTTGACGAAGGCGCGATTCAGCTGGAGCCCTTCCGGGCTGCCGCAGAATTCGACGGCGGAGGTCATCGACGCATCCTCGGCAAATCCACGGTTGCCCACGGGCTCCTGACCGGGCGCATCCTCGAAAAAGAAGGCGACGGGCACGCCGAGTATGGAGGCGATTGCCTGCAAACGGCTGGCGCCAACGCGATTGGTGCCCTTTTCGTACTTTTGGATCTGCTGGAACGTTATGCCGAGGTTTTCGCCCAGTTTTTCCTGGCTCATTCCCAGCATATTGCGGCGAAGCCGGATGCGGCTTCCGACGTGGATGTCGATCGGATTCGGCTTTTTCTTGTTTTCTTCTGTCATTTTGTCCTCGCCGAATTTTTCCGGCTTTTTCTACTTTGCTGCCCAAACGACGCCGCGGCCCGTGCCCCAACAGAACGACCTTATCGACTTCGAAAATTTTCAGGCGCTTACAGTATGAGTTTCTAATGTGTCGGCTGTCAATTCGCCCGTAGCCTTTGCCTTACGTTCAAAATGCATGCCGCTACGGCGAGCAAAAACATGATCAGCATTCCGTTAATGCGTCGTTGGCTGGAGGAAACGATGGCTTGGTTGGAGATCGGCACACGCACATCGATGGCGCCGCGTGCATCGATTGCCAGCGCGTCGACGATGCGACCGTGCGGGTCGACAACGGCCGAAATGCCGTTATTAGCCGCGCGCAACAGGGGCACCCCATTCTCCACCGCCCGGATCTGCGCCTGCCTGAAGTGCTGGTACGGCCCCGGCGTGTCGCCGAACCAAGCGTCATTGGTGACGTTCACAATAAGCGCGGCTGTCGTAGCGTCAACCGCGACGAGATCGGGAAAGATGACCTCATAGCAAATAAACGGCAGCGCCCGGATACCGCCGGGCAGCGCGATCGGGTGCCGCTCATTGCCGGCCGCGAAGGTCATCGGACCGGCAACAAGCTGCTCAAGCCCGAGGCGGCCGAGCAGATCGGCGAAAGGCAGATATTCGCCGAAGGGGACCAGGTGGACCTTGTCCACGGCATCGACGATTTCGCCCCTTTCGTCGATCGCCACGACCGAGTTGTAGTAACGGCTGCGAGCCGCCGAGCCGCCTTCCTCGCGAACGACGCCGGCAAGCAGCATCTGGCCATCGCCAAGCATCTCTCCGATGGCAGGCAAGGCATCCGGACGTTCGGTGAACAGAAACGGCACGGAGGTCTCCGGCCACAGGATCAATTGCGGCCTGTCATGGCCGGGTTCCGGTGCCCTGGCCGAAAGCCCCATCATGGTGGCGAAGATGCGGTCACGCACCGAGGCATCCCATTTTTCCGTGAGATCGACGGCAGGTTGCACGATACGGACGTCGAGGCTATGGGCCGCCGGTTTTTCGGGGGCGGCGAGCCGGATATAGCCGAAGCCGGCATGGGCGGCGACGAGAACGACAAGCAACGCCGCGCCGAGGCGAAGATGCTGGCGCGCCGCAAGCAGCGCCGGCAGCGCGAAGACGAAGACCGCCAGCGCGTTCATGCCGACCATGCCGGTCACCGAGACGCTCTGCATCAGCAAAGGCACCGGCATCGCCGCATAGCCGACGGCATTCCACGGAAAGCCGGTGAACAGGAAGCCGCGCAGCCATTCCGCCAGCGCAAAGCCGAAGGCGAGCGCGGCGATGCGGCCGATGTCGTTGCTCCACAACAGCCGGGCAACCACGGCAGCGAAACCGTAAAAGAAGGCCAGCGCGAGGGGGATGCCGACCACCGCGAACGGCAAGGCCCAGGCAAAGCTGTCGGCCTCGACCAGAAGCGCCGAGCCGACCCACCAGAGACCGGCAAGAAAGTAGCCGAAACCGAACCACCAGCCGACGGCGAAAGCCGGCCGCAAGCGCCGCAGAAAACCGTCCGAGGCTTCGCCGGTCGCGCCATCGAGAAGCCACACCAGCAGTGGGAACGAAACGAAGCAGACGGCGAAGAAATCGTAAGGCGCCTGGGCAAGAACCGCCAGCGCCCCGGCAAGAAACGCCACCAGCGCGCGCCGCCAGCCCCAAAGCAGAATTATCCGGCCGGCCTGGCGCTCCATCAATGCTTCCGAGTCGTGCGAATCAGGACGCAAGATTTATCAGGCCGCGGGCTTGCCTCCAAACAAACCCTAAGCCTGCTCGGTGCGCACGGCGCGGCGCCGCCGCTCGCCCTTCAAGGTCTCGACGATGCGCACGCGCTTGACGCGGCGCGGATCGGCGTCGAGCACATGGAACTCGAAGCCGGGTATGGCCTGCACCACTTCGCCGCGCGCCGGCACCCGGCCAAGCGTATTGAAGATCATGCCGCCGATCGTGTCGACATATTCGCCGTGCTCGCCGGCGGCGAAATCCTCGCCGATCATCTTGGCGACGTCGTCGATCTCGGCCTTGCCGTCGACGATGAAGACGCCTTCGCCGGCCTGGGTGATCATCGGCTCGTCCTCGTCATGCTCGTCCTCGATGTCGCCGACCACCATCTCGACGATGTCCTCGAGCGAGACGAGGCCGTCGGTGCCGCCATATTCGTCGATGACCAGCGCCATCTGGGTGCGCGTCGTCTGCATTCGCCCCATCAGGTCGGAGGCGAGCATCGACGGCGGCACGAACAGCACCGGTCGGATCAGGTTGAGATCGCCGATGGTGCGCGCCAGATCGACCTGGGCGAGATCGAGAACCGTCGCGACCGGGGTTTTCCTGGTCGTCCTGCCCTTTCTGACGCGGGCGACCTTGGTGATATGCGCCAGCACGTCGCGGATATGAACCATGCCGCGCGGGTCGTCGAGCGTCTCCGAATAAACTGGCATGCGGGAGTGGCCGGACTGTTCGAACAGCCCCAGAAGATCGCCGAGCTTCGTCGTGATCTCGACCGCCTCGATGTCGGCGCGCGGCACCATGACGTCCTCGACCCGCACTTCGCGCAGGCGCAGGATGTTGTTGAGCATGGCGCGTTCGCCGGGCGAGAAGGATTCTGCATCGCTCGCCGTTTCGGCAAGCGCACCGGCAATCTCCTCGCGCAGGCTGGTGCCGTTGCGGTGCCTGAAAAGCCCGAGCACGCGATCGAACAGGGAAGGACCGGCAGGCGATGCCTCGCTGGCGAAGCTGCCGGTCGTGGTACTCGGACTCGAGCCCTCTTCCGTCGTTTCGGAAGGCTTGATCGCACTGCCGGCGTCGGAGCGGGCGGCAGTCTCTGGTTTGTCGTTCATCATCGTCCGGTCAATTGGTCTTTTGTAATTACGTGTAGGGATCGGGAATGGCAAGCCTCGCAAGTGCTGCGCGCTCTGTCGCTTCCATCAGGTCCGCTTCGGCATCCGTTTCGTGATCATAGCCCAGCAAATGCAGCAGGCCATGGATGACGAGATGGGAGATATGGTCCTCGACGGGCTTGTCTTCCAGTGCCGCCTCGCGCGCGACAGTCTCGGCGGCCAGTACAATGTCGCCGAGCATCGGCGGCAGGGGCCCGCCCCTGGCAAAGGGAAAAGCCGGAAAAGACAGGACGTTGGTCGGCTTGTCCTTGCCGCGCCAGCCGGCATTGAGCGTACGGATATGGGCATCGTCGGAAAAGACGATGCTGAGCTCGGAACGGCCGTCCGCACCGGTCTCGGCAAAGGCGGCCGATACCGCGTGGTCGACCAGCCGCGTCAGCGTCGTCTCGTCGGGCCAGTCGCCCGCCTCGATCGCGATATCGATCTCGACGGGAAGCGGCCCTCCCGCCTTTTGCTCCTCAGCCATGCGGCCGCATAATCATATCAGCTTTCGACACCCAAGCCCCTGGCCAGCTTGCCGTCACGGTCGTAGGCCTTGACGATCTCGGCGACCAGCGGATGCCTGACGACGTCGCCTTCATTGAAGCGGACCGTCACCATGCCGGTGACGCCGTCGAGAATTCTCAGCGCCTCGACCAGGCCGGATTTGGTGTTCGGCGGCAGATCGATCTGGGTCGGATCACCGGTGACGATCATGCGCGAGTTCTCGCCGAGCCGGGTCAGGAACATCTTCATCTGCATCGGCGTGGTGTTCTGCGCCTCGTCGAGGATGACGGCGGCATGCGCCAGCGTACGGCCGCGCATGAACGCCAGCGGCGCGATCTCGATGACCTCGGCGGCAATCGCCCGTTCGACCTTGTCGGCCGGCATCATGTCGTAGAGCGCGTCATAGAGCGGCCGCAGATAGGGATCGACCTTCTCCTTCATGTCGCCCGGCAGAAAGCCAAGCCGTTCGCCGGCCTCGACCGCAGGGCGCGACAGCACAATGCGTTCAACCATGCCGCGTTCGAGCAGCATTGCCGCGTGCGCCACCGCCAGGTAGGTCTTTCCGGTGCCGGCCGGGCCGATGCCGAAGACGAGTTCCGACCGCTCCAGCGCGCGCATATAGGCGTCCTGGTTCAGCGAGCGGGCATAGATGGTCTTCTTGCGTGTCGATATCTGGGCGGCGGACACCTTGCCCTTGCGCTCCAGCGTCGGCAGCGTCAGCTGGTCGTCGGTGGCGATCGCCATGCGCACCGCACCGTCGACATCGGACTGGCCGATATCAGTGCCTTTCTGCAGAATGCCGTAAAGATTGTCCAAGGCGCGGCGTGCCTGCTCGGCGGCCGAGGAAGAGCCCTTGATGGTCAATTGGTTGCCACGCGAGCGGATGTCGACGCCGAGCTTCTGCTCGAGCCTGGCCAGATTCTCGTCGAACTGGCCGTAAAGGGCGCTGGCAAGCTTGTTATTGTCGAAAGTCAGTACGATGTGCGCCATATCCGAGGCCCCGGAGGGTAGATTCTGGGGCAGGTTCTTGACTTCAGCAGCGCTCAACCGTCTCTCCTCATCTGCCGAGGCCTTCAGGCCAATTCGGCGAACAGGCTGTTGTAGCCTGTCTTCGTGATTCGTACCCGGATAATGTCACCGATTTCGCCAGCCTTTTCATCAACAATAACCGGCTGCAGCCACGGCGAGCGGCCAACCTTCTGGCCGGCTTGGCGGCCCGGCTTTTCGACCAGCGTGTCGATGGTCTTGCCGACCAGGCTTGCGCCGAAATGCTGCTGCTGTTTCAGAAGCAGCGCTTGCAATCGCTGCAGGCGCTCGTCCTTGACGGCCTCCGGCACCTGATCGTTCATTTCGGCGCCCGGCGTGCCGGGCCGCGGAGAGTATTTGAACGAGAAGGCCGAGGCATAGTTGACGTCTTCCACCAACTGCATCGTCGCCTCGAAATCCGCTTCCGTCTCACCGGGGAAGCCGACGATAAAATCGCCGGACAGTGCGATGTCGTTCCGTGCGGCACGGATGCGGTCGATCAACGTCAGATAGTCCTTGGCCATATGCCTGCGGTTCATCGCCTTGAGTATGCGGTCGGAGCCGGATTGCACCGGTAAATGTAGATAGGGCATCAGCGCAGGCAAATCACGATGGGCGGCGATCAATTCATCGTCCATGTCGCGCGGATGGCTGGTCGTGTAGCGCAGCCGCGCCAGACCTGGAATCTCTGCGAGCCTGAACAGCAGCCGGCCAAGGCCCCATTCCTCGCTGTCTTCGCCTCTTCCATGCCAGGCGTTGACGTTCTGGCCGAGCAGCGTCACCTCGCGCACGCCGGCATCCGCCAGGCGCTCGGCTTCGGCGACGATCTGTGCCACCGGCCGCGAGACTTCCGAGCCGCGCGTATAGGGCACGACACAGAAGGTGCAGAACTTGTCGCAGCCTTCCTGAACGGTCAAGAACGCCGTCACGCCGCGCCTGATCAGTTCGGCGCGCTTGGGCTGCGGCAGATGCTCGAACTTGTCCTCGACGGCATAGTCGGTCTCGACGATCTTTTCTCCGCTCCGCGCCTTCGCCAGCACAGCGGGCAGCCGGTGGTAGGTCTGCGGGCCGATGACCAGATCGACCGCCGGCGAGCGACGGATGATCTCGGCACCCTCGGCCTGCGCCACGCAGCCGGCGACGCCGACCAGCATTTCGCGCCCGGCCTTGGCACGTTCCGCCTTCAACTCCCGGATGCGCCCAAGTTCGGAATAGACCTTTTCGGCCGCTTTCTCGCGGATGTGGCAGGTGTTGAGCAGCACCAGATCGGCCTCGCCAATGGCGTCTGTCGCGGCATAGCCGTCGATGGCCAGAGCATCGGTCATGCGCTGCGAATCGTAGACGTTCATCTGGCAGCCATAGGTCTTGACGAAGACCTTCCTGGTCGCGGCAGGCGGAACGACCAAGTCTTCGGCGGCAGCGCCGATGTCGTCGCGTTCTATCGTGTTCAATTCCATTTCGCGGCTTCTAGCGCCTTTCACTGACAAAAAACAGACGAATCTGGCCGGTACCGCGCAGACTACCGGCTCGGGCGCGGTTCGGCGAGCGCCGCCTGCACCATCGCGCGCACCTGGCGTTCCATCTGCTTTGCCGTCTCCTTGCGGCTGGAGCCCTTGGAGAAAGCAATCGCTTCGCCAAAATGCACCTCGACGTCGAGAGCGCCCTCGGCCATCAGCACCTTGAGGTGCGGCATCAGTTCCTCATCGCCGATCCAGGCGGCAACCGGTCGATGCCGGCGGCCGAGTGGCACGCCATGCAGGCGCGTATAAACGATCGCCACCGGCTGGATGAAGACCTGTTCGGCCGCCCCTTCAGCAATCGCCATCGTAGCTGCGCCGAACAGTGTGCTCTTGAACGGCAGGATCATGTTGCCGTCGCCGGTCGAGCCTTCGGCGAACAGCACCATGGCGTCCCCCTTGGCCATCCGGCGGGCGATCTCGCTCGCCTGGTCGCCCGACGAACGTTTGCGCTCACGTTCGATGAAGACGGTGCGTTGCAGCTTCGACAGCATGCCGATCAGCGGCCAGCCGGCCATGTCGGCTCTGGCGATGAACGTCACGTCGACCATCGATCCCAGCACCATGATGTCGGTCCAGGAGATGTGGTTGGCGGCGACCAGCAATGGGCGTTGGCCGGATAGCGCCCCTTTGACATGGATGCGCAGCCCCAGCGCCCTGACGATCATCCTGTGCCAGATCTTCAGGATGAAGGTCTCGCGCCAGAGCCCGGTCTTCATCGACAAGACCTGCAGCGGCACAAGCACCAATGAGCCGACGACAACCAGCCCCAGCGCCAGGAAAATCCTGATTTTTCCGATCATCCGCACCACCCCGGCGTTTGGCTAGCGAAGATCGCGGCGCATGACAAGCGCGCCGGTCGGGCCGTGCTCCGGCGACTTGTAATAGTTGGCGCGCTTGCCGACCTCGCGGAAGCCGAGCCGCCGGTAGAGCGCGATCGCGGCGACGTTGGTCTCGTCGACCTCAAGGAAAAGCGCCTCGGCGCGCTGTGCGTGCAGTTCACGCAGCACCGCATCCATCAATTGCCAGCCGAGCCCCCGGCGCCGGTGCGAGCGTGCCACCGCGACCGTCAGGATCTCCCCCTCGCCGGCGGCCAGCCGCGCCAGCACGAAGCCGACCGGCGGCTTGGTACCCTGTCCGGTCTCGCGCGCGGCATAGCCGAACACCGTCTCCTGCTCGAGCAGCGCGGCGAATTCGTCGTCGGTCCACGGCCGCGCGAAATCCTCGCGATGCAGCACCGACATGGCCGCGCTGTCGGCAACCGTCAGCGGCTCGATCGCATAGTCCCTGCGACGCGGCTGGAGGAATGGAATGCGCATCAGTTTTTTTGCCTGGATAGAACAAAGCCGGCCTGCGGCTTGGCGTCGGCGCCCCGCAGATAAAGCGGTTTCGGCTTTTCGCCCTCGCCGTGTTTACCGGGACCTTGGGCCGCGGCCAGCCGCGCATAGACAGCGATGTCGGCGGTGGCCGCCGTCTCGCCGAGATCGAAGCTGCGTCCGGCCGCCGCGGCAATTTGGGTTGCCGCCGTGCCCGCCAGAACCGGAGAGATGTCGATCGCCATGGCTGCGGCGTGCGAGAGCGTGGTCACAGCCGGACCATAGATCAGAACCGACCTCTCATCGTAAAGTGCCGCATGGATCTCATCGCGGCCTGCATCGAGCGCTGCGAGCACGGCGCGGCGGGGAAATATCGCTGCGGTCTCTGCCGCCAGTGCCTCCAGAGTCGTCACGCCGATCGCCGGGATTTTCAGCGCCAGCGCCAGGCCGCGCGCCGCCGAGACGCCGACACGCAGTCCGGTGAAGGAGCCCGGACCGGTTGAAACGGCAATGGCGCCGAGGCTGGCATAATCGCTTCCGGCCGCCTTCAACGCGCCTTCGATGACACCCATCAGATGCTCGGCATGACCCTTGCCGAGATCGAGCACCGAACGGCCGAGTTCTTTCCCGGCCGCCGCGTCGTAGACGCAGGCGGCGCAGAGATTGGCGGCACAGTCGATGGCAAGCAACTTCATGAAGCGGCCGGTTGAGACAGTTTCGAAAACAGCTTCCCTCTGCCCGCCAGGGCTGATCCCCGCAAGGGAATAATGGATAAATCGTCAGGCGACTTGGCTTCGGCGCGGGTCCAAGAATGTAAGTTCCAACGCACCCAATCCCCACAATAGGTATCGGAACTAGCCGACCTGTTCGATACGCAGCAGGTGATTGTCCCAGACATAGTCCGGCTCTGAACGGGTCGCGCCACCGGACTCGACGATATCGCCGGCGCCGGTCGTCGCCATGAAGCTTTCCCCATCGGGCGCAACGCCGCAAACCTCGACCAGCGCCTTGGTGGCGACGATGCGGCCGCTGGCCGTGTCGATCACGGCAAGCGAATTCCCCTCAGGCGAAGACACGGCGATGGTGCCGGCGGCAGGGTTGGCCGCGACCGAGCCGATATAATTTCTGAAGGCCGAGAGCACGTCCTGCGGCATGTCGAGCAATTTCAAGTCCATGCCGCGCGGCGCGCGGCCGAGCAGTGGGGGACGATCGGTACCCGGCCCCCTGTATTGACAGCCGAACCAGACGGTGCCGGAGCGGTCGGCATCCATATGGCGGATCGACAGTTGGTGCAGCGCCGGCGGCAATCCGTGCTTTTCGGTGAGATCGCCGGTAAGGCGGTCGACCAGAACATAGGAAGGCTTCATCGTTGCGATATTGAGCTCGGCGCGGCCATAATCCGGATGCGTCTCGATGCCGCCATTGGCGACAGCGATTGTCCTGCCGTCGGAGAGAAGCAGAAGTTCGTGCGGCCCCATGCCGTATGTCGGGAACTCGCCGATACGCTTGAATTTCGCATGCGCGTCATAGACGCCGACGACGCCGGCGGCATTGTCGAAATCGTTCTCGGTTGCGTAGAGCAGCGTGCCATCGGCCGAAAACACGCCATGGCCGAAGAAATGCCGGCCGGCAACGCTGGCAATGGTGTGCGGTTCATCGCGGCCGGTATGGTCGAAGACGACAGCAAAGGTGCCCGGCTGCCTGGCAAACACCACCGAACGCTTAGACACCGGGTCGAAGGTAACGTCGTGGCCCCGATCGGGCAGATCGATCGTGTGCAACAACTTGCCGGCCTCGGACAGGACGGCCGCGCCATAGCTGCCGTCGCGCTTGACGAAAGCGGTGGCGAAGACCGCGTCGGCGTCGAGTGTATTTGCCCAGGCCGAAGGCGCCATCGCCGCCACGAAACCAGCGCCCGCGGCCCTCAGGAAATCGCGCCGATCGATCAGCGGCGTCCTCATGATCAGTCGCCATCCAGTGACGAGAACCCGGCGGTCAGGCCGAATTCGGCGGTCAGCCTGGCGCCGATCAGGGTCGTCAGGCTGGATGTCACCAGTGCGAAGTAGTCGAGCTTCTGGCGCAACGTCGGATCGGCTAGTGCCTTGTCGACCGGACCCCTGATCGCCTTGGCGGCCTCGATCCCGTTGGTGAATTGGATGTGGACCGATTCCGCCATCCAGCGTGCATCAGGCGGCAGCGCATCGCCAAGCTGGGAGGCCTGGAACAGCGCATCCATGCCCGCCAGATTGCCGGTCAGCGAGCGTGCGGTGTTCTGCGAGCGCCAATAAATCGCCTGTTTCGGTTTGTCGGCCTCCGGCTTGGCGCCCAGGAAGCCTTTCAGGCGCACGTCGCGAACCATTTCCAACTCGTTGATGAAGACGCCGACCAGTTCGGTCACCGCTTCAGTGCCGTCGTGATAGAGCGCGTTCTGCGGACCGGGATTGGCCCAGAGCGCGGCAAAGCCGTCGGGCTTGTTCCAGGCCTCGCCGACCTCGCCGGCAATCGTCTCGACATTGCCGGCAATGGCTGCACCATAGGCGCAGCGATAGGCGTCGCCCTTGCCGGCCAATTGACCGGCCCCATCGCCGTAGAGCACGAACTCCAATGCGCCGAGCCCTTGCATGGCGACACTCTTTCTCGCCAGTTGGGCCGGATCGGCGGCCGCCGGATCGTTGCCGGCCAGTGCTGCCTGCACCTGCTTCAGGCCGATGCTCTTGCGGTCCGGCCAAAACAGCATGCGCTCAAGCCGGTTGTTTTCGGCGATCGGCCCGAAACGGATGATTTCCACCACCGACCAGGCATCCACGACGCCTGAGAATTCGGCGCGTGCCGCATCGAGAGTATCTTGCGAAGGCGCCTGGCAAAGCGCGTGCATGGTCTTGGCCAAGCTGTCCGCATGGTCATGCAGCCTGGCATAGGCCGGGCGGACGAAGCCGTCGATCGCCCGCTGGATCACATCCGAAGCCTTCACTGCGGCGGATGCCGACAGCGCATCGGCGAGGACCAGCATCAGCGCGAGTGCAAGACGCTTCCGCATCAGAGCGACTCCAGAAACTTGATCAGCGCGGCGCGTTCGGCCGCATTGGCAGCGGCAAAGCGGTCACGCGCTTTCTGGCCCTCGCCGCCATGCCACAGGATTGCCTCGGCCAGGCTGCGTGCGCGCCCGTCATGCAGGAAGAAGGTGTTGCCGCTGACGGTCTGGGTGAGCCCGATGCCCCACAGCGGCGGCGTGCGCCATTCGCTTCCCCTAGCCTCGCCCACCGCCTGTCCGTCGGCAAGGCCGGGTCCCATGTCATGCAGCAGGAAATCGGAATAAGGCCAGATCAGCTGGAAGGCCTGCGCTTTGTTCGGGGTGCCGCGACGGGTGACGAATTTCGGCGTATGGCAGGAGATGCAGCCCATATCGTAGAACAGTTTTTTGCCGGCGAGCACGTCCGGTCTGTCGAGATCGCGCCGAGCCGGCACGGCAAGGTTTTGCGAATAGAAGGTCACGAGGTCCATGACCGGCGGCGGCGCTTCGACCGGACCGAGGCGCTCCTGCACACCGTTGGGTAGGGCAAGGCAGGTCTTTTCTGCGGCGCTGCAATCGCCCCAGTGCCTCGGCACCTCAGGCGTCGAAATGCCGATATCGCCCGCAAAAGCGTCCGCCGATTGCTGACGGATCGAAGCCGCCTGCGCCTTCCAGCCGAAACGGCCGAGCGTCAGTTCACCGCTGCTGCCGTCGCGTATTATGTTGGGCCTGCCGGAAATCCCGTCACCATCGCGGTCGGTCGCATCGGCACGCGCAAGGATGTCGGCAGGAGCGATCTGCTCCACCAGGCCAAGGCCGATCATAGGCGGTGTCATGCGCGGCGACAGCGTGGTGTGCGGATCGAGCCGCCCGTAGGCGAGACCCTCGACCGAATAGCTCGGCTTGCGCAGCGACACGACGCTGCCGTCCGCCAGTTTTACTTTCTGCTCCTGATAATCGACATGCATCCTGCCTTCGCCCTGCAGGCCAGGAACGGCTAGCTCCTGAAGTTGTGTGCCATAGACCGGGTCGGGAAAGTTGAGCACCTTGTGATCGGCGAGCGCGGCTTTCTCCTCCTCGGTACTGGCTTCCCTTGCCAGGCGCAGGAACATCGAGGTGGTGCCGCTGTCGCCTTCGGGTGGATGGCCGCGGCCGTCCTTCCGATGGCAGTTTTGGCAGGCGCGCTCGTTGAACAGCGGGCCGAGCCCATCCGAGGCTTGTGTCGAGGATGGCGACGACACCCAGTTCTTGCGGAAAATGGCATTGCCGAGCTTGAAGGTACCCTCTTCCTCGAAGCTGATGTTGGCGGAGGATTGCGAGAAGGCATCCTTGTTGACGTCCTTCTTCGAGGTGCCGGCGCCGCCCTGCATCACTTCGAATTGCTCGGGCTTGGAGAAATCGCTGGTCGGCCTGGTGATCGCGATGACGCGCGCCAGATCCTTCGGCGTCAGATCGGTGCGGCTGGTGGCAAGCCCCGCCGGTTGCGGCGCTCCGGCCAGCGCCGAGGCTGTGAGCGTCGCCACCGCGGCAAGAAAAGGGCCGCGAAGGATCCCGTATCGCGGCTTCTTCTGAGGCGGCAGGCCGCAATCTTCGGCCGGCAAGCGGCGCAAGCAATCTAGGGGGCGCCGCATTCCGGCATGTCCTTATTCCGCCTCGTCGGCCGACGCTGCGTTGAGTTGGCCGTACTTTTCCTCGCCGATGGAGGCGAGCAGGTCGAGTTGCGTCTCGAGGAAGTCGATGTGACCTTCCTCGTCAGCCAGCAATTCCTCGAACAGCTTCATCGTCACGTAGTCGCCTGCTTCGTTGCAAACCTCGCGCGAACGCTTGTAGGCGGTGCGCGCGTCATATTCGCCGGCAAGATCGGATTCGAGCACTTCCTTGACATTCTGCCCGATACGCAGCGGCGCCACGGACTGCAGGTTCGGCTGGCCCTCAAGGAAGATGATGCGCGCCACGAGCCGGTCGGCATGGTGCATTTCTTCGATCGATTCAGCGCGTTCCTTCTTCGCCAGCTTGGCGTATCCCCAGTCTTCCAGCAGCCGGAAATGCACCCAGTATTGATTGACCGCCCCAAGTTCCAGAAACAGAGCCTCGTTAAGCCGCTCTATGATCTGCTGTTCGCCTTTCATGGGTTCTGCTCCCGTATTGGACGCGCAGGCCTCTGACGCGATCCAGGTGTGAAACGATGTCCACGCCGCTCGCCGCCGAGCGGGCGTGATAATTTTCGGTGACCCGAATGATCGTTTCGACCACATTTGGGAAGCAGCCGCAACAGCGACCGCGCTTGTGCATGGCATGATAGACCTTCGCCGGCACGATCAGCTGCCAGGGGTCCTCATCCAGCAGTCCGACGATCGTCTGCTCTATCTCCTTTTCGGTGATGATGTTGCAATGGCAGATCAGCATTTGTCGCTCTGGCTAACGGCGCTCATTTGCGCCGCGTGGCTGTTGGTTTCGAAGTTTACTGGAACACCTTGTCCGGTGAATCGAGGCTGTCCGAGCCCTCGAAGGCGATGGCATTGAGCTTCAGGGTGCCGACGGCGCGTTCGATCGACTTGGTCTGATCGACCAGCGCGTCGATCGCCGCCTGCACGGTGGCGTTGCCGTCAGCGTTACCCTCGGCGATCTGCTGGTCATAGGCCTCGCCGGCAAGCGCCCGCGCCTTGATGGCCTCCATCTTGGCGATGGTGACATCCAGTTTAGCCGACAATTCCTTGTCGATCGCCGGATCGGCCGCCTTCACCATGTCGGCCACCGACGGCCCCTCCACGACAGTGCCGTCAAGCCGCGTGTAGCTGCCGTGATAGGCGGCACGGATGCCGATCGCATCGTAGAGATGGGAGTTGTAAGTGTTGTCGGAGAAGCAATCGTGCTCCTCTTCCGGATCGTGCAGCAAAAGGCCGAGCTTCATCCGCTCGCCGGCGAGTTCGCCATAGGACAGCGAGCCCATGCCGGTGAAGATGGTCGAAATGGCGGCGTTCGGCTCGCCATCGACAAGGTTCTTGCGGGCGGCGCCGCCTGCCTTCCAGTCGTCGACCATATCCTTTAGATCGGAAACCAGAAGGTCGCTCGCCGATTTCAGGTACTGCGCCCGACGGTCGCAATTGCCGCCGGTGCAATTGGCGAGGTCGTAATCGGTGTAGGGCCGCTCGCCGGCGCCCGGACCGGTTCCGTGCAGGTCCTGACCCCAAAGCAGGAATTCGATGGCGTGATAGCCGGTCGCCACATTGGCCTCGATGCCGCCGGCCTCCTGCAGGGTGCCGGAGAGGAACTCCGGCGTCAGATTGGTGGCGTCGACCTTCTTGCCGTTGATCTCGATCGACTTATTGGCGATCACATTGGCGGTGTAGAGCGCGTTGGCATCCGACTCGGTGCCGTAGCTCTTGGCGACATAGTCGATCAAGCCCTCGTCAAGCGGCCAGGAGTTCACCTTGCCTTCCCAGTCGTCGACGATGGCATTGCCGAAGCGATAGACCTCGGTCTGCCGATAGGGAACGCGCGATGCCTTCCAGGCCTCGCGGGCGGCGTTCAGCGTCTCGGCTGATGGCTTGGCGAGCAGCGCATCGACAGCCTTGTCGAGCGCCTCGGCCGTGATCAGCGAATCCTCATATTTGGCGAGCGCGATGTCGGAATAGGTCTTGATGACCGCCTTGGCATCGGTTTGCGCCTTGGCCGGCAGCACGAACACCGCCGCCGTGAGCATCGCGGTGGCGCCGATCGCCGCAAGCCTGCCGCCATACCGTGCCGTGATCATCGTTCTCATGACTGTCTCTCCTCGGGAATCAATGAAATGCCGGCGCCGCGGCGGGCAGCTGCCAGCGGGCAAAGAAGGGTCGCGCCATCGCGCGGTTCGCGGAAGAAAGACACCGAAATGCCTCCAATCGAAAGGGTTCAAGGCCCAGACATCAAAGGGATGCGCTGACGCGCGAGCTTCCATAAAACGGCGAAGACACCGGATGTCAACTGGTGGCGTAGAAAAAATTCAATTGAAACAACAGTTTAGAATTATTCTAAACTAGAACTGTCAACTTTAACACCGATGTATAGGGATGCCGGCGCATGACGCGGTTGACAGGCGGCCGTTCCGGGTGCGACCCGGATCGGCGCTCTTGCGGCGGGACCAGACAATCGCCACCTGGCGGGACGTCCTAGATTTGGGTGAGGAATCGGGCTGTTATGAAGATCGGGGTCGTCATTGTCGGTGCGGGTCATGCGGGCGTGCAAGCGGCCGCCAGTCTGCGCGAAGAAGGCTATGACGGGCCGGTAATCCTGATCGGCGACGAAAACGAATTGCCCTACCACAAGCCGCCGCTGTCGAAGACCTTCATCAAGGATCAGCAAGCAAAGCCGCAGCCGTTGCGCGGCGAGGCTTTTTATGCCGGCAGCGCCATCGACTACCGGCCAGGCCTCCGGGTCGAGCGGATCGACGTCGCCGGCCGCCGGCTGGAGATATCAGGCGGCGTGCTGCCGTTCGACCGGCTGATCCTCGCCACCGGCGCGCGTCCGCGCCTGCTGCCGCTGCCGGGTTCGGAGCTTTCTGGCGTTGTGCCGCTGCGCTCGCTCAGTGATGCCCGCCTGATCCGCGAATTGAGCGCGCAAAGCGAGGAGGTCGTCATCCTCGGCGGCGGCTTCATCGGCCTTGAGATTGCCGCAACGCTCACCGCCGCCGGCCGCAAGGTCACGGTGGTCGAGGCGGTTGACCGGCTGCTCGGGCGCGCCGTGGCGCCGGTCATCGCCGGCCATGTGCGCCAGCGGCTGGAGGCGACCGGTGTGCGCATCCTTACCGGCACCACCATCGAACGGCTGGAGGGCGAGAACGGCCGTGTTTCGGCTGCAATCACCTCATCTGGCGAAGGATTGCCGGCGCAGATGGTCGTCATCGGCATTGGCGTCGTGCCGAATGTCGAATTGGCCGAAGCCGCCGGCGTTGCCATCGCCAACGGCATCCGCGTCGACCAGCAGATGCGCACGTCGGTGCCGGAAATCCTCGCCATCGGCGACGCCGCGTCCTACCGGCACTGGTTCACAGGCGGCGACGTGCGGCTGGAATCGGTGCAGAACGCCACCGACCAGGCGCGGCTCGCCGCGCGCACCATTGCCGGCCACACCGACAATTACTCGGCGGTGCCGTGGTTCTGGTCCGATATCGGCGACATGAAGCTGCAGATGGTCGGCCTGATTGCGGGCGGCGACAGCCATATCGTGCTGGGCGACGTGGCCGAGAACAAATTCTCTATCTATCACTACGCCGGAAGCCGGCTGCTCGGCATCGAATCGGTCAACCGGCCCGGCGACCACATGCTTGGCCGCAAGATGCTCGGCGCCGGCTTTTCGCCGTCGCCGCAGATTGTCGCGACTGGGCCCGACGGGCTGAAGGCGGCGCTCGCCGCCTTCCAGGAAGAAGAGCCTGTCCGCGCTGCGGGATAAGATCAAACCCAATCACCCTGAATGACCTAGTCTAGTTCGACCGGGAGCTGACCTTCAAACATATAGCGAAGTAAAGGAAACAGCGGTATTTTGACCAATTGAAATCGTCGGGGGGTGCTCATGGCTCTATATGTCATTGGCGCAGGCATGGGTCGCACTGGCACATATTCGCTGAAGCTCGCGTTGGAGCATCTTGGGTTCGGGCCGTGTCATCACATGGCAGATGTCCACGCCAATCCCGAGCAGAAGACGCTGTGGCGCGCAGCCGGCCAGGGACAACTCCCGACTTGGGATGTGGCATATGCCGGCTATCTTTCCGCGGTCGATTGGCCAACGGCGCATTTTTGGCGCGAAGTGAGTGACCACTACCCTGATGCGAAGGTTATCCTGACAGTTCGTGACCCCGAAGCCTGGTATGACAGCATGGCGCAAACAATAGGGCTCACGATGGATGCTGCTACCAATGATCCACAGTCCTTTGGTGTGGCGGTGATTGGAAACACTGTCTTTGGCGGTCGATTTGATAACCGTGATCACGCAATCGCCGTCTATGAAGCACATAACGCTTCCGTGAAATCAACGCTGCCACCTGAACGCCTTCTTACTTATCAGGCCTCCGAAGGGTGGGAGCCGCTTTGTGCCTTTCTCGGTGTACAGTTGCCTTCCGAACCGTTTCCACGCACCAATTCGACTGCCGAATTTCGTGCTCGCATAGGGCGTTGAACGGCGGCTTGCCGCCTGTCTCCGCCTTCGCCGCAGTTGAATCCCAGGCGGTATCCTCGCCGCTCAGGCGGCGCGGGCCTCGCGGATCGAACTTTCCAGGATGTCGAGCGCCTCGTTCATGACGCCGTCCTGGATGGTGATCGGCGCGAGGAAGCGGATGACGTTGCCGTAGACGCCGCAGGTCAGCAGGATCAGACCCTTGTCGAGCGCCTTCAGCCGTACCGCATTGGCGAGTTCCGGCGACGGCAGGCCCTTCGTCACATCGTTGAACTCGACCGCGTTCATAAAGCCGGGGCCCCTGATATCGACGATCTCCGGCGCTTCGTCACGGATCGATTGCAGGCGCTGCTTCAGACGGTTGCCCAGCGTGTTGGCGCGGTCGCAGAGCTTCTCCTCGTCGATGACGTCAAGCACGGCATGCGCCGCGGCGACGCCGATCGGACTGCCGCCATAGGTGCCGCCGAGCCCGCCGGGGTTCGGCGCATCCATGATCTCGGCACGTCCGGTGACCGCCGCCAGCGGAAAGCCGCCGGCCAGGCTCTTGGCCATGGTGGTGATGTCGGCCGCCACCTCGTGGTGGTCCATTGCGAACATCTTGCCGGTGCGGGCAAAGCCGGTCTGCACCTCGTCGGCGATCAGCAGCATGCCGTGCTGGTCGCAGATCTTGCGCAATGCGGTCATGAAGTCGCGCGGCGCCTCGTAGAAGCCGCCCTCGCCCTGCACCGGCTCGACGATGATGGCGGCGACGCGGGCCGGATCGACGTCGGCCTTGAACAGCCGATCGAGCGCCGCCAACGAATCGGCGACCGACACGCCGTGCAGCGAAACCGGGAACGGCGCATGGAAGACATCCGCCGGCATGGCGCCGAAGCCGACCTTGTAGGGCACGACCTTGCCGGTCAGTGCCATGCCCATGAAGGTGCGGCCGTGAAAGCCGCCGGAAAAAGCGATGACCGCCGGCCGGCCGGTGGCGTTACGGGCAATCTTGATAGCGTTCTCGACCGCCTCGGCGCCGGTAGTGACAAAAATCGTCTTCTTGTCGAACTTGCCGGGCAGCATGCCGTTCAGCCGTTCGGCCAGCCGGATATAGCTCTCGTAGGGCACGACCTGGTAGCAGGTATGGGTGAAGCGGTCGAGCTGCGCCTTGACCGCTTCGATCACCGTGGGATGACGGTGGCCAGTGTTGACGACAGCGATACCGGACGAAAAATCGATATAGCGGCGGCCTTCGACGTCCCAGATTTCCGAGTTTTCGGCGCGATCGGCATAGATCTGAGTGGTCATGCCGACGCCGCGCGAAATCGACTGGTTCTTGCGTTCGGAAATGGCTGAATTTGTCATCGTATCCCTCACCGGACCGGCGCCCGCTCTCGTTCGATGGCTGTTAAGACTCTTTTGGGCTTATTTCAGGTTTTCCTCAAGTTGGCACCGTCGCCCGGCGATTGGGCCTGTCGATGCCGATGTCGGCAACCGAACGCCCGTCGCTCATGCCGTCCTGACAAACCCCTCGCTCGCCCTCAGCAGATTGCGCGTGTAGTCCTTGGTGACGCGGCGCTCGACGAGGTCGCCGGCGGTGAGGTGCTCGACCGCCTCGCCGTTCTGCATGACCATCAGCCGCTCGCACATATGGGTGATGATGGCGAGGTCGTGGCTGACCATCAGGAAGGTCAGCTTGCGCCGCCGCCGGATCTCTTCCAGCAGGTTCAGCACCTCCGCCTGCACCGAAGCGTCGAGCGCCGAGGTCGGCTCATCGAGCAGCAGGATCGACGGTTCGAGGATCAGGGCACGGGCGATTGCCACGCGCTGGCGCTGGCCGCCGGACAATTGATGCGAATAGCGAAAACGGAAGCCGGTGCCCAGGCCGACCTCGTCCAACGCCCGCTGGATGCGCTTTTCGCCGTCAGCAAAGCCGTGAATGGCGAGCGGCTCCTGCAGCAAGCGGTCGACGGTCTGGCGCGGGTGCAGTGAGCCGTACGGGTCCTGGAAGACCATCTGCACCTCGCGGTAGAACGCCTTGTCGCGGCGCGCGCCGAGCTGTTTGCCGTTGACGGCGATCGTGCCCGAAGCGGCCGGCGCCAGGCCGGCGATTGCCCTGAGTAACGTCGACTTGCCGGAGCCGGACTCGCCGACCAGGCCGAAGGATTCACCGGATTCGACTTCGAGGCTGACGCCCTTCAGCGCGCGAAAACGGTCGAAGACCACCTCCAGCCGGTCAACGGAAAGGGCTGCCGTCATGCCGCCCACTCCGGCTTGCGGTCGAGCACCGGCAGCGGGTGACGGTCGGCGCCGATCTTGGGCATGCAGTTGAGCAGGCCGCGCGTATAGGGATGCTGGGCACGGCCGAGCTCCGAGGCTTTGAGCTGTTCGACCACCTTGCCGGCATACATGACGATGACACGATCGCAGAAAGATGAGACCAAGCGCAGGTCGTGCGAGATGAAGATCAGCCCCATGCCGCGCTCGCTGACCAGCCGGTCGAGGATGCTGAGCACGTCGAGCTGCACGGTGACGTCGAGTGCCGAGGTCGGCTCGTCGGCGATCATCATCTCCGGCCCGGCGATCAGCATCATGGCGATCATGGCGCGCTGGCCCATGCCGCCGGAAACCTCGTGCGGATGCAGGTCGAAGACACGGGCCGGATCGCGGATCTGCACAGCCTCCAGCATGGCAAGCGCGCGGTCGCGGGCTTCGGCCTTGGAGACTGTCTCATGCGTGCGCAGTGTCTCGACGATCTGGCGGCCGATGCTCATCACCGGGTCGAGCGAATATTTCGGATCCTGCAGGATCATGGCGATACGCTTGCCACGCAGTGCGCGGCGCTCGCGCGGCGAGGCGGCCAGCAGGGCGATGCCGTCGAAAGCAAGCGTCTTTGCGGTCACCTCGGCCTGCGGCGGGGTGACGCCCATAATGGCGCGGCCGGTCTGCGACTTGCCCGAACCGCTCTCGCCGACGATGCCGAGCCGTTCGCGGCCGAGCGAGAAGGAAACGCCGCGCACTGCCTCGATCAGGCCGGTGCGCGTCGGGAAGGTGACGCGCAGCTCGTCGACTTCGAGAAGCGTGCTCATTGGTCACCGCTTCGCGGATCGAGCGCGTCGCGCAAGCCGTCGCCGAGCAGGTTGAAGCCCAGGCTGACGATGAGGATGGCAAAGCCCGGCGCGCCCGCCACCCACCACTGGTCGAGCACGAAGCGGCGGCCCGACGCGATCATCGCGCCCCATTCCGGCAGCGGCGGCTGCGCGCCGAGGCCGAGGAAGCCGAGGCCGGCGGCGGTCAGGCACATGCCGGCCATGTCGAGCGTCACCCGGATGATCAGCGAGGAGATGCAGAGCGGCATGATGTGGCGAAGCACGATGCGGAACGGCGAAGCGCCCATCAACTGCACCGCCTTGATGTAATCGGAATTGCGCACCGTCAGCGTTTCGGCGCGGGCAATGCGGGCATAGGGCGGCCACGAAGTGATGGCGATGGCAAGCACGGCATTTTCAATGCCGGGGCCGAGCGCGGCGACAAAGGCCAGCGCTAGGATCAGCTTCGGAAAGGCGAGGAAGATGTCGGTGATGCGCATCAGGATCGCATCGGTCCAGCCGCCGGCATAGCCGGCAACGGTGCCGACCAGCAAGCCGATGGGCGCGGCGATGATGGCAACCAGAATGACGACGTACAGTGTCCAGCGCGAGCCGAAGATGATGCGCGAATAGATGTCGCGGCCGAGATCGTCGGTGCCGAACCAGTGCGCGGTACCCGGCGCCAGCAGCCGCGAGCCCTTGAGGTCACCGAATGTCGGCGAATAGGGCGCCAGCACATCGGCGAAGGCTGCGACCACCAGCAGGGCGATGATGATGAGCAGGCCGACAAAGGCCAGCCGGTTGGCGGAAAAGCGCCGCCAGGCTACATAGGCGCGGCCGAGCCTTGCCTGCACGCGCGACGCCGGCCGCTCGCTGAGCAGCCAATCACGGCGGGTTTGAATCGCTTCTGCGCTCATCCTGCCTTGGTCCTCATCCTGCCTTGGTCCTTGGGTCGAGCAGCCGGTAGAGCAGGTCGGACAAAAGATTGATGCCGATGAAGACCGAGCCGATGATGATCGTGCCCCCAAGCACGGCATTCATGTCGGCGTTCTGCAGCGAGTTGGTGATGTAGAGGCCGATGCCCGGCCACGAAAACACCGTCTCGGTCAGCACCGAGCCTTCGAGCAGCCCGGCATAGGACAGAGCGATCACCGTAACCATCGGCACCGCGGCGTTGCGCAGCGCGTGACCCCAGATGATGCGCGTTTCCGACAGGCCCTTGGCGCGCGCCGCCACGATGTATTCCTGGGTGAGTTCGTTCAGCATGAAGGAGCGCGTCATGCGGCTGATGTAGGCGAGCGAGAAATAGCCGAGCAGCGAGGCAGGCAGGATGATGTGGCGGAAGGCATCGGCAAATACGTCCCACTGCCGCTGCCAGAGTGCATCCAGCAGGTAAAAGCCGGTAATCGGCGTGAAGGTGTATTCGTAGACGATATCGAGGCGGCCGGGAAAGGCGACCCATTGCAGCTTGGCGTAGAACAGCACCAGCGCCAGCAGCCCCAGCCAGAAGATCGGCACGGAATAGCCGACAAGACCGATGATGCGCACGATCTGGTCGATGATGCTGCCGCGCCGCACGGCCGCCAGCACACCAAGCGGCACGCCGATCACCGAACCGATCAGCGTCCCTAGTGTTGCCAGTTCGAGCGTCGCCGGAAAGGCGCGGCGGATGTCCGTCATCACCGGATTAGTGGTCAGCACCGAGGTGCCGAAATCACCATTCAAGGCATGTTTGACATAGATGTAGAACTGCTCGACCAGCGGCAGGTCGAGACCCATCTCGCGGCGCGTTCGTTCGACGACATTGGTCGGCGCCCGGTCGCCGAGCACCGCCAGCACCGGGTCGATCGGGATCACCCGGCCGATGAAGAAGGTCACCGCGAGCAGACCGAGATAAGTCGTTATGGCGATGACCAGGAACCGGGCGATCGATGAGGCAGCGGCAACGGCGCGAGCGCTGCCGCGCCCCGCCGTCGTTTCCCTTTCAGCCAAGCTCATGCGGCGCGTCCGCCGAGATCACTCCTTCGAAACCGGGCCGACGAAGTTGGTGTCGAAGCTCGGACCGAGCGCAAAGCCCTTGAGGTTCTTGCGCAGGCCAGCCACTTCCAGCTGCTGGTGGATGATGACGAAAGGACTGGTATCGAGGATCTTCCTCTGAAGATCCTCGTACATTGCGGCGCGCTTGGCCGAATCCTTCTCGAGCAGGGCCGCCTCTGTCTGCTTGGTCAAGTCCGGAATGTCCCAAGCATTGCGCCAGGCCAGGGTCTTGGTCTTGGCTTCATCCGAATTGTCCGGGTTGCTGGCAAAGGTCTGGGCATTGGAGTTCGGATCGAAATAGTCCTGGCCCCACTGGCCGATATAGATGTCGTGGTTGCGGGCGCGGTATTTGGTCAGCGTCTGCTTGCCGTCGCCGGGGATGATCTCCAGCTTGATGCCGGCCTGTCCCAGCGTCTGCTGGATCGATTCCGCCATGCCGGTGGTCGGTTGGCCGGTGCGCACGTCCATGGTGACGTTGAAGCCGTCGGCGAGACCCGCCTTGGCAAGCAGGTCCTTGGCCTTGGCGACATCGAGCTTGAACGGGTTTTCGTCGAGAGCACCAAGGTCGCCCTTGGGCAGGAAGGTCTGGTGGATCTCGCCGATGCCCTTGAGGATGGTTGAGCTCAACGCGTCGTAGTCGACCAGATATTTGAAAGCCTGGCGGACCTCGGGCTTGGCGAGGTTCGGGTTCTTCTGGTTGAGGCTGATGTAAAAAACCGTGCCTTTCGGCGCGCTGGTGGTGGTGAGATCGGCGTTCTTGGCGATGGCGTCGAGATCGTTTGGCTCGAGATTGCGGGCGACGTCGATATCACCGGTTTCCAGCGCCAGGCGCTGGCCCGAGCTTTCCTTCATGTTGCGATAGATGACGCGGGCAAGCTTGGCCTTCTCGCCGTAGTAATTGTCGTTGCGCTCAAGGACGACAACTTCGTTGGCGCGCCATTCGCGCAGCTTGAAGGCACCGGAGCCGGCATAGCCGGTCTTCAGCCAGGCATTGCCGAAATCATTGTCCCATTTGTAGTCGGCGCTCGGCGTGACCGCCGCGACATGCTCCTTGACCAGCTTGGCGTCGACGACCGAGGCGACCGTCGCCGACAGGCAGTTCAGCACGAAGCTCGGCGCATAGGCCTTGTCGACGGTGAACTGGAACGTCGTGTCATCAACAGCCTTGGCCTTCTCGGTGACGTTGCCGCCGTCGATGCCGAACTGGCCGATGATGAAGGCCGGGCTCTTGTCGAGCTTGATGGCGCGCTCGAACGAATAGGCGACGTCCGCCGCTGTGATCGGATTGCCGGAGGCGAATTTGAGGCCGGGCTTGAGCTTGAACGTGTAGGTCAGGCCGTCGTCGGAGACGCTCCAGCTTTCGGCGAGATCGCCTTTGACCTTCGAGGTGTCGCTGAGGTCGAGGCGCACCAGGAGATCGTAGGTGTTGCCGGTGACTTCAGCGGTAGACAGTTCGAATGCCTCGCCTGGATCCATGGAGATGATGTCGTCGATGGCGAAACCCTCGACCAGCGTGTCGGCGGGCGTGACCGCGAAGGCAGGCGCACCGGCCAGAAGCAGCGCGGACATGGCGGCGCCCGCGAGCAAGAAGCGGGTGCGTAGAGCAAACTTTTCCATCATCATTTCAACTGTTCCCTGTTTTTGTTGACCTGAGTTCCCGGCTCAGGGTTGTGGCATTTCTTGCCGCGTCGAACGGTGATCCCCGGACCGTCGTATTGGCAATTTTTGTGCGGTTCCAGCTCACCATATCCGGCGGTTTCGAGCGCGGCAACGAGCATTTGCAGAACGGTCGATTGGGCCAGACCGGCGGTGCGAAAATCCGGCTATTTCAGCGCGGTAACCAGGTCGGGGTCGGGAAAGCAGGTAGCGGAACGGCCGTTGCTGGCCTGCCATTTGCCGATCGAGCGGCGCGTCTTGAAGCCAGGCAGGCCGTCGGCGCTGCCGACATCGTAGCCCTTGGCTTCCAGCGCCCGCTGCAGGGCGGCGATGTCGGAGCGGTAGAGCCCGCCGACCGCGCCCCAATTGCCCGAGAAATTGCTGTCGCCATGGGCGATGCGATCGGCGCCATGGCCGATGAACAGGGCATAGAGATCGCTGGTGTTATACTGCTTCAGCACGTAGAAATTGGGGGTCACGATGAAGGCCGGGCCGCTACGCCCGGCCGGCATCAAAAGAAAGCCCTCGGCTTTCAGTTCGCTCGCCGGGAACGGTTTACCCGACACACGCCTGATGCCCATATCAGCCCATTGGGAAATCTTCCTGCCCTGGTCCGGACCTTCGAGCGAGCACGAGACGCTTTCCGGCACCATCACCTCGAAGCCCCAGCCGCGGCCCCTGACCCAGCCATAATGTACGAGATAATTGGCGATCGATGCCAGTATGTCGGGCGTCGAATTCCAGATGTCGGTGCGGCCGTCGCCGTCAAAATCGACGGCATGCTTGAGGAACGACGTCGGCATGAACTGCGGCTGGCCGAGCGCGCCGGCCCAGGACGATTTCATCGCACCGACCGGGGCAAGCCCGCGCTCGACGATCTCCAGCGCCGCCAAGAGCTCGGTGCGGAAGAATTCCTTCTTGGTCGACATGAACGCCTTGGTGCCCAGCACCTCGAAGGCGTCATAAGGCAGCTTCGCTGCGCCGAAGCCGCTCTCGCGACCCCAGATCGCCAGCAGCACTTCGCCAGGCACGCCGTAGCGTTTCTCGATCGCTGCAAGGGTCCTAGCGTTGGCCGCCTCGCGGGTGCGGCCGCCGGCGGTCACCGCACGGACGATCTTTTCGGCGAAATAGGCGCCTGGCGAACCGAACTCGGCCTGATGCTGCTTCCGCGGCGTCGTCGCCCTCTCGCCCGGCTTTACCAGGTCGGGCAGCTTGAGGTTCGGCTTGACGCCGTCGAAGGCGGCATCGAAGGTTTTCCTGGAAATGCCTTTGGCGCTGGCTTCGGGCCAGAGGTCGTTGGCAAGCCAGGTGCGGAACTGGTCGTCGATCTTTGCCGCGGAGGCGGGTGTGGCGAGGAGGAGGGCAACGATGGTTGCAAGAAGAAACGCAAAGCTGAGCATGCAAAGGTCGCGTTCCTTCGCGCCCCCCTCTGTCCTGCCGGACATCTCCCCCTCAAGGGGGGAGATTGGCAGTTTCGATTTCGTCGCCAGTTTCGCAGCGTTGAAGATTGGCGAAAGCCGGCATGACAGCCAATCTCCCCACTTGAGGGGGAGATGTCCGGCAGGACAGAGGGGGGCGTGAAAGAACGCAATCATCTCAGAGCTACCCTCCCCGCAACTCGCCTCAAAACACCGTCCGCGAGCGCAGTGCCGCGGCGAGCGTGCCTTCGTCGAGATAGTCGAGTTCGCCGCCCACCGGAACACCGTGCGCCAGGCGCGTCACCTTGACGTTGAAGCCGGAAAGCTGGTCGGTGAGGTAGTGCGCGGTAGTCTGGCCCTCGACCGTAGCGTTGACGGCGAGGATCACTTCCTTGACCTCGCCGCCGGCGACGCGATCGACCAGCGATCGGATGTTGAGCTCATCGGGACCAATGCCGTCGAGCGGCGACAGCGTACCGCCGAGCACATGATAACGCACGTTCATGGCGGTCGCCCGCTCCAGCGCCCAAAGGTCGGCCACGTCCTCGACAACGATGAGCGTGGTGGGGTCGCGGCGCGGGTCAGTGCAGATCATGCATGGATCGGAGGTGTCGACATTGCCGCAGGTCGAGCAGATGCGCACCTTGTCGACCGCCTCGCCCATGGCGGCGGCGAGCGGCGCCAGCAGCTGCTCCTTCTTCTTGATGAGGTGGAGCGCGGCGCGGCGCGCCGAACGCGGGCCGAGCCCCGGCACCTTGGCCAGCAGCTGGATCAGGCGTTCGATCTCGGGACCGGCGATTCGCTTCGACATCGCTCCGGTTTAGGATTTTTCAACGGGTTTTGGAACAGCGCTGAGGCGCGCTGTTCAGCCTGCAAAGAGGCAATCGCCCGGCGTTGCGCCGCCCCTCATTGCCCTGCCGGGCATTTCTCCCCGTACAACGCGCCGACTCCGGCCGCCTCAGTTTTCCTCCAGCGGCCGGGTCTGGCCGGCGATCATCGCGCCGATGGCGTCGGTGTTCTCGGGCGTCGTCTCGAACGACATTGTCGGCTCTGCCGGCGCCGCCTGGAATGATGTGACCGGCCGGGGGTTCACGGTTCCACCGAAACGGGCCGCGTCCGGTTCCTGCATTGGCTCTTGCAGCGCCACAAGGATTGGCTTCTCCGGTGCCGCCCTCGCCGCGGTCGCCATTCCTGCAGTCACCCTTGTCTGCTTTGCCGGCAGCGATGCGGCGGCGGTAACATAGGTTGCCTTGGCGAATGTCGGCTTGACCTCGCGAGCCGGCTCCGCCGAAGCGACAAGTATGGCCTGAGCGGCAGGCGCTTGCGGCTTGGCCTGGGCTATGGCGACCACCGGTTCGTCCGGCAACGGCTGCCAGTTGCGGCCGCGCTTTTCATAAAAGGCATTGCCGCCGGCGACCATGGTGTAGTGCATGTTCTTGTAGGGGAAGCGCAGGCCGGCGGTGTGGAAATACATGGTGTTCTTCAGCTTGGCTTTGCGCTCGCCCTTGAGCACCGCCTCGGCGGCCTCCTCGACGTCGGGCATCGCCTTCGAATTCATCGGCCGTGTCATGACGCCCGGCGCGAACTGGCCGCGCTCGCCAACCACTTCGCAGATGGTGCTGCCGTGCTTGCCGGACCGCAGTCGGTTCATCACCACGGTGCCAACCGCAATCATGCCGTCACGGCTCGACCGGTTGGACTCGAAGAACATCGCCCGCTCCAGGCATTCCTTCTCCTTCGGCGTGGAATTGTAGGAGCGCAAGCTCAGGAAACCCGGCGTAATGGCATCGGTCAGGCTGGACATGCCGTGCGAGGCGGTCTGACTGCAAGCGGCCAAAAACAGCGGCGAGATAACGACGCCGAGCCGCAACGGCGTCTTCCATCGGGTAGAGATCAACAGGTGTCCCCTCATTCTGCTGCCAGCCCGCCCCTGGTTGCGGCAAGAATGAGACACTTTCAGGCAAAAAGATGGCTAAAGCGTTATTAAGTTTGGGGCGTTGCCCAATAGACACAGCTGGCGGGCGAAGAGCGTTGGATCGCTGCCCTCTTCGGTCAGGTGCCGGCATGGTTCCAAGGATTCATGCCGTGACCTTGGAGCGCCGCAATCTCCGCAAGAGGGCTTGCCCAAGCCTGGAGAGATTGGTTCAGTCGACGCGGTAACTGTAAACACAGCTCGAGGTGTGCTGAGATTCAGGTCAGGCCGAGCCGAAAATGGCGGCTTCCGAGAACCGGAGCGGAGCGTACGTTTCGTACGTGAGCACCGGAAGCGCAGGAAGCCGCCGTTTGCAGGCCGGCATCACCTGAATATCAACACACCTTAGAACGGCAGCTTCATTCCCGGCGGGATCGGCAGTCCCGCGGTCAGGGCCTTGGTCTTCTCCTGCATGATCTGCTCGACCTTGGTCCTGGCGTCGTTGTGGGCAGCGAGGAGCAGGTCCTCGAGAATCTCGACCTCGTCCTCCTTGAACAGCGCCGGGTCGATCTTCAGCGACTTCATCTCGAATTTGCCGGTCAGCGTCACGCTGACCAGGCCGCCGCCGGCCTGTCCGGTGGCTTCCAGCGTGGCAATCTCATCCTGCATGGCCTGGAACTTGGCCTGCATTTCCTTTGCCTTGCCCATCAGGCCGAGAAGATCTTTCATCGCACGGTCCTTTGCAGTTGGTGCTGGTTGTTCAGGTTTCGTCGTCGTCGGCCGGCGGCTCGACCGGCACTTCGGCCTCTGCCGCATCGGCTTCCGGCGCGTCGGGAATGCGCACATCGATGATCTTGGCGCCGGGAAAGCGCGCCAGGATGGCGGCAACCGTCGGGTCGCTCTTGGCATCGAGGAAGGCGTTTTCGCGCTTTGTCGATTCCATCTCGGCCAGCGTCTGGCCGCCCTCCTCCTTCGACAGCGACACCAGCCAGCTGCGGCCCGTCCAGGCGCGCAGCTTGGCGGTCAAATCGTTGAGCAGCATCTTCGGCGCATCGTCGGTCAGGCTGACGTCGATACGGCCGGGCTCGATGCGCACCAGGCGCACGCAACGCTTCACCAGCACCTTGAAGGCCATGTCGCGCTGGGCGTCGGCAAGGGCGACAATATCGGCCAGCGATTTCACCGGCACCGGCGGCGCCTCGACCACCGGCTCCGGCGGAGCAACGAAGTTGGTCGGCACGGGCTCGGCCTCGACCAGGCGCATCGTCTGCGCGCCGCCATTGGCCGTCGGCATCCGCGTCTGCGCCACGGCACCGGCACCACCGCTTGCAGGCGCATGGTTTGCGGGGCCGGGGCTTGCCGGCGCGCCATTCACGCGCGGCGCGGCGCCCGGCGGCGAAACGCCGTTCTCCAGCGATTTGAGCGCCTCGTCCAGCGTCGGCAGGTCGGCGGCATGCGCCAGCCGGATCAGCACCATCTCGGCGGCGCTGACCGGGCGGTTGGAGGTCTGCACCTCGGGAATGCCTTTCAAGAGCATCTGCCATGTCCGCGACAGCACCTTGACCGACAGCGTGCTGGCGAAATCGGCGCCGCGCCGGCGCTCGTCCTCGGACAGCGAGGCGTCGTCGATGGCAGCCGGCACGAAACGCAGACGGGTGACCAGATGGTTGAACTCGGCAAGGTCGGTCAGCACCGCGGCAGGATCGGCGCCGGTATCGTACTGGGCACGGAATTCGGCAAGCGCGGCGGCGACGTCGCCCTTCATGACATGCTCGAACAGGTCGACGATGCGGGCGCGGTCGGCAAGGCCGAGCATGGCGCGCACCGCTTCGGCGCTGACCGCGCCGCCGCCATGGGCGATCGCCTGGTCGAGGATGGACTGCGCATCGCGCATCGAGCCTTCGGCCGCGCGGGCGATCATCGCCAGCGCATCCTCTTCGACTTCGATGCCCTCCAGACCGGCTATCCTGGCAAGGTCGGCCTTGATCATTGCCGCATCGATGCGCCTGAGGTCGAAACGCTGGCAGCGCGACAGGACGGTGATCGGCACCTTGCGGATTTCGGTGGTGGCGAAGATGAACTTGACGTGCGGCGGCGGCTCTTCCAGCGTCTTCAGCAGGCCGTTGAAGGCCTGGTTGGAAAGCATGTGCACTTCGTCGATGATGTAGACCTTGTAGCGCGCCGACACCGGGGCGTAGCGCACACGCTCGATGATGTCCCTGATATCGTCGATGCCGGTATGCGAGGCGGCGTCCATCTCGATGACGTCGACATGCCGGCCTTCCATGATCGCCTGGCAATGCTCGCCGAGCACGGCAAGGTCGACGGAAGGCTGGTCGACCGTCGGTGTTTTATAATTCAGCGCCCGGGCGAGTATGCGCGCGGTCGTCGTTTTGCCGACGCCGCGCACGCCGGTCAGCATCCAGGCCTGGGCGATGCGGCCGGTGGCAAAGGCATTGGTCAAGGTGCGGACCATCGGCTCCTGGCCGATCAGCTCGGAGAAATTCGACGGTCGGTATTTGCGCGCCAGCACGCGGTAGGCGGCAGGCTTGTCCAATTTCCCGGCCTCGTTTCCGGCTTCGCTCATTCGCCCGTCAAGCTCCAAGGGCTGCCACTGGAGGCCGCCGATTCCTGCGCATAGTTTCGCCCGCACGGCTTGGCGCCGTCAATGTCGGGGCAAAAGGCGAAGAGGCGGGAGGCTGGAACAATGACCCGTTCCGGGCTCGTTAGGGCTGCTTCCTTCCGGACCTGACCCGGTTGGCGAGTGGACCGTCCACCACCAACCTCCCAGCCTCCATATCGGCAATCCGGCGATGAAATGCAAGTGCGGATGACAGGGGCCTTCAGCGACGGCGAAAGCTGAAACCAAAACCCGCCTCGGCGGGCGGGTCGTTGGTGCGAATAATCACCATAGCGGGATTAGTAGCATAGTTGCCGGCACAAAGCAAGAACAAAATGTGGCCACGATCAAAATCGTCGATCTCGGCGGGGCAGCGCCAACCTGATGCAATTTGCCCGGGCCTTCACTTCTTCGCGCACAATCAGCGCCGCGACGGCCAATGTTGCTTGCTGCCCCTTGCGGCCCTTCGGAAGCCGCTCTAGCGTCGATAGAGTTCAAAAAACGTCCAAAAGTGAGGGAAACGCCGATGCTGCCGGGCCTCAAGGCCGGATTCACGCTTGACGCCCAGCTGGAAGCCGACAGCGAACAGCTGATGTGGCTCGGCCTGTGCGAATTGCGCGTCATGAACGACCGCCGCTGGCCATGGCTGCTGCTGGTGCCGCAGCGGCCGGGCATCGAGGAAATCCACGATATGACGCCGCTCGACCAGGCGATGCTGACCTTCGAGACCAATATGGTGGCGCTGGCGCTGAAGCGGGTGACCGGCTGCACCAAGATCAATACCGGTGCACTCGGCAACATCGTGCGCCAGTTGCATGTACACGTTATTGCGCGCTCGGAAGGCGATCCCGGCTGGCCCGGCCCGGTGTGGGGGCACGGCCTGCGCGAGCCCTATCAGCGCTCCGACCTCCGCAAGTTTGCGGAAAAGATCAAGGCAGCGCTATAAGCCTCCCCCGTGTCCATCTTGAACCTTCCCGAGTCTGCATGAGCTTTCGCCTGTTTGACGCGCCCTTGCGCGAGCCGAGCCAGTTCGTCGGCTTCGCCGGCAACATTATCGACCGGCAGTCCGAAAACCGCGCCGACGATTCCGTCGAAAAGGCACTCGCCGATCCTTCGGCGCGGCTTTTGCTGATGCGTGGCGGCCGGCTCTATCTGAAGCTTGCGCAAGGCGCATTCGACCCCTGGTTCGGCGTGGCCGAATGCCGGCCGCTCGAAGCATCGCTCGAAAACGGCGTGCTGCTCGGTTTTTCCGAAAGCGGCCCGGTGCTGGCGGTGCCGGCCGGAGTCGAGCCCGAGCAGCTTCCCGAGACGATCAAGGCCATCGACTATCGCTCGGTCTATATGCAGGGGTTGATCGACGAAGCGGCCGCCGGCGCGCTGGCGCAAGGGGCGGCGCTGCTTGCCTGGCATGCCAGCCATCGCTTCTGCAGCAAGTGCGGCACCGAAGCCGAGATGCGGGCGGGCGGTTACAAGCGGCATTGCCCGGCCTGCGGCACGGAGCACTTTCCGCGCACCGACCCGGTGGCGATCATGCTGACGGCAACACGCGAAAAATGCCTGCTCGGCCGCGGCCGGCATTTCGGGCCCGGCATGTATTCGGCGCTCGCCGGTTTCATCGAGCCGGGCGAGACGATCGAGGCGGCGGTGCGCCGCGAAACGCTGGAGGAAGCCGGCATTCGGCTAGGCCGCGTCGTCTACCACGCCAGCCAGCCCTGGCCGTTTCCCTATTCGCTGATGATCGGCTGCTTCGGCGAACCGCTCAACGACGATATCCACCCCGACTTCAACGAGCTGGAAGATTGCCGCTGGTTCTTTCGCGACGAGGTGCTCTCGATGCTGGCCCGCGAGCATCCGGGCGGCCTGGTGACACCGCCGAAGGGGGCGATCGCCTATAACCTTATCCGCGCCTGGGCCGACAGCGCGTGATACGAAGACATCGCAGGAGCAAAAAATGATCCGTCACACCGTCGTGTTCACGCTAAAGCACCCGCCGCATTCGCTTGAGGAAAAAAGGTTCCTCGCCGACGCCAAAACGATCCTCACGGCGATAAAGGGCGTCACGCATTTCGAGCAGTTGCGGCAGGTCAGCCCCAAGAACGACTACCGCTTCGGCTTCTCGATGGAGTTCGCCGATCAGCGGGCTTACTCCGGCTACAACGACCATCCCGACCACGTCGCCTTCGTCCGCGACCGCTGGATCCCGGAGGTCGAGGCGTTTATGGAGATCGACTACGTGCCGCTCGGCTGGGGCTGAGACTGGAAAGCGACGCTCTAAAAAAATCAATACCCCGCGTCGCGATCCACCACATTTTCCAGCGCTTCGCCGCGCTCGAAGGCGTCCATCTGACGCAGCATGATCGGCGCCAGGTGGACCGGATCGGAAGTTGCCGCCGCGTGCGGCGTCACGAACACTTTCGGGTGGCTCCATAGCGGGCTGGTCTTCGGCAGCGGCTCGACCTCGAACACGTCGAGGCTGGCTTCCTTCAGCGTGCCGTCGTCCAGCGCGCGCAAAATGTCGGCGTCCTTCTGCAGCCTTCCGCGCCCGGCATTGATCAGCACCGCGCCGCCGAGGCCATTGCGCTTGCGCAGCTCCTTCAGCACGCCGTGGTTGATGATGCCGTGCGTCTGTGGCGTCAGCGGCAACAGCACCACCAGGATATCGGTGGCGTTGAGGAACGGGATCAGGCCGGCCTCGCCCGCGTAAGTCGAGACACCTTGCATCGGCCGATCGCTGCGCGACCAGCCATTAACGGGAAAGCCGAGCGACAACAGTACCGATGCCGCCGCGCGGCCAAGCGTGCCGAGCCCCATAATGCCGACCGAGATGTCGCCGGCCGGCCGCTGCTGCGGCTCGTGCCAGATCTTCTTCTGCTGCTGGGCGCGGTAGAGCATGCCCTGGCGATGGTGGTCGAGCACCCGCCAGACGACGTATTCGGTCATGTACTGGGTAAGGTTGTCGGCGACCACCTTGACGACCGGTACGTCGGGCAAGGTGGGATCGGCGAAAATGTGGTCGACGCCGGCGCCGATCGAGAAGATTGCCCGCAGATTGGGCAGCGACGACAACAGGTTCGGCCGCTGTTTCCACACCACCGCATAGGTGATCGAGGGATCGCCGGCGCCATTCGGCTCGAGCACCACTTCGCGCTCCGCCGACAGCAGTTCGCGCCAGCGCAGCGGATGAATACCGGTGAGGGCAAGCAGGATGCGGCCTTTTTCCATTGCGGATTGTTTTTCCCTTTTACCAACAGCGTTCGCGTCCGGACTCGCAGGGGCGCGGCAGCGTTTTGATTTAGTGCATGATCTCTGGCGAAAATCTACTCGCTGACGATACCGACCGGCGCCGTTTCGATCTTGAAGGCGGCCGAGATCAACGCCTTTGTATAGTCGGTCCGCGGGTTGCCGAAAATCTGTTCGGAAGGACCGGCCTCGACGATCCTGCCATTACGCATGACGATGACTTCGTTGGCGAGCGCGCGGATGACCCTCAGATCGTGGCTGATGAAGAGGTAGGCGAGATCGTGCTTGGCCTGCAGGCTGCGCAAGAGGTCGACGACCTGCGCCTGCACGCTCATGTCGAGCGCCGAGGTCGGCTCGTCCAGCATGACGAAACGCGGGTTGAGCACCATGGCGCGCGCGATGGCGACGCGCTGGCGCTGGCCGCCGGAGAATTCGTGCGGATAGCGGTTGCGCGTCGCCGGATCGAGGCCGACTTCCTTCAGGACGTCGACGACACGCTCGTCGCGCGCATCGGGAGACAGTTTCGGCTCGTGGATCTTCAACCCTTCCTCGATGATCTCGGCGACCGACATGCGCGGACTGAGCGAACCGAACGGATCCTGGAAGACGATCTGCAACTCGCGTCGCAACGGCCGCATTTCGCTGAAGGACAGCTGATCGATGCCGCGTCCGTTGAACTGGATGGTCCCCGTCGACGAGATCATCCTGGCCAGCGCCAGGCCGAGCGTCGTCTTGCCTGAGCCGGATTCGCCGACGACGCCAAGCGTCTGGCCGGCCCGCACGGTGACGTCGATGCCGTCGACCGCCTTCACATTGTCGACGGTGCGCCGGAAGAAGCCCTTCTTGATCGGAAACCAGACCTTGACGTCCTTGCCGACCATCACCGGCTTGGCGGCCTGGTTGGCCGCCGGCGGCTTGCCTTTCGGCTCGGCGGCAAGCAGATGCCGCGTGTAGGCGTGCTGCGGATTGGCGAATATCTCCTTGGTCGGGCCGGTCTCGACGATCTTGCCCTTGGTCATCACGCAGACCCGGTCGGCGATCTTCCTGACGATGCCGAGATCGTGGGTGATGAACAGCATCGACATGTTCTTGCGGCTTTTCAGGCCGGCCAGCAATTCGAGGATCTGCGCCTGGACGGTGACGTCGAGCGCGGTCGTCGGCTCGTCGGCGATCAACAGTTCAGGCTCGTTGGCGAGCGCCATGGCGATCATGACGCGCTGGCGCTGGCCGCCGGAAAGCTGGTGCGGATAGGCGTCGAGCCGTTTTTCCGGTTCGCGGATGCCGACCTCGTGCAGAAGTTCCAGCGTGCGCGCCTTGGCGTTGCGATCGCCCAGGCCCTGGTGCAGCTTCAGCACCTCGACGATCTGCTGCTCGATCGTGTGCAGCGGGTTGAGCGAGGTCATCGGCTCCTGGAAGATCATGGTGATCTTGTTGCCGCGCACGCGGCGCAAGTCTCTCTCGTCCGCGGCAAGCAGGTCGGCGCCGAGGAACAGGATCTTTCCCGACGGGTGGCTGGCGGTCGGATAGGGCAGCAGCTTCAGCACCGCCAGCGCGGTGACCGACTTGCCGGAGCCGGATTCGCCGACCAGCGCCACCGTCTCGCCCTTGGCGAGGTCGAAGGAGATATGGTCGACGGCGACCGACTGGCTGCCGCCTTGCGTGAAGGCGACGCTGAGATCCTGGACCGAGAGGAGAGGGGGGGTCATAGCTCAACTTCCGCGACAACCCTGTCCAAGGCGGAAATTTCCGGTCGTATGATCGAAATTTTGGCTGCCATTTGAGGGGGGACGAGACGATTTGGTGCGATAGAATAGGTCTCTTTCAACCTCGTGTCCGCGGTCAGAAATTGGGTGCAGCCGAAGTGCATCGCTGTGGAAAGATGGATCGCGTCTGGTAATCTCAACGAAAGGAATTCCGAACGTAACTGTGCTGCGTGCCAGAGAACGTCGCGAGTTATCGTCCCAATTGAGATGAAGGCATTGCCGATTGAAATATTGTCGTAGAGCTCGATCAGTCGCTCATTGTTCTTTCTCAAGGGATCGACCATCAACTCCGCGAGCACGATCTCACTCGTCGCCAGGAAAGGCTGCTTTCTGCCCTCGTTCAGTGAAATGAGCTGAAGCAGTTTGTTTGCAAGCGCATCATTGTTTTCAAAGGCATAGATGAAAATGTTGGTGTCGACATAAAGCCGGACTGCAGCCATCAATCCTCCCACTCATCGCGGAGGGCACGAACACGCGCGACAGCCTCGTCGAGGCTTGTTCCCGGCGCGTTGGCCTGAGCATCCCGCATGAGTTCAAGCAATTGTTCGCGGCCAAGGGGCCTGTTGGCCTCCTCCTCCACTGTCACTCTGACCGAGGCGCTCGGCGCTATGCCTTTTCGCAGTTCATCCGGGAGCTTCGATGCCGGGTAGTGTTCAAGGATGATCCTATTCATAACCCTTCCTTCCCCAACGTGCGGATTGACGGACTGCACGGACGCCAACACACCGTCATGGCTCCGGGTTCGCTCATATCGGCCAATTTGCTCTCCAGTGATCGAGCGATGGCTGCCACTGGTGTTTCACCGATCAAAGCCGCCGGTCACTTGAGGGTACGTCCGCTTTTGTCCGGATTGCCATTTCCGGAATATAACATGCCGAATGCCAGCCTGCATCGCCCTCATCTGAACGTCTTGCGCGGATCGAAGGCGTCGCGGGTGGCCTCGCCGACGAAGACCAGCAGCGACAGCATCAGCGAGATGACGACGAAGCCGGAAATGCCGAGCCAGGGGGCATTGAGGTTGCGCTGCGCCTGCTTCAACAACTCGCCCAGTGAGGCGGAGCCGGGCGGCAGGCCGAAGCCGAGATAGTCGAGCGAGGTCAGCGTCGAGATCGAGCCGCTGAGCAGGAAGGGCAGGAAGGTCAGCGTCGCCACCATGGCATTGGGCAGCAGATGCCGGAACATGATGGTGATGTTGGGCACGCCGAGCGCGCGCGCCGCATTGACATATTCGAAGTTGCGGGCGCGCAGGAACTCGGCCCGCACCACGCCGACCAGCGCAACCCAGGAGAACAGCAGCATCAATCCGAGCAGGATGAAGAAACCGGGCGGCAGGATGGCGGCGACGATCAAGAGCAGATACAGCACCGGGATCGCCGACCAGATCTCGATGAAGCGCTGGAAAAGAAGGTCGGTCCAGCCGCCGAAATAGCCCTGCAAGGCGCCGGCCGCCACGCCGATCAGCGCCGAGCCGGCGGTCAGGATCAGGCCGAACAGCACCGATATCCTGAAGCCGTAGATGACGCGCGCCAGCACGTCGCGGGCCTGGTCGTCGGTGCCCAGCCAGTTCCAGTTGCCGACGTTGCAATTGGGGTCCGCTTCGCCTTTCGGATACTGGTTGCAGCGCGTCTTCTTGTCGTAGAGCCAGGACGGCTTGGTCGGTGCTGCTTCGGGAATGGCGTTGTTGACGGTCTGGTAGGAGTAGCGCACCGGCGGCCAGACCATCCAGCCATTGGCATTGATCTCGTCCTGGATGACCGGGTCGCGGTAGTCGGTGACCGCATAGAAGCCGCCGAACTTCTCCTCGGGATAGGCGACCAGGACCGGAAACAGGATCTCGCCCTTGTAGGAGGCGATGATCGGCTTGTCGTTGGCGATCAGTTCGGAAACCAGCGACAGCACGAACAGGAACAGGAAAATCCACAACGACCAGTAGCCGCGCCGGTTGGACTTGAAGTTCTGCAGGCGCCGCTGGTTGAGCGGCGACAGAAAGGGCCGCGCGATCCGAGGCGGCGCCGTTTCGGCTGTCGCCTGCGCCATCAGACGTCTCTCCGCTCGAAGTCGATGCGCGGATCGACCCAGGTATAGATCAGGTCGGACAGCAGCCCGACGAACAGGCCAAGCAGCGAGAAGATGTAGAGATTGGCGAAGACCACCGGATAGTCGCGTTGCACCACCGAGTTGAAACCAAGCAGGCCGAGGCCGTCGAGCGAAAAGATGTTCTCGATCAGCAGCGACCCGGTGAAGAATGCCGAGATGAAGGCACCGGGGAAACCGGCGATGACGATCAGCATGGCGTTGCGGAAGACGTGGCCATAAAGCACCTGCCGCTCCGACAGGCCCTTGGCGCGGGCTGTGACCACATATTGCTTGCGGATTTCCTCGAGGAAGGAATTCTTGGTGAGCAACGTCGTCGTGGCGAAGGCCGACAGCACCAGCGCCGTCAGCGGCAGGGTCATGTGCCAGAAATAGTCGACAATCCGCTGCGGCCACGACAGCTGGTCCCAATTGTCGGAGGTGAGGCCGCGCAGCGGAAACCAGTCCCAGAACGAGCCGCCGGCAAACAGCACCATCAGCAATATGCCGAACAGGAAGCCCGGAATGGCGTAACCGACAATGACGACGCCGCTGGTCCAGACGTCGAAGGTGGAGCCGTCCTTGACCGCCTTGCGGATGCCGAGCGGGATCGAGATCAGATAGGACAAAAGCGTGATCCACAGCCCGATCGAGATCGACACCGGCATCTTTTCCAGGATCAGGTCGAGCACCGATATGTCGCGGAAATAGCTGTCGCCGAAATCGAAGCGGAGATAGTTCCACAGCATCATGCCGAACCGCTCGAGCGGCGGCTTGTCGAAACCGAACTGCTTCTCCAGCTTCTTGATGAATTCCGGGTCGAGCCCCTGCGCGCCACGGTATTTCGAGCCGACGTCGCCGGCGACGTCGAAATTGGCGCCGCCGGCATCACCCCCGCCGCCGCCGAGGCGATCGCTGCCGCCCTGGTTGGTCAGCCTGGCGATGACCTGCTCGACCGGCCCGCCCGGCGCGAACTGGATGACGGCGAAGGATACCGCCATGATGCCGAACAGGGTCGGGATCATCAACAGGATGCGGCGCAGTATATAGGCGCCCATCAGGTTCCCTGCCTCGCTTGTGCAAAAATCTCAGCCTTTGCCAATCTTTGCCGCCTTGTCTTTGTCGAACCACCACGACGTCTCGACCGGAAAGTCGTAATCCGGCTTTTGAGCGGGAAAGCCGAACATGTCCCAGAAGGCTGCTCGGTGATTCGCCAGATGATATGTTGGAATCCAGTCTAGCCGCGCGCGCAAGACCCGATCGAGCGCGTTGAGCGCGGTGACCAGTTCGATCCGGCTCTGCGCCTTGCCGGCTGCCTCGATCAGCGCGTCGATGGCTTTGCTTTCCGTACCCGGATAGTTGCGCATCCCCGGCGTTTTCGCCATTCGGGAAGCATAGAGAATCTCCAAACCGTCGGCGGTGGGCGTCGCTCCGATCGACCATGCGAGCATGTTGAAGTCGAAGTCAAAATTGCTCTGCCGCGCTTCAAATTGCGTCGAGTCGACCTGCCGGATCGAAGCGTCGATGCCGATCGCCTTCATATTCTCGGACCACGGCGCGAAAATACGAACGAGACCCTCGTCCTCGGCAAGCATTTCCACGCGCAGGCGCTCGCCTTTGTCGTTGACGACGAAATTGCCCGCTCGCTTCCAGCCGCCTTCGGCAAGCAGCCTCGAAGCCGCGCGCAGCATCTTACGGTCGTGCCCGGAGCCGTCGGAGACGGGTTGCATCACCGGTTCGCCGAAGGTCTCCGGCGGCAACTCGGCTCGAAACGGCTCCAGCAGGGCCAACTCCCTGGGTGAGGGCAGGCCCTTGGCCTTGTAATCCGATCGCTCGAAGTTCGATTGCGAACGCTCGTAGGAGTCGAAAAACAGAACCCGCCTGGTCCATTCGAAGTCGAAGCAATAGGCGATTGCCCGTCTCGCGCGAATGTCGCGGAACTGCGGACGGCGCTGGTTCAGCGCGACAGCCTGCATGGATGGCGTTTTCTCGCCGGGAAATTCGCGTTTGACGACCCTGCCATCCTTCAGTGCTGGAAAGTCGTAGCCGGTCGCCCATACCCGCGAGGTGAACTCCTCGCGAAAATGCGTATCCCCTTTCTTGAATGCTTCAAAGGCTGCCTGGCGATCAAGGTAGAAATCGATACGGATGCGGTCGAAATTATAACTGCCGCGGTTCACGGCCAGATCGCGGCCCCAATAGTCGGCGAGGCGTTCATATTCGACAGTCTGCCCGGCCACCACCCGTCCAACCCTGTATGGTCCGGAGCTGAGCGGTGGGGTCATCGTCGAGACGTCGAAATCATTGGCGGTGTAGAAAGCTTTCGACACGATCGGCATTACGGCGATGGCGAGGATATTCTGCGCGGACTGTTGGCCGTTGAAGGTGAGGTTGACTGTAAGCGGATCGATTGCGACCGCTTCCGTCATATGCCGCAGCGCTTGGGAAAGGTTCGGATGTCCCCGGTCTTTGTAGAGGTTCAAGGCGAAGGCAATGTCGTCGGCGGTCAGCGGCGACCCGTCATGGAAGCGCGCTTGTGGCCGCAGGCTGAAGCGGTAGCCATTGCGATCCTGCGACAAGGTAACGGATTCGGCAAGCAGGCCGTAGACCGCATCCGGTTCGTCGACTGCCCTTGCCATCAGCGAATCGAAGCAGAGCTCGGTGCGCGGCGGCGAATCCCCCTTCAACACCAGTGAGTTCAGCGTGTTGAAAGTCAGGAAACTCTGATTGAGGGTGGAGTTCGGCGGGGCGAAATTCATCCGGCCGCCCTTGGGAGCGTCCGGATTGACATAGTCGAAATGCGTGAAATCCGGAGGATATTTGAGATCGCCAAAAGCCGACAACCCGTGCAGTTTTACGCCGGTTGGAATGGCCGCGAAAGCCCGGCCGGGCAGCAGCGCTGCGGCCGCGGCGGCACCGCCCAGGGCGAGGAAGTCGCGACGGGGCAGCGCCGCCATCAATTGCCGCTCTTGTATTTGGCCGCCAGCGCCTTTTCCCTGGCCGGGTCGATCCACCAGGAATTCTGGTCGACGCCGCTATAGGCGGGCTGCTTTTCCGGCATACCGAACTTGTTCCAGTAGGCGAGCCAGACCACGGCGCGGTAATATTGCGGCACGACGTAGAAATTCCACAACAGCACCCGGTCGAGCGCATGGGTGGCGGCAACGAGATCGTCGCGGTCGGTGGCATAAATGATCCGGTCGACCAGCGCATCGACGACCGGATTCTTGATGCCGGCGTAATTGCGCGATCCCGGCGAATCGGCGGCCTTGGAGCTCCAGAAATCGCGCTGTTCATTGCCGGGAGAGTCCGACTGGCCGAGTATCGAGGTGACCACGTCAAAGTCGAAATGGGTGACGCGGTTGATATACTGGGTCTGGTCGATCAGGCGCAGCGTGGCGTCGACGCCGATTTTGCGCAGATTGGCGATATACGGGCTGGCGATGACCTGGTCGGTGTCGTTCCAGCCGAGGATCTCGAATTTGAACGGTTCGCCGGTCTTGGCGTTGACCATCTTGCCGCCCTTGATCACCCAGCCTGCCTTGGCGAACAGATCGACCGCGGCCTTCAGGTATTTGCGCTCCGCCTGCGGGGTGTCGTAGACCGGCAGCTTGAATTCCTGGGTGAAGACTTCGGGCGGCAGCTTGTCGCGGTACTGCTCCAGGATCTCCAGTTCCTTGCCCTGCGGCAGGCCGCTCGACGCCAGTTCCGTGCCCTGGAAATAGCTGCTGGTGCGGGTGTTGGAACCGAAGAACAGGGTCCGGTTCATTGTCTCGAAGTCGAACGGGTACATCAGCGCGGCGCGCACCAGGCGATCCTGAAACAGCGGGCGCCTGGTGTTGAGCATGAAGGCCTGCATCGGTTCGGGCGACGCGGTCTTGAATTCCTTCTTGATGACGTCACCGGCCTTGACTGCCGGGAAATTATAGGCCGTGTTCCAGCGCCTCGAACTGTTCTCCGGCTTGATGTCGTCCAAGCCGCCCTTGGTGAAGGCCTGCCAGGCGGCATTGTCGTCGAGAAAATAGCTGAAACGCTGCCTGTCGAAATTCTCGCGGCCAATTTTTACGGGCAGCTTGGCCGCCCAGTAATCGGGCACGCGCTGCCAGATGATTTCGGAGCCCGGCTTGAAGCTGGCGATCTTGTAGGCGGCCGATCCCAGCGGCGGCTCCTGCGTCGGTTTGGTGACGTCGCGCTTCTTGCCGCTGGCATCGGTGCCTTCCCACCAGTGCTTGGGCAGCACGACGAGATCGCCGATGATCTTCGGTAGCTCCCGGTTGCCCTTCTGGTTGAAATGGAACTCGACCTCGCGGTCGGAGATGGCGACGGCGTCGGTGACGTTCTCGAAATAGCGGCTGTACATCGGGCTGTTGGCCTTCAGTACCTGGAACGACCAGATCACGTCGTCCGTGGTGATCGGCTGGCCGTCATGCCATTTGGCCCGCGGGTCGAGCCGGTAGGTCGCCGAGGAATAGTCGGCCGGATATTTATAGGCGTCGGCGATCAGCGGATGGCTGGTGCTGCCCTCGTCGGTCGCCTGCTCCATCAGCGTGTCGTAGAGCAGGCCGCCGCCGAACTGTGCAAAGCCGGCGGCCGGCGAACCCTGCACGATGTAGGGATTGAAGCTGTCGAACGTGCCCAGCACAACCGAATTCAGCGTGCCGCCCTTCGGTGCATCCGGATTGACGTAATCGTAGTGCTGGAAATTGTCGCCATATTTGGATTCGCCGATCAGCGACGAGGTCGTGCGCCATTGGTCCGCGAAGGCCACCTGCAGGCCGCTGGCAAAAGCAGCCAGCATCAGCACTGATTTCAGAAGCGTCCGCGCTCGGCCAACCGTCATGCGTTCTCCTCTTCGCGATATAGCGCCGTCACCATAGCGTCTGGGCCCAATCTAGATCATTTGGCGGCGCTGAAAACCGCAACCGAGCGGCTTTGTCGTCGCATATGCATTTTCCCAAACGAAAAAGCCGGGCTGAACCCGGCTTTTTCAAGGATTATGTCATTACAGTTTTGTTATTTTGCGGGAGCGGCCGGAGCGGCGCCTTCTGCCGGCTTGGCAGGGGCTGCACCTTCGGCCGGCTTGGCGGGCGCGTTCTCGGCCGAGGCGCCGGGGGCCGGCAGTGGCTTCGGATTGTCCGACAGCGTGCGCAGATAGGCGATGACGTTGGCGCGGTCCTCATCCTTCGGCAGGCCGGCGAAGCCCATCGCCGTGCCCTTCACGAACTTCTTCGGCGAGGTGATGAAGTGGTTGAGATTGTCGTAGGTCCACTTCTCGCTGCCGCCCTTGGAGAACTCCTTCATGCCGGCCGAATAGGCAAAGCCCTCATGCTCGGCGACCGGACGGTCGATGATGTCCCACAGATCGGGGCCAACCTTGTTGGGGCCGCCTTTTTCGCCGGAGTGGCAGGCCTGGCATTTCTTGAAGATGGCGGCACCCGCTTCGGCGTTGGCGGTGGCCAGCAGCTCGGCGATCGGCTTGGCCTCCGCGGCTGGAGCGGCCGGGCCGCCTTCGGCGGGCTCGGTCGCCTCGATGGCGAAGCCGGGCTTTTCCGGCGTCGGCGAGGCAAACAGCGCGTCAGATACGATGCCAACGGAAAAGACGATGAACACCGTGCCGAGGAAACCGGCGAGCAGCTTGTTGACTTCGTTGGAATCCATACGCCCCAGGCTCCCTTTTCCGGCGGACCGATCCGTCCACTCCGTCCGTCGGTTCGTGAACCACCCTGCGAGGCGGTCAAATCGCGCGGAAACTAGGTCTTTTGCTCCGGCGTTGCAACACCTATAAGGGCGCTGCCAGTGAGACCTTTTGCCACTTTTGTCCCCCTCTTTTTCGAGCCCCTGCCCGCCTCATGTCCACGCTCATCCTGATCCCGGCCCGCATGGCCTCGACCCGCCTGCCGGGCAAGCCGCTGGCCGACATTGCCGGCACTCCGATGATCGTCCACGTCGCCCGCCGTGCTGCCGAGGCGGGGCTCGGCCGGGTGGTCGTCGCCACCGATACGCAAGGCGTTGCGGAGGCGGTGCGCGCGCATGGTTTCGAGGCGGTGATGACGCGGGCGGACCACGAAACCGGTTCCGACCGCATCTTCGAAGCCCTGACCATTCTCGACCCCGGCAAGACGGTCGAGACGATCGTCAATGTGCAGGGCGATCTGCCGTCCATCGACCCCCTTGTTATCGGTGCCGCGCTGAAGCCTTTCGAGAACGCGGCGGTGGATATCGCCACGCTCTGCGTCGAGATCGTCCGCGATGAGGAAAAGACCAATCCGAACGTCGTCAAGCTGGTCGGCTCGCCACTCTCGACGACGCGGCTCAGGGCGCTCTATTTCACCCGCGCCACCGCCCCTTGGGGCGAAGGCCCGCTCTACCATCATATCGGCCTCTATGCCTATCGCCGCGCCGCGCTCGAACGCTTCGTTGCGCTAAGGCCATCGCCGCTGGAGCGCCGCGAGCGGCTCGAGCAGTTGCGGGCGCTGGAGGCTGGCATGCGCATCGATGCGGAGATCGTGCAGTCGGTGCCGCTTGGCGTCGATACGCCGGACGATCTCGAACGCGCCAGGGCGCTCCTTTCCAACTAAGAAATTCTTCCCCCAATTCCCGAGACTCCGCGCATGCCTGAAAAGACCAACAAAATATCCTTCCAGGGCGAGCCGGGCGCCAATTCCGACACCGCCTGCCGCAACATGTTCCCGTCGATGGAGCCGTTGCCGTGCCCGACCTTCGAGGACGCCTTCAACGCCGTCGAGACCGGCAAGGCCGATCTGGCCATGATCCCGATCGAGAACACCATTGCCGGTCGCGTCGCCGACATCCATCACCTCTTGCCGGAATCGAAGCTGCACATCATCGGCGAATACTTTCTGCCGATCCACTTCCAGCTGATGGTGCTGCCCGGCGTCAGGCGCGACGAGATCAGGACCGTGCACAGCCACATCCACGCGCTCGGCCAATGCCGCAAATACATCCGCAAGAACGGCTGGAAGGCGGCGGTTGCCGGCGATACCGCGGGCGCCGCCAAGATGGTCGCCGCGATGAAGGACCGCACCATGGCCGCGCTGGCGCCGGCGCTGGCCTCGACCCTCTACGGACTCGACATCATCGAGGAGAATGTCGAGGACACCGACAGCAACGTCACCCGCTTCGTGGTGCTGACCAAGAACAAGCAATGGGCCGAACGTCCCTCGGCCGACGCCAAGATGATGACGACCTTCATCTTCCGCGTCCGAAACGTGCCGGCGGCGCTCTACAAGGCGATGGGCGGGTTTGCCACCAACGGCATCAACATGACCAAGCTGGAAAGCTACCAGCTCGGCGCGTTTACAGCGACGCTGTTCTACGCCGACATAGAGGGCCATCCCGACGATCCGCTGGTGAAGCTGGCACTCGACGAGTTGCGCTTTTTCTCGCGCGAAATGCGCATTCTCGGCGTCTATCCCGCCAGCGCCTCGCGCGAGCAGTGGAAGGTGGCGGATTAGGATCCGGTCAGGTCAGGCCGAGCTTGTTCCTTTTGGCCGGCTTGCCGCATTCGCGGCGGGCAATCGACCGGTTCATGGCGTCGATCTTGCCGCTTGCCTGGTCGGCGTCGCGCTTGGCTTTTGAGCGAATATCCGGCGTGAACGGGCCAAAGCCCGTCGCCGGGTTGGAGAAGGACGGCTTGGCGTCCACCGGCAGATGATATTGCTGCGCCAGGCCGTTTCGTTGCGCCAGCAATTGATCGCAAGGCACCTTGTCATACAGCAGCGAGGACTGGACGTTTTCGTCCTGCCGTTCGGACATCGAATTGCCGACGCAGCCGGCCATCGCCAGGCAAGATGCCAAGACCGTCATGTTCCAGCGCATGAACGTGCTCCTTGTCTTTCGCCGCTGCGGCTTCTCATGCGCAGCGGCAGAAGTCTTAGCCAGATTTTACGCTGCCGGAAAGCAAGCTTGCCACTACGGCCAGCCCTTCGACCGGTTCGCGGCGATCCTGCCGGATGATCGTTGCCTGCAGCGACAGGACCGAAAAGCCGTCGGCATCCAGAACCCGCTCTATATAGCCTCGCGAATGCGCGTAGCGGCGCGACGGCTGCAGGGCGAAGCCGGCACTGTCAGACGATTCTCCGCCCGGGAGCGTCTCGACGGAGAACGCAAACAGACCGCCGCCGGCAAGCATTCCGGCAATCTTGTTCACCACCCTGTCGAGTGCGCCGACATAGATAAACACATCGGCCGCCGTCACCAGATCGGCTTTCGGGCCAGAATAGCAAAAATCCTGCAGGTCCGTCTTGACGAGCAGATCGTAGAGGCCTTTGGCGCGCGCCTGCCTCAGCATGCCGGCCGAGATGTCGTAACCCTCCAGCCGATCGGCGATTGGCCGCAGCTTCTGGCCCATGAGGCCGGTGCCGCAGCCGAGATCGAGCGCCAGCGAAAACCGGCCCGGCCGTGCTGCCCGGATGGCGCGGTCGAGGCATTCGGGCAGACGGTAGCCGAGCCTGTCGACCAGCTCACCCTCGAAGCTTTCGGCATAGTGGTCGTAAAGCGTCTCGACAAAGGCGCTGGGCGGCGCCTGGGCAGCCGCTGCCCTGCCGATCAATTGCAGCTTGAGCACCGCGCCGAGCCTGTCCGCCGGGTCGAGCCGCAGTGCCGTCGTCCAGGCCTGCGCGGCACGATCGGGCGCGCCCGCCGCTTCCTGCATCTCGCCGAGGCGGAACCAGCCGGCTGGCCATTGCGGCGCCAGTTCGAGCGCGCCGAGCAGCAATTCCGCGGCTGCCGCATGATCGCCGGATGCATAGAGCATTTCGGCATAGTCGGCGCGGCGGTCGGCGGTCAAATCGCCGGACGAGGTCTGGAGCGGTTTCATCGTGATCGAGTTCCGCCGGGTGTTTGCAGCCCGGCTTGCGCTCTATGCTGGAGTCAGCAGTGACTTACAACAGGCTTCCCGCGCCGGAATTAGCGCCTATCTTGGGGCCATGCGCGCCAGCGACCTGCTTCATCCCCGGCCGGAAGGGTTGTATTGCCCGCCCGGCGATTTCTTCATCGACCCGGTGCGGCCGGTCAACCGGGCGCTGATCACGCATGGCCATTCCGACCATGCCCGCTCCGGCCACCGCTCGGTAATGGCGACGCAGCAGACGCTCGATATTATGGGTCTGCGTTACGGCGAAGGTTTTGCCGGAACGACGCAAGCCGCCGTGCTCGGCGAGACGATTGCGCTTGGCGGTGTGGCCGTCAGCTTTCACCCGGCCGGCCATGTGCTGGGCTCGGCGCAGATCAAGGTCGCGCATCAGGGCACATGCATCGTCGCGTCCGGCGACTATAAACGCCAGAACGACGCGACCTGCGAGCCGTTCGAGCCGCTCCAGTGCGACGTCTTCATCACCGAGGCGACGTTCGGCCTGCCGGTGTTTCACCATCCACCCGATTCCGAAGAGATCGCCCGGCTGCTGAAATCGACCGAACAGTTTCCCGAGCGCACGCATCTGGTCGGCGCTTATGCGCTGGGCAAGGCGCAGCGTGTCATGCGGCTGCTGCGCCATGCCGGCTACGAAAAGCCGATCTACATCCATGGTGCGCTGGCCAAGCTCAGCGAATATTACCAGAGCCAGGACATAGATCTCGGCACATTGGAACCGGCGACCGTCGAGACCGGCCAAAAAAGCGACTTTGCCGGCGCCATCGTCATCGGCCCGCCATCCGCCTTCGCCGATCGCTGGGCGCGGCGCTTTCCCGATCCGATGTCGTGCTTCGCCTCAGGCTGGATGCGCATCCGCCAGCGCGCCAAGCAGGGCGGCGTCGAGCTGCCGCTGATTATCTCCGATCACTCCGACTGGGACGAGCTGACAGCAACGATCAAGGAGACCGGCGCGGAAGAAATCTGGGTGACGCATGGCCGCGAGGAGGCGCTGGTGCGCTGGTGCGAACTCGAAGGCATCGCCGCCAGGCCGCTGCATCTCGTCGGCTATGAGGACGAGGGCGATTGATGGCAATTGTTGAACCACCAATCGCGGGCGCCGCGATCCTTCACACCCCCCTCTGGCCTGCCGGCCATCTCCCCCGCAAGGGGGGAGATTGGCTTCTTCGCCGCCGCGCTCATTCCAGCGACGTTCGAGATTGGCGAAACCAGTCGCGACATCCGATCTCCCCCCTCGTGGGGGAGATGTCCGGCAGGACAGAGGGGGGCGCGAAGGATCGCAAACTTCCCCCCTTGGCGCTCCGCTCATGAACCGCTTCGCCGAGCTTCTCGACCGGCTGGTGCTGACGCCGTCGCGCAACGGCAAGCTGACGCTTTTGACCGACTATTTCCGCAGCGTCGAGGATCCGGATCGCGGGCTGGCGCTGGCGGCCATTACCGGCGATCTTTCCATCGCCGCGGTCAAGCCGGCAATGCTGCGCACGCTGGTGATCGAGCGCATGGATCCCGTGCTGTTCGGCTATTCCTACGACTATGTCGGCGACCTGGCCGAGACCGTGTCGCTGGTCTGGCCGCAATCGCCTCTCGATATTGCGAACCACGCGCCGACGCTGGCCGAGGTGGTGGCCAAGCTGCAGGCGGCAAGCCGTTCCGACGGGCCGCAGGTGCTGGCCCGGCTGCTCGACAGCGCCAGCACGTCCGCGCGCTTTGCCATCATAAAGCTGGTCACCGGCGGCCTGCGCATCGGTGTCTCGGCGCGGCTCGCCAAGCAGGCGCTGGCCGATTTCGGCAAGGTCGATATCGCCGAGATCGAGGAACTCTGGCACGGGCTGACGCCGCCTTATGCGGCTCTGTTCGCCTGGCTGGAGGGCAAGGCGGAAAAACCCAGGAAGACGGCGCTGGCGCTGTTCAGGCCAGTGATGCTGTCGAACGCCGTCGGCGACGGCGACCTCGAAAAGCTCGACCCGGCCGACTACGCGGCCGAATGGAAATGGGACGGCATCCGCGTCCAGGCGGTTTGCGAAGGCGGCATTCGCCGGCTCTATTCGCGCACCGGTGACGATGTCTCCGGCGCTTTTCCGGATCTTGCCGAGGCGATGGATTTTTCAGGCTCCCTCGACGGCGAGCTTCTGGTCGGTGACCCCAGGCAGGCGACGGGCACGTTCTCGGACCTGCAGCAGCGGCTGAACCGCAAGAGCGTGTCACCCAAGATCCAGCAGCAATACCCCGCCTTCATGCGCTGCTACGATGCGCTGCAGATTGGTGACGAGGATGTGCGGGGATTGCCCTTCCGCCAACGACGCGGCCGGCTAGAGGCCTTCGTGAGGACACTCGATCCGAGTCGCTTCGATCTGTCGCCGCTGGTCGAATTCACCACCTGGCAGGCGCTGGAGGAATTGCGCCGCAAGCCGCTGCATCCGGTCATCGAAGGCGTCATGCTGAAGCGCTGGGATTCGCCCTATGTGGCCGGGCGGCCGAAGGGGCCGTGGTTCAAATGGAAGCGCGATCCGCACACGGTCGACGCCGTGCTGATGTACGCCCAGCGCGGCCACGGCAAACGCTCGAGCTTCTATTCCGACTACACATTCGGCGTCTGGTCCGGGCCGGAGGGATCGGAGGAGCTGGTGCCGGTGGGAAAAGCCTATTTCGGCTTCACCGACGAGGAACTGAGGCAAATCGACAAATATGTTCGCGACAATACGATTGAGCGCTTTGGCCCGGTGCGCTCGGTACGGGCCGACCGCAGACATGGCCTGGTGCTGGAGGTGGCGTTCGAAGGGCTTAACCGTTCGACGCGGCACAAATCCGGCGTCGCCATGCGCTTTCCGCGCATTTCGCGGCTGCGCTGGGACAAGCCGGCCGCGGAAGCCGACCGCATCGAGACGCTGCAGGCGCTGCTCGATAGTTAATGCATGTCGCGCAAAAAGCGTGCAGCGGTTTTGCGGTACCGACATGCATCAAAACAAGAATTTAAACTGCGTCGCATGAGGCCGGTCCGAACGCGACGTGCTTTACGGAACGACCGAGACGCGAATCTCGTAGATGTCGACCGACTTGCCCTGCTTGTCGAAGTCGGAATTGATGGCGATGGTGCCCGCAGCACCCGGATGCTTGTCGGGAAAGCGCACGTCGAACAGATATTCATTGCGCTCGCGACCGACGGCATAGCGCTTGCGGCCGCAGTCGCCGAGTTCGCCGAAATTGCAATCGACGGAAATCTGCGTCTCCTGGCCCTCCTCGGAGCGCGCGATGATGTCGAATGTGGCATGCTTGCCGGCGAGTTTTTCCAGCACGCCTTGCCCGACGTCGAAGCTGATGGCCGAACCGGATGCACCCGAGCGGATGCGCAGGAAGGAACCGCTTTCGTCCTGGATAACGTCGGCCTTGGCGTCCGACGGTGCATTGACCTGCGTCGGGTCACCCGGCGAAAACACGTTGATCCAGTCGCGCGCCTGGTCCGCCTCGCCCTGCTTTGGCGGCGAAGCGGTGTTGTCCGGCGTGAAATCATCGCCGTCGACCGTTGGCGGCGCTTCCGGCGGCGCCGTGTCGAGTTCGGTCGCCGATTTGAAGACGCCGGTCTGGTTGGCGAAATAAAGGCCGATGCCGGCGGCTGCGAGCAGCGTCACGCCGAAGAAGATCGCGGTCAAAGGCAGGCGCCGCCGCCTCGCCCGCCGGTCGTCGCGGTCGGGCGTCACTTCCGCGTCGTCGGTTTCGGCTTCGGTCGGAGCCGAGGCCCCCATGTCGATCACCGGCGCCTCGGGAACAGGCGCATCGGGCATTATGTCCGGGACGACCGGCAGGACGCGCGACCGGGGCGCATCGGATTCGGGCGGCTGCGGCGGACCGTCAACGACGACATCGGGCGACGGCGCGGGCTCGGCTTCGGCCGGAGGCTCCACCTCCGGTGCTGCCTCCAAACTGTCGGTCGGCGCGGCGACGTCGGTAACCGCCGGCAGGAATTCCGATTCGATTTCGGTGATCTTCGCCTGGACCGCCTTGCGGCGCTTGATGGCGACTTCCACGGTGACGTTTGGATTGGCCTGCAGGGCACGGTCGAGTGCCGCGAAAGCCGATCGGTAGACCCGCTCGCGAAACGCCCGGTCGTCGGCATTGCCTTTCTCAAAGGCGTTGCGGATCGCTTTTTCGATCGCGTCCAAACGAATTCCCTCTGCAATTCCACTCACATTGTCATGATCGTTAGCCGCAGGCGACCAATCAATCAACAAGCGAGCGGCTGCATTCTGCCTTGCCGAGGGATACAAAGCTCATTTCGGCGGTTTTCGGTAAAGAAATCAACCTTTTTCGCTGATTTTTCCGTCACGGCCCCGACGTGACGGACGGGGCGGCCTGCCGATACGGCATCGCATCGGCGCGGCGGCTGCCCTTGCGCCCGGCCTGGGACGGAGACGAATTGCTCGTCCTGAATTCGCGCAGCCATCTTGAATTCGCGGCCGGTTGCGTCTATCACCCAGCCCATCTTGGAAGCACGGCTTCCCGGGCCGCTTTAGCTCAGTTGGTAGAGCACATCATTCGTAATGATGGGGTCGCGTGTTCGAGTCACGCAAGCGGCACCAGTTATCCTTGGAATTGCCGGCAAATTTAGCCTGTCTGTTAGAAAGTTATTTGGACGCAAGCCCAAATAAGCGAAATCCATGTCCGTAACCGACACGTCGGGCAGTCCGGATTTCCAGGGTGCCCTTCGTAGACTGCCGCGTCGAAGGCGACATGGACGACAGACTGAGTTGCAGCCGCGTCGAAGGAGCGCCTCACCTCACCGGATTGTCGCCCAGCGACGCCACGGTCTTCAGCGCGCCGTCGAGCATGTCGCCCTTCTCGTCCTTCAGCGCCGCTTCGCGCAGGCGCCGGATCCAGTCGGCGGCGTCCGGGCGGCCCTTGACCAGGTCGAGCGCCGACAGCACCCGGTCGAATTTCGACTGCGCGCGGGCGTGGGTGTCGCTGTAACCCTTGATCAGCCGGCGGCAGTTGAGGATCTCCGTACCAAGCGCGTAGTCCTGGCCGACCTGGCCCAGCGCCAGCGCATACCAGCGATCGACATGCGCGGTCTCGACCTTGTGGCGCAGCAGGCGGCGGCGCCAGCGGCGCAAGCCGCCGATGAACCACAAAGCGGCAAAGCCGGCGAAACTGTCGGTGCGGATGTGGCGGCCGCGATTGATGCGGCGGTCGAGAAAGGCGGCGAGCTTCGGCCGGTCCTCGATGTAGCTGCCGAGCCCGGCCGGCAGCGTGCCGCAGAATTCCTCGATGCGCGGATGGAAATATTCGGTCACCTGCAGGACTGAGCCTTGCTTGACACCGACTTCGCGGCGTACGCGCTGGTCGCGCGTCGAGCGTGTCTTCAGATCGGCGACGCGGATCATGTCGTCGTAGCACATGGCGTTGGCCAGATGCTTGGCCGCGGCGATCGACAGCACGTAGTGATGGTCGGCATTGTCCAGGACGACCGCCCGGTCGAGCCGGTCGAGATACTCGCCGCCATAGGCGACGTCCTGGTAGTCGACGACTTTTTTCAGGCCGCGAAGCGCCATGTCGTGCACGGGTAAAGGCAAAGCAGCGACGCGCGCCGCCAGTTGTTGCCAGCCCTTCAACAGGCTTTCCGGGCCGCTGACTTTTGTCGCCGCGGCCGAGCGGGTTTCAGTGGCTGCCGGCTGTGCAGTCTTGTCGCCCGAAGGCGCGCTCGCGATGGCGCGCGCCCGATCGTAGGCGGCGGCGAAGGCGGCGAGGCTTGCCTTGACGCCGCGGCCGCCGGCGCCGATGGCCTGCTCATAGCTCTCGCGTGTGAACGGCAAGGCATCGGACCCGGCCAGCGCGCCGAGCAGGCTGGCCGAGATCATCGAGCCGTTATCGACGGCGATCTTCTCCATGTCGAAGGCGATGAAGCGCTTGGCCGCGGCTTCAGCCGTGGCATGCACCTTCGAGGACGATGCGCGGCCGTCGCCGGGTTCGATCTTCTCGGAGACCGCTGCGATGCGGTGCGACGAGGCGATCAGCGTGGTGCGCTCCGGCGTGACGAACCCGCGGATGATGGCGCGGCCGGCCTCCATCAGTTCGGCGGCGATCAATATATCGACGTCGCTCTGCGACGGCGACAGCGCGAAGACGGGCAGCCGGCCGGTGTCGCGGCACATTTCGACATAGTAGATGGTGGCGCCGGTGCGCTGGGCGACGCCGGCAACCGAGGTCGATTGGGCGACGTAGCCGTTGCGCTCGGCGGCGTCGGTGATCCAGTCGGCCAGCACGCCGCCGCCCTGGCCGCCGACCGCCAGCACGGCAAGCTTTATGACGCGCTCATCGTCCAGCGCGCCGGCCTTGGAACGGGTTGATGGGACAGCGTCAAGCATCGGCAAATATCAGCCGCCGGCTTTCGCGGCGGCGCTGCAAGAGGCGGATCGTGGCGCGCCGCGCGGCTTCAAGCAAACCGTCCCAGCGGCTCGGATTGTGCACCACGTCGGCGCGGTAGAAGGATGGGCACAGCACCGCCGCATCGGCAACCTCGCCACAATTGCCGCAGCCGACGCAGCTCTGGTCGATATGCGCCACCGGATCGTCGCGCAGCGGGTCATCGAGCGACTTCACCGACAGCGACGGACAGCCGGAGAGCCGCATGCAGGCATGGTCGCCGGTGCAGATGTCCTCGTCGACGCCGAATTTCGGCTTGACGACCCGCTCACCGCCCTTGATCGCCTTGTCGACCAAAGGCTTCTCGCGACGCTGGCGGTTGAGCATGCATTCGGACGAGGCGACGATGACTTTCGGGCCCTTCTCGTCCGTCGTCAGCGCCTCGCGCAGCGTGTCCTGCATCCTGGTCACATCATAGGTGCGGTCGATGTGGCGCAGCCATTTGACGCCCATGCCTTTCACCGCCTCGGTGATCGGATGCTTGGTCGACTTGGTCTTGTTGCCGGCGCGGGAGGAAAGGATATCCTGCCCTCCCGTCGCCGCCGAATAGAAATTATCGACGATGACGATGACGCCATCGTTCTTGTTGAACACGGCATTGCCGATCGAGGACGTCAGGCCGTTGTGCCAGAAGCCGCCGTCGCCGACGAAGGAGATCGAGCGACGCTTGGCATCGGGCGAGTTGAACGCCGAGGCCGAGGCCGGCCCCAGCCCGTAGCCCATGGTGGTGGCGCCGAGCTCGAAAGGCGGCATGATCGAGAACAAATGACAGCCGATGTCGGAGGCGATGTGGTGCTCGCCCAGCTCCTGCTCGACCAGCTTGGTGGCGGCGAAGATCGGCCGCTCCGGGCAGCCGACGCAGAAGCCGGGCGGGCGGCCCGGGACGACGTTGACCAGGTCGGCGGTGTCGAGCCCGTCGCCGATCTTGTTGGGCGCGCGGACCTCGCTTGACAGCAGATGCGGGATGGTGGCGCGCAGGAACGATCCGATGCCGTCGAGCATCACCTGGCCGGTGTATTCGCCGGCCATAGGCAGATGTTCCTTGCCAACGAGCTTGGTGCCGCGGCCGGCCTTGTGCAGCATCGCGGCAAAGGCCTGTTCGATGTAGTTGGGCTGGCCTTCCTCGACGACGAGCACGGCGTCCTTGCCTTCGCAGAAGGACAGGAATTCGTCATCGACCAGCGGGTAGACGGCGTTCAGCACATAGAGCGGCACGTCGGTGTCGCCATAAGTGTCGGCGAGGCCGAGCCGCTGCAGCGCCCGGATGACCGAATTGTACATGCCGCCCTGCATGACGATGCCGACCGAGCCGTGCTCCGGGCCGAAAAACTCGTTGATCTTGTTGGTGCGGATTAAATCGACCGCCGCCGGCCAGCGTTTCTGCACCTTTTCTTTCTCGTGCAGGAAGGACGCGGGCGGCAGCACGATGCGGCCGGTGTCGCGGCGCGGCGCCTCGAGCGCGTCGGCCACCGTCATCGCCGGGCGCTTGTTGTCCTTGGCGATGAAATGGCCATGGACATGGCAGCAGCGAATCCGGACCTGAAGCATGACCGGCGTGTTGGAAACCTCGGACAGCTCGAAGCCGTCTTCCACCGCCTTGACGATCGACGGCAGGTTCGGGCGCGGGTCGAGCAGCCAGACCTGGCTCTTCATGGCGAAGGCGTGGCTGCGCTCCTGCATGATCGAGGAGCCTTCGCCGTAATCCTCGCCGACGATGATCAATGCACCGCCGGTGACGCCGCCGGAAGCGAGATTGGCGAGCGCGTCGGAGGCGACATTGGTGCCGACCGTCGACTTGAAGGTGGCCGCACCGCGGATCGGATAGTGCACCGATGCCGCTAGCATGGCGGTGGCGGTGGCTTCCGAGGCGCTTGCCTCGAAATGCACGCCGAGCTCGCCCAGGATATCCTGCGCGTCGGCCAGCACGTCCATCAAATGGCTGATCGGTGCACCCTGATAGCCGCCGACATAGCCGACGCCGCATTGCAGCAGCGCCTTGGTGATGGCGAGAATGCCTTCGCCGGAAAACTCCTCGCCGGCGCCGAGCCTGAGCTTTTCGACTTCCTTGGCAAAAGACCGTTCGGCCATTTTGGGCTCCTTCCGTTGCCGCCCCGATGGCGGCGCGTACGATCAGATGTCGTGCTTGCGAATGTTCTTCAGCATCTTCTGCAATGTCGCGATCAGCGCCGCGTATTCGGCATCGTCGACATCGTCAAACATTGCCTCGAAAGCGTCGTGCATGGCCGGCCAGGCGCGCGCGAACTCGGCGCGGCCATCGTCGGTCAGGAACACATGGCGGATACGGCTGTCGGTGACCCCCTGCTCGCGCCGAACAAACCCTTGTCCCTCCAGCGTGTCGAGCGTGCGGCTCAAGGTCGACTGCTCGATGACGGTATAGACCGAGAGATCGTTGACGGTGACGCCATCGGTGACCGACAATACGGCCAGCGTGCGCACCTGCGGAATGGTCAGGCCTTGCTTGCGGAAATTGTCGCGCAGCGTGGCGTTGTAGCGGCCCATGATGCGGTTCATCAGATAGGGCGCGAACTGCTGCAGGCCGATCTGGCCCAAAGTCGAGATGCGCTGGCGTTTTTCAACCTTCTGTTCCATCACAGCCTCCCCGCCAGGAGAAAGCCGGAGCCGCCGCCCAGGCCAGCACCCGGATGGGTCGAGGCGCCGATGTGGTAGAGACCCCTGACCCCGGTTTCGTGATTGCGGCTCGTCTTGAGCGGCCGCCACAGAAACGACTGGTCGATGGTCGAGGAACCGCCATAGGGGTCGCCGCCGACCAGATTGACGTTCATCGCTTCCAGGTCGGCCGGCGAACAGGCGCGGCGTGCGATGACGCTGTCCTTGAACCCATCGATATGGCTGGCGAGGATCGCTTCGGCACGGTCGGCGTAGGCTTCGCGCAGCGCCTCGGTCCAGCGACCGTCTGCCGGTGTCTGCAGTTTGCCGGCGGCATCGCCCTTGATATGGCGTGGCGCCTCGGGCAGTTGCAGCCACAGGACCGCTTTGCCGTCCGGGCAGCGCGATGGGTCGAGCGCGTGCGGCTGGCCGACGCAGATGGTCGGCACCTCCGGCAGCATGCCGCGCACGGCTTCGTTGCAGGCCTTCGAGACGCCGTCGAGCCCCGGCGTCAGATGCAGCAGCGCGACCTTGTCCAGGCCCTCGCCGCGCCATGCCGGCGGCTTGTGCAAGGCATAGTGGATCTGGAAATTGCCCTTGCCATAGCGGTATTTTTGCGCTGCCTCGACGTCGGCTTTCGGCGCCGCGTCGCTGAGCAGCCGCTCGTAGAGCTGGCTAGGCGTGACCGAGCAGATGACGCTCTTGTTCACGTTGATCGTTTCGCCCGAAGCCAGCCGCACCCCACTGGCGCGGCCATTGCTCTGAACGACTGAGGCGACATCAGCGCCAGTGCGGATTTCGCCGCCACGTTCCCTGATCAGCGCTTCGAACGCGGACAGCAGATTCCTGGCACCGCCCTTGACGATCGGCGCGCCGGCCGCTTCAAGCGCGAAGGCGATGACCTTGGCGATCTGGCCGGAGAACGCGTCCTCAGGCCCGAGGCCGGCATGCAGCACCCAGGGCGCCCACAGCGCGCGCATCGTTTCCGACCGGTAGGTGCTTTCCAGCCAACTGCGCGCCGGCACCAGCGCGCTGCCGACAAAGGCGGCAAGGCCACGCGGGCCGCGCCGCCAGGCTTCGCCCGCGAGCAGCTTTGCCGTCGGGTAAGACCACAGGCTTCCGCCGAGCAGACCGAACAGCAGGCCAGCATTGCGCTCGATCTCGCCGACATCGCTGCGGTGCCGGTCGCCGTCGCCCGCGGCAAGCGCATTGGCCGCCGTGACATTGGCGATACGATCGGTGCGCAGGATGGCGTGGCTGCCGTCCGGGCGCAGCACGCCGGTCGGCGTGGAGGTGTTGCAAAACTCCAGGCCGTGCCGCGCCAGATCCTTGCCCAATGCCGCATAGGCCGGTGAGGTGATGAACAGGACGAAGGTCGTCGCCATCACGTCGTGGATGAAGCCGGGCGCGGTGATCTCTTCGGTGCGCATGCAACCGCCGATGCGGTCGTTGCGCTCGAGCACCAGCACCTTCGCCCCCTTGCCGCCAAGCATCGCCGCGCAAACCAGCGCGTTGATGCCGCTTCCGACGATGATGTGATCGATATCGCTCATCGAGGGTTGCTCCGGGTGAGCGGAAGGTGGAATTCATTTGCGTGGATTGCCGTTCCTTCGCGCCCCCCTCTGTCCTGCCGGACATCTCCCTCACTTGGCGGGAGAACGGCTGTCACCGCGGCCTTCGCCACTCTCCTACGTCGCAGGAATGAGCGAGGCGCCGAAACTGCCAATCTCCCCCCAAGTGAGGGAGATGTCCGGCAGGACAGGGGAGGGCGCCGTAGAGCCGCAGCCTTGCAAGACTGCCGCTCCCAACCCGTCACCACAGCATTGCCTGCAAGCATGATCTTCTCCCGAAGACCGCCAGTTGCCCTATTGTCTCGGCACGAGTGCCAGTGCGCGGATCGGGCTGCCGGTGCCGTGCTCGATCTTGAGCGGTGCGGCGATCAGGATCGCGCCCTTCGGCGGCAGCCGGTCGAGATTGCACAGGCTGGCGAGCCCATAGCGGTTGGCCTTGTGCATCAGGCTGTGCGCCGGGAATGGCGGCTCCATTCCCCCTGCTTTGCCAGCATCCGTGCCGATCGTCTCGCTGCCCCAGCCCTTGATGTCCTTGCTGATCAGATACTGGATGGCCTCGGCCGTCGGTCCGGGCGTGTGCGGTCCGGTCTCATTGGCGTTGAGGAACTCGGCTTCCGAGCCGTTGCGCTTGTACCAGTCGGTGCGCATCACCACCCATTCGCCCGCGTTGATAGCGCCATGTTCGGCTTCCCAGGCCTTGATGTGGTCGACGGTGAGCAGGAAGTCGTGATCGGCGGCGGCTTGCTTCGAGCAGTCGATGACATTGACCGGGCCGACGAAATTCTGAACCGGAATGGTGTCGGTGGCACCGTCCGGATAATCCTTGCCGGTGATCCAGTGCTGCGGCGCGTCGAAATGCGTGCCCGAGTGTTCGCCGAGCTTCAGCCAATTCCAGGCCCACCACGGACCGTTCTTGTCATAGTGGGAGATGGCGTGGATCTCGACCTTCGGCGTGTCCACCGCCAGCTCCGGCGGCAGCTTGATCAGCGGCGTGTTAGGCCCGAGCGGCGCCGTCAGGTCGACCACCTGGATGGCGCCTGAAAGAAGCTGGCCGGCGACGTCGCCGAGGAGTTGTTGTGTGTCCATGGTCTCTGTTCCCTCTTTCTCAATGGTGCTGAAGGCTCTCGCGGCCCTTAATATCCTACTAGACGAAAACATATGCATCTGCAATTATCTTTAAGCATAAAAGAAATGGGACGGGGCGTGAGCGAGTTCGACGCCATATTTGTCGGGGCAGGCCACAACAGTCTGGCATGCGCCGCGCATCTGGCGCTCAAAGGCTGGAAAACAGCGGTTTTCGACCGCAATCCAACGATCGGCGGCGCCGTCCAGACGCGTGAATTCACGCTTCCAGGCTTCCGGCACGATTTCGGTGCAATGAATCTGGGCCTGTTCGCCGGCTCGGCCTTTCACAAGAAATATGCAAATGAATTGAAAACCCACGGGCTGGAATTCGTGCCGGTAGCCGACTGTTTTGCCAGCGCCTTCCCCGACGGTCGCTGGTTCGGCGTCAGCAGCGACCTGGAGAAGACCACTGGACGGATGGCCGCCTTCTCCGCGACCGATGCAGCCACATGGCGCCGTCTGGTTGCGGCATTCCCGGCGGAGGCCGAGCATCTGTTCCGGCTGCTAGGCTCGCCGATGAGTGGGCGTGCGCTCGCCGGCACGGCCTGGAAGCTCTGGCGCAAGAAGGGTATTGGCGGCGCGCTCGATACCGGTCGATTACTGCTTTCCTCACCCCGCGCGTGGCTCGAGCAGACTTTCGAGTCACCGCATGTCAGGGCGACGCTGGCCACCTGGGGCATGCATCTCGATTTCGCGCCTGACATCGCTGGCGGCGCGGTGTTCCCTTACCTCGAATCCATGGCCAACCAGTGCTTCGGCATGCTGCTCGGCAGAGGCGGCGCCGACACGATCATCCGCGCTTTGTCGGGCATGCTCACGGCCGCCGGCGGCAAGATCGTCACTGGGGCTGATGTCGCCGAGATCACGGTTTCGGCCGGCAAGGCGACCGGCGTGCGGCTCGCTTCCGGCGAGACTCACACCGCCACCAGGGCCGTCATCGCCGGTGTCGCGCCCAAGGCGCTGACCGGGAAACTTCTGCCCAATGGATCGGGCGACGCCGGCTTCGACACGGCCATGAAAAAATTCCGCCACGCGCCGGGCACGATGATGATCCATCTGGCACTCGACGATTTGCCGGACTGGCGCGCCGGCGCCGAGCTTCGGCAGTTCGCCTATGTGCATCTCTCGCCGTCGCTCGACGCCATGTCGCGAACCTATCAGCAGGCGATGGCAGGCATGCTGCCAGACGAGCCGGTGCTGGTCGTCGGCCAGCCGACGGCGATCGATCCGTCGCGCGCGCCGGACGGCAAGCATGTGCTCTGGGTGCAGGTGCGCATGCTGCCGGCCGAGATTGTGGGCGATGCGGCGGGCATGATCGCGCCGGCCCACTGGGACGAGGCTAGGGAGCACTACGGCGAGCGCGTCCTCGACATTATCGAGCGCTATGCGCCCGGCCTTCGCCGGAAGATCCTCGGCCGCGCCGTGTTCTCGCCCATCGACCTCGAACGCGAGAATCCCAACCTGGTCGGCGGCGACCAGGTCTGCGGCAGCCATCATCTGGCGCAGAATTTCCTGTTCCGGCCGGCGCGCGGTTACGCCGGCTGGAACACGCCGATCGGCAATCTGCACCTGACCGGGGCGGCAACATGGCCGGGCGCCGGCACCGGGGCGGCGTCAGGCTTCATGCTCGCACAACAACTTGGCGGGAGGTAGGCTCCATTTTTCATCCAGGGTGAAGGAGGACAAGGCGCGGTTGCCCAAGGAGCCTGAACCCACCGATTGACAACGACACCGCGCATAAAAGCAACAGGGGAACGACCATGACAATCAACAGACGAGAATTGCTCGGATACGGCGCGGCCGCACTTGGCGCCACGGCGCTCGGCCTGCCGCAAATCGCCAAGGCTGCCGGCGAACTGACTATCGCCTACAACGTCAACCTACCGTCCTGGGACCCGACCACCGGGCCTTCGGCGGTCAACCCGACCATCCAGGGTCTCTACCAATCGGTGTTCGACCAGTTCATCCCGCAGAAGCCGGACCTTTCTTTCGCACCCGGCCTGCTCACCGAATGGGGCTGGAACGAGGATCGCAGCAAGATCATGATGACGGTGCGCGAGGGCGTCACCTGGCATGACGGTTCGCCGTTCACGGCCGAAGACGTGGTCTGGTCGCTGCAGCGGGCGGGCGATGAAAAGACCGGCAACCCGATCCAATTCGTCTGGAAGAACGTCAACAACTTCAAGATCGACGGCAACAAGATCACCGGCGACGTCGTGCAATTCGACCCGGTGTATTTCAAATGGATGTCGTTCCTCACCGGCTACATCATGCCGAAGGCCTATTACGAAAAGGTCGGCGCCGAGGGTTTTGAGAAAGCCCCGATCGGCACCGGGCCCTATATGGTCGACAAATTCGAGCGCAACGCCTTCCTGCGGCTCAAGGCCAACCCGAACTACTGGGGCGGCAAGCCGGCCTTCGAAAACGTAGCCATCAAGTTCGTCACCGATGCGGCGAGCCGCGTCGCCGAGATCGAGTCCGGCTCCTCGCAGGTGACTCTCGAAATCCCCTATGAGGAATATGACCGCCTGATCGCCAAGGACGGACTTACCGGCTCATGCAAGAATGTTTCCGACATCGGCATGATCTTCTTCAACGACATCGACGTGATGCTGGACAAGAACGTGCGCCAGGCAGCGGTGATGGCGGTCGATAAAAAGCTTTTGGTCGACCGGCTGCTGCGCGGTTACGGCCAGCCCATCGATACGCTGGAGACGCCGGAATACGCCGCCTACGATGCGTCGATCAAGGCCGAACATAACCCGGAAAAGGCCAAGGAATTGCTGGCCGCCTCCGGCTATTCGCCGGAAAAGCCGGTCAAGTTCACGATACAGACGACCAAGGGCTTCAAGCCCAAGGACTACGAGATGATCCAGGCGATCGTCGGCATGTGGCGCAAGGTCGGCATCGAGGCGACGATCGAGGTCTACGATATCGCCAAGCACTATGAGTTGCGCGCCGCCGACAAGCTGGCGCCGGCCGCCTTCTACAATTGGGGCAACGCCATCGGCGACCCGACCACCTCGACCGGCTTTGCCATGTATGGCCCGAGCCCGCATTCGGTGTGGGACAGCCAGGATCTGATCGACATGATCAACCCGCTGTGGGGCGAGAAGGACGAGGCCAAGCGCATTGCCGGCTGGAAGGCCGTCGACAAGTACATTGCCGAGCAGGCCTATGTACTGCCGCTGATCCAGTATGCGCAGCCGATCGTGCATGCCAAGGGCGTCAATGTCGTGCAGCATGTGTCGGGCGCGCTGTTGCCGGCGCTGATGAGCCCGGCCTGAGACAGCCTTCGGCTTGCCGCGCGCCGTCCGGAATGACGGCGCGCATTTTCTGTCACGGGCGACCATGCTGCTGCAAAGATTCCTGATCCGTCTTCTGACGATGGCGATCACGCTGTTCGGCGGGGCCGTCGTCGTCTTCGTCGTCATCCGTGTCGCGCCAGGCGATCCGATCGCGATGATGCTGCCGCCCGGTGCAACCGATGCCGACATCGCGCGTCTGCGCGCGCTTTACGGGCTGGACAAGACCATCGTCCAGCAATTTTTCATCTGGCTGGCAGGTGTCGTCAGGGGCGATTTCGGCACTTCGATTTCGCTCCGGCAGGATGTTCTGGGCCTGGTCTTCAACCGCCTGCCGGCGACGCTGGAACTCGCGATCGTCGCGCTCTTGATGGCGCTGGCGATCGGCGGCACGACGGCGATCCTCGGCGCGCGCGAACGCGGCACCGCGGTCGAGGCTGGCATCGACATCGCCAGCGGTGCGGCGCTGTCGATTCCCGATTTCCTGTGGGGTTTGGTGCTGATCCTTTTGTTCGGCGTGCTGGTGCCGGTTTTCGACATTTCCGGCCGGGTGTCGCCGCAACTCGATCTGCCCTTCGTCACGCAGTTCTATTTGTTCGAGAGCATCGTGCGGCTGCGCTTCGACCTGACCAAGGACCTGCTGGCGCATATGCTGATGCCGGCCGTGGCTCTGGCGCTGCCACTCGCCGCAATCATCTCGCAATTGCTGAAACAGTCGCTGAAGGAAGTGCTCGACCTCGACTATGTCGTGCTGGCGCGGGTAAAGGGCTTTTCGGAAACGCAGGTCATCCTGCGCGAGGCGTTGAAGAACGCCGCCCTGCCGACGCTCACTCTGGTCGGCGTGCAGTTCACCTTCCTGATCGGCGGCACGGTCATCGTCGAGCGGCTATTTTCCTATGAGGGTCTCGGCAACATGGCGATCGATGCCGTCATCAACCGCGACCTGCCGCTGATCCAGGGCATCGTGCTGGTGTTCGCGCTGTTGTTCGTGCTGATCAACCTCAGCGTGGACATGATGTATGCGCTGCTTAATCCGAGGCTGCGCCATGGATGAGGCCCGCATTTCAAGACATGGCTCGCGGGCACGCCTGTGGCTGGCCGGCGGCTGGCTGCTGATTGCGCTGCTGGCCGCGATTTTTGCGCCGTTGGTCGCGCCGCAGGACCCACTGGCGCAGGATTTGATGCTGGAGCGGCTGCCGCCGTTCTGGCTGAGCGGTGCTGAGCCCGGCTACTGGCTCGGCACCGACAGCCTCGGCCGCGATCTTCTGTCACGGCTGATCTTCGGTGCCCGCATCGCCTTCATCGTCGCCTTCGCGGCAGCCCTTGCCGCCTGCCTGGTCGGCTCGACGCTAGGCTTGATCGCCGGCTATTTCGGCGGCTGGGCCGACCGCATCATCTCGCGTATCGTCGATGTCTGGATGGCGTTTCCGCCGGTGCTGTTCGCCATCCTTTTGGTCGCCGTGCTCGGCACCGGCTTGAGCTCGGTCATTATTGCCATCGCTGTCATCGACTGGACGCGCTTCTGCCGGGTGATCCGCGCCGAGACGATGGGCCAGTCGCGCATGGACTATGTCGAGAACGCCCGCATCGCCGGTTACGGCCGCATCGGCATCATGCTGCGCGAAGTGCTGCCCAATGTGGTGCCGTCGATCGTGGCGCTGCTGTCGCTGGAGATGGGCATTGCCGTCATCGTCGAGGCGATCCTGTCCTTCGTCAATCTATCGATCTCGACCGACGACCCGACCTGGGGCGGCATCATCGCAGAGGGTCGCCTGTCGATCCATCAGGCCTGGTGGGTGCTGGTGTTCCCGCTGGTCACCCTGATCCTCACGGTGCTGTCGTTCAGCCAGTTCGGCGAAGGTCTCAGGGCACGTTTCGATCCGGTGCTGCGATGAACGCGCTGGCGAAATCCTGCCTCGACATCCGCGACCTTAGCGCGGTGCTGCCTAATGGCTTGCGCGTGCTGCGCTCGGTATCGCTCTCCGTTCAGCCCGGCGAGGTCCGCGCGCTGGTCGGCGAGAGCGGCGCCGGCAAGACGATGATCGGCAAGGCGGTGCTCGGTGTGCTGCCACCCAGCGTGCGCATTGTCGAAGGCGACATGCTGCTCGAGGGCAAGGACCTCGGCAAGCTTCAGCCGACGGCAAGGCGCACGCTGATCGGCGCGCGCACCGCGCTGATCCCGCAGGACCCGCTGACCGCGCTCAATCCGTCACGGCGAATCGGCACACAGATGACCGACCGGCTGGTGCGCATCCTCGGCTGGAGCGGTGAGAAGGCCGATACACGCATCCGCCAATTGCTGGACGAGGTGCATATCCGCGACCCCGAGCGTGTCCTCAAATGCTATCCGCACGAGCTGTCCGGCGGCATGCGCCAGCGCGTGCTGATCGCTGCGGCGTTCGCAGCCGAACCAAGGCTGATCGTCGCCGACGAGCCGACCACGGCGCTCGACGTGACCGTGCAGAAGCAGATCTTGCGGCTGATCGCGCAATTGCAGCGCGAGCATGGCACGGCGATCCTGTTCGTTACCCACGATCTCGGCGTCGTCGCCAAGATCAGCCAGAAAGTTTCAGTGCTCTACGCCGGCAAGGTGGTGGAGGCGGCCGAGACGGCTGCTCTCTTCGCTGCCCCGCAGCACCCCTATACGCGGGCGCTGATGGCCGCGACGCCGCGCTACACCGATCCCCTCGCTTCGCTGAAACCCGTGGACGAGGCGGTACTGGCCGGGCTGGCCGCGGAGATCGCCGCCGCCGATCAGGCCTGGAGGCACCCGCATGGCTGAGCCGCTGTTTTCCGTGCGCGGGCTGAAGGTTGCCTTACCCGACATGACGCGCAAGCCGTTGTTTGGCCGCGCTCCGCTGGCCGAGATCCTGAAAGGCCTGGACTTCGATCTGCCTAGGGGATCGGTGACCGGCATCGTCGGCGAATCCGGGTCGGGGAAATCGACGCTCGGCCGCGCGCTGGTGCGTCTGCTGGAGCCCAGCGCCGGCACGGTCAGCTTCGACGGCCGCGACATCACGCATCTGCCTGAGGCGGAGCTACGGCCCGTGCGCCGCAATCTGCAGATGATCTTCCAGGACCCGATGTCGTCGCTTAACCCACGCCGCACCATCGCCAGCATCATCGCCGCACCACTCAAACAGAATGGCCTCGGCGACAATCTGAAAGCCCGAGTTGCTGAAGCGCTTCAGCGCGTCGGCCTGCCGCAAGGCTTCGCCAGCCGCTATCGTCATGAATTGTCGGGCGGCCAGCGCCAGCGCGTCGGCATTGCCCGCGCGCTGGCGCTGTCGCCGAAATTCGTGCTGGCCGACGAAATCGTCTCAGGCCTCGACGTGTCGACGCAGGCACAGATCCTGACGCTGCTGGAAAAACTCGCCGCCGACATGGGCCTGACCGTTGCCTTCATCAGCCATGACCTGTCGGTGATCCGGCGGCTCTGCCGGCAAGTGATCGTCATGCGGGAAGGCGCGATCGTCGAAGCCAGTGCGACGGATACTTTGTTCGAGAAGCCGCAGCAGGCTTACACGCGCGACCTCCTCGCCGCCATTCCGCTGCCCGAGATCGATGACGTCTGGCTGCTTCCCCCCGCAAAGGCGCCGTCATGAACACATTCCTACTCGCACACCGAAGAGCGGGCCTCGGACGTGCGCCGACAAGTCAGCTCGCGAAACGGAGGAGAACTGGAATGCAATACGCAATCAGAAACACGATGCTTGCGGCCGCTCTGGCCGGCTCGATGGGAGCAGCCTCGGCTGATTCGATACCTGGCATGCGTGGCCACGACCACACCGGCGTCACCGTCCCCGACATGCAGCAGGCCGTCGAGTTTTTTACCGAGGTGGTCGGCTGCAAGAAGGCGATGTCGTTCGGCCCGTTCGCCGACGACAAGGGCACGTTCATGCAGGATCTACTGGGCGTCGATCCCAAGGCAGTGATCGAGGAGATCACCCTGGTCCGCTGCGGACACGGGTCGAACATCGAGCTGTTCAAATACATCGCGCCGGACCAGAAGGACCTGACGCCTCGCAACAGCGACATAGGCGGCTTCCACATCGCCTTCTATGTCGACGACATCGCCGCCGCAAAAGCCTATCTTGACGGCAAAGGCGTCAAGACGCGGATGGGGCCGCTGCCGGTTACCGAAGGCCCGGCCGCCGGCCAGACCATCCTTTACTTCCAGGCGCCGTGGGGCTTGCAGTTGGAAGCGATCAGCTATCCCAATGGCATGGCCTATGAAAAAGATGCGGAGACGGTGCTGTGGAGCCCGAAGAACCCGGAGAAATAGCCCGGAGCTTCCCTGGCCAGCGCAAGCCGACTGCCGGCAAGCTTGGTTTCTGAGGCGGATTGTTTCAATCCTGAAACTTCAAGCTTGAATTAATCTGCTTCAGGCGTAAACTCGACTGACAGAAGCGAAGAGGAGATCGCACGATGAAAGTTGCGGTTCTCGGCGGCGGACCAGCCGGGCTCTACTTTGCAATCTCGCTGAAGCTCAGGGATGCCGTGCATGAGGTCACGGTATTCGAGCGCAACCGTGCCGATGATACATTCGGCTGGGGCGTCGTGCTGTCGGCCGAAACGCTGGAGAACCTGACCAAAAACGACCCGGTCAGCGCCGTCTGGATCCGCAAGCATTTCGCCTATTGGGACGACATCGCCGTCATCCATGACGGCGTGCGAACGGTCTCGACCGGTCATGGCTTTTGCGGCATCGGCCGCAAGCGGCTGCTCACCCTGCTGCAACGGCGGGCGCGCGAGCTCGGCGCCAAGCTGGTCTTCGAATCCGACATCGCCGATCCAAAGCCGTTTATGGAGACGCACGACCTGGTTGTCGCCGCCGACGGGCTGAACTCGAAAGCGCGGGGCACCTTCGTCGACGTGTTCAAGCCCGATATCGACATCCGTAAATGCAAGTTCGTTTGGCTCGGCACCCACCAGAAATTCGACGACGCCTTCACGTTCATCTTCGAGAAAACCGAGCATGGCTGGGTGTGGGCGCATGCCTACCAGTTCGACAGCGATACCGCGACCTTCATCGTAGAATGCAGCGAGCAGACCTGGCAGCGCTTCGGCTTCGGCGCGATGTCGCAGCAGGAATCAATTGCCGTCTGCGAGCGCATCTTTGCCCGTCATCTCGGCGGCCACGCGCTGATGACCAACGCCAATCATATCCGCGGCTCGGCGTGGATCAATTTCCCGCGCGTCTTGTGCGAACGCTGGTCCTACAAGAACCTGGCGCTGATGGGCGACGCGGCGGCGAGCGCGCATTTCTCGATCGGTTCCGGCACCAAGCTGGCGCTGGAAAGCGCGGTGGCGCTGGCCGACTATGTCGAGTCCGAACCGGACCTCGAAGCAGCCTTCCGCAAATATGAGGACGCCCGCCGCACCGAAGTGCTGAAGCTGCAGTCGGCGGCGCGCAATTCGCTCGAATGGTTCGAGGAGGTCGAGCGCTATCTCGGCCTCGATCCGGTGCAGTTCAACTATTCGCTTTTGACGCGTTCGCAGCGCATCAGTCACGAGAATTTGCGGCTGCGCGATGCCGAATGGCTGGCCGGCGCCGAGGAATGGTTCCAGCGCCAGGCCGGCGCCGGCGGCAACAATCTGCGTCGCGCGCCGATGTTCGCGCCGTTCCGGCTCCGCGGCATGGCGCTGCAGAACCGCGTCGTCGTCTCGCCGATGGCGCAGTACAAAGCGGTCGACGGCTGTCCGACTGACTGGCATTTCGCCCATTACGCCGAACGGGCCAAGGGCGGCGCCGGTCTCCTCTACATCGAGATGACCTGCGTCAGCGCGGAGGGCCGCATCACGCCTGGCTGCCCCGGTTTCTATGCGCCCGAGCATGAGGTCGCCTGGAAGCGGCTGGTCGAGTTCGTCCATGCCGAAACCGAGGCCAAGATCTGCGCCCAGATCGGCCATTCCGGTGCCAAAGGGTCGACCAGGCTCGGCTGGCAGGGAACCGACGTGCCGCTGCCCTCAGGCAATTGGCCGGTCATGGCAGCCTCTTCCGTGCCGTGGTCGCCGGAAAACCAGGTGCCGAAGGCGATGGACCGCGCCGACATGGATATGGTGCGCGACCAGTTTGTCGCTTCGGCCGAGATGGCGGCGCGGTGCGGCTTCGACATGCTCGAAATCCACGCCGCGCACGGCTATCTCCTGTCCTCCTTCATCACGCCCTTGACCAACCGGCGCACCGACTCCTATGGCGGCTCGCTGGAAAACCGCATGCGCTATCCCTTGGAAATCTTTCATGCGGTGCGCGCCGCATGGCCGGCCGAGAAGCCGATCTCGATGCGCATATCCGCCAATGACTGGCTGGGTATCGAAGGCGTGAGGCCGGCCGACGCCGTAGAGATCGCGCGGCTGCTGCATGAGGCCGGCGTAGACATCTGCGACGTATCGGCCGGCCAGACTTCGGCCGTGGCAAGACCGGTCTATGGCCGCATGTTCCAGACGCCGTTTTCCGATCGCATCCGCAACGAGGTCGGCATGGCGACGATGGCGGTCGGCAATATCTATGAGCCGGACCACGTCAACTCGATCCTGATGGCGGGCCGCGCCGATCTCGTCGCACTGGCTAGGCCGCATCTTGCCGATCCGTACTGGACACTGCACGCGGCCGTCACGCTTGGCGACCGCGGCGTCAAATGGCCGGATCCCTATCTGCCCGGCCGCGACCAGCTCTACCGGCTGGCCGAGCGCGAAGCGGCAGCGGGGTTGAAAGTATGAGTGCCGTGGCGATGATTTCGGGACGTCATGCGCTGGTCACCGGCGGCGGCTCCGGCGTCGGCCGCGCGATCGCGCTGGCGCTGGCCGGCGCGGGCATTAACGTGACCATCTGCGGCCGGCGCGTGGAGCCGCTTGCCGAGGTTGCCGCCGAGAACAAGCGCATCTTCGCAGTTGCCGCCGACGTCACCGACGAGGGATCGATGACGGCACTCTACGAGGCTGCGCAAGCGGCACACGGAGCGTTCGACATCGTCGTTGCCAATGCCGGCATGTCCGGCAGTGCTCCGGCGCTGCGGACCTCGCTGGCAGACTGGCAGCGCACGCTCGACGTCAACTTGACTGGTGCGTTCCTGACGGTGAAGCCGGCGTTGGCCGGCATGGCAGGGCGCAAGACTGGCCGTGTCGTCTTCGTCGCTTCCACCGCCGGATTGAAAGGCTATCCCTATGTCGCAGCTTACGTTGCCGCCAAGCATGGCGTCGTCGGCCTGATGCGGGCACTCGCCGTCGAGACCGCCAAGTCCGGCATAACAGTGAATGCCGTGTGCCCAGGGTTTGTCGAAACCGAGATGCTGGAGAGCGCCGTCCAGCGCATCGTCGAAGCGACCGGCCGCTCGTCCGAGCAGGCACGGGCAAGCCTTGCCGCGACCAACCCGCAAGACCGCTTCATCCAGCCGGAGGAAATTGCGGCCGCGGTACTTTATCTGTGTGGCGACGCCGCCCGGTCGATTACCGGGCAGACGATTTCGATCTCCGGAGGTGAGACATGGTAGCCGGTCCCCTACCCGCCCCGTCCGGACCCGGCAAGGACCGTCTGCGGCTGTGGATACGCCTGCTGCGCGCCTCGCGCACCATCGAGGCCGAGCTGCGCGAACGCCTGCGCCAAGAGTTCAACACGACGTTGCCACGCTTCGACGTGATGGCCGCGCTCTACCGCGCGCCGGAGGGCATGCTGATGAGCGACCTGTCGCGCTTCCTGCTGGTGTCCAACGGCAATGTCACCGGCATCATCGACCGGCTGGTCTCGGAAGGGCTGGTGATGCGGGCCCGACGCAATGGCGACCGCCGCACTTCGATGGTGCGGCTGACGGAAGAGGGATCGAAGACTTTCGCGGTGATCGCCGCCGCGCATGAAAAATGGGTCGGCGAGTTGCTGGGCAATGTGAGCGAGGACGAGGCGCGCCGGCTGACCGGCATGCTGACCTCCTTCCGCAGCAATTGGGAGGGACGGGAATGACGAAGATGGCTGGCCGCAAGCCGAAGCATTTCCTCTGGCAGGTCGAAGGCAAGATCGCAAAAATCCGGCTCGATCGGCCGGAGCGCAAGAACCCGCTGACCTTCGACAGCTATGCCGAATTGCGCGACACTTTTCGCGATCTCGTCTATGCCGACGATGTCGATGCGGTGGTGTTCCTTCCCAATGGCGGCAATTTCTGCTCGGGCGGCGATGTCCACGAAATCATCGGCCCACTGGTCAAGATGGACATGAAGGCGCTGCTCGCTTTCACCCGCATGACCGGCGATTTCGTCAAGGCGATGCTGAATTGCGGCAAGCCGATTATTGCTGCGGTCGACGGCGTGGCGGTCGGCGCCGGCGCAATCATCGCCATGGCGTCCGATATCCGCATCGCCACGCCACAGGCCAAAACGGCTTTCCTGTTCACCCGCGTCGGCCTTGCCGGCTGCGACATGGGCGCCTGCGCGATCCTGCCGCGCATCATTGGCCAGGGCCGCGCCGCCGAGCTGCTCTATACCGGCCGCACGATGAGCGCCGAGGAAGGCGAGCGCTGGGGCTTCTACAACCGGCTGGTCGATGTCGCAACGCTAGAGGCCGACGCGCTCGACATGGCCGCGCGCGTCGTTTCCGGCCCGACCTTCGCCCATGGCATGACCAAGACGCAGCTGAATCAGGAATGGTCGATGGGGCTTGACCAGGCTATCGAATCGGAAGCGCAGGCGCAGGCGATCTGCATGCAGACACGCGATTTCGAACGGGCGTACGAGGCTTTCGTCGCCAAGGAAAAGCCGGTGTTCGAGGGGAATTGAGGATGTTTTCTTCGATAAAGACCGACAGGTTGGCGGGACAGCGCCCCCCTCTGTCCTGCCGGACATCTCCCCCTCAAGAGGGGAGATGGACTTTGGTTCCCACCTTATGCAATTGCAACCGCCGCAAGATGCGGGCGGACGCCGGAGCTGCCAATCTCCCCCCTAACGGGGGAGACGGCCGGCAGGCCAGAGGGGGGCGCCGTAGAGCGCGAGGCCCGAAGCATAGCGGAGGCAGAAATGCCTGATCGGTCCTTCCTCAACTGGCCGTTCTTCGAGGACCGACACCGCGCACTCGCCGAAGAGCTGGATGCCTGGTGCGGGAAAAACCTGCCGGTCGCGCATGACGATGTCGACGCCGCTTGCCGCGAGCTGGTGGCCAAGCTCGGCCGGGACGGCTGGCTGAAGCCGACGGCGCTCGATACCGAAAACCCCTCGCCGCTCGACGTGCGCACGCTCTGCCTCACGCGCGAGACGCTGGCCCGCCATGATGGGCTGGCCGATTTCGCCTTCGCTATGCAAGGGCTCGGCACTGGCGCGCTCAGCCTGTTCGGCACGCCAGACCAGCAGCACTGGCTGGCCAAGACACGGGCCGGCAAGGCGATTTCGGCTTTCGCGCTTTCGGAGCCGCGTTCGGGCTCGGACGTTGCCAATATGGAAATGACCGCCGCGCGTGACGGCGACAGCTATCACCTATCCGGCGAAAAGACCTGGATCTCCAACGGCGGTATCGCTGACTTTTATGTTGTCTTTGCCCGTACCGGCGAGGCGCCCGGCGCCAAGGGGCTTTCCGCCTTCGTCGTGCCGTCCGAGGCCGAGGGGCTGACCATCGCCGAGCGGCTGGAGGTGATCGCGCCGCACCCGCTCGCCCGGCTATCTTTCGACAATGCACGCGTCCCAGCCTCGGCGCTGATCGGCAAACCCGGTGACGGTTTTCGCATCGCCATGTCGGTGCTCGACGTATTCCGTTCGACTGTCGGCGCAGCGGCGCTCGGCCTTGCCCGGCGCGCGCTGGACGAAGGCATCACAAGAGTGGCCGAGCGCAAGCTGTTCGGTGCACCGATGGCCGAGCTGCAGATGGTGCAGGGCCATATCGCCGACATGGCGCTGGATGTCGATGCCGCCGCCTTGCTGGTCTACCGCGCCGCCTGGACCAAGGACATGGGCGCGGCCCGGGTTACCCGCGAAGCCGCCATGGCCAAGCTGTTCGCTACCGACAAAGCGCAGGAGGTGATTGACAAGGCCGTGCAGCTGCATGGCGGCGACGGCGTCCGCAAGGGCCATATCGTCGAAAGACTGTATCGCGAGATCCGGGCACTGCGCATCTACGAGGGAGCGTCCGACGTGCAGAAAGTGGTGATTGCACGGCAAGTGATGGGAGCGGGTTGAGACAGCAGTTTGCGCAAAATTGATTGTCCTCGAGTTTTGAGCGACCGGATTTGAGCATTGGGAGGTTTTGACATGCACACCATCCTGCAGCCGGAAGGCTGGGCGAAACCCGTCGGCTACGCCAATGGCGTCGCCGCGCGCGGGCAGCTTGTCTTCGTCGGCGGGCAGGTCGGCTGGAACGGACAGGGCTGCTTCGAGACCGATGATCTTGTCGGTCAGGTGCGGCAAACGCTGGCCAATATTGTCGCCGTGCTCGCCGAGGCCGGCGCCAAGCCGCAGCATATCACCTCGATGACCTGGTACTTTACCGACAAGGCGGAATATCTGGCCAATCTCAAGGGGATCGGCGAGGTCTATCGCGAGGTGATCGGCCGGCATTTTCCGGCGATGGCCGCCATGCAGGTGATGGCGCTGGTCGAGGATCGCGCCAAGGTTGAGATCCAGGCCACGGCGGTTATTCCGGAGTGACGGCAACACGCGGCAATTTTTTAAGCTTAAACTTTCGCCTTGAAAAGCGCGGTACTTTGGATAGCATCCGATGTCTTACGACTGCCGTGCCGGGAGGGCTTTCCGGCAGTCCCGTCACTTGGCGCATCAAAACCGTGCGGGGCCAAACCCGCCCGATCACAACCAGAGGGAACGAAAATGAACTTCACCCGTCGCAACCTGCTTCTTGTTGCTGCCGCCATCGGCATCGCCGGCGGCCCGGCCTACGCCGAAGGCACGCTGAATGTCGGCGCCTATCCGACCAATCCGCCTTTTGAATACAAGAACGAGAGCGGCACGTTCGAGGGTTTCGAAGTCGACATCATCAATGAGGCGGCAAAGCGTATCGGCATGACCACCGATATCGCCGATCTCGGTTTCCAGGCGCTGTTCGCCGCCACCACCTCGAAGCGCATCGACGTCGCCATCTCGTCGATCACCATCACGCCGGAGCGGCTGAAGTCGCAGTCGTTCACGCAGCCCTACTATGATTCCGACATGGGTATCGCCGCGAAGGCCGACAGCCCAATCAAGGCCGAGGCCGACCTCAAGGGCAAGATCGTCGGCGTGCTGTCCGGCTCGACCGGCGAAGCCTGGGTCAAGGCCCACCAGGAGGCGGACGGGTTCAGTGACGTCAAAGGCTACGACACCCAGCAGAATTTGCTGCTCGATCTCAGTTCCGGCCGCGTCGATGCAGCGGTCAGCGACATTCCGGGCCTGGAATATTCTTTCACCAGGATGAAGGATCTCGCCGTAAAAGAGCGCATCAAGACCGGCGAGCAGTACGGCCTGATGATGACCAAGGACCACCCGCTGCTCGGCAAGCTGAACGACGCGCTGACCGCGATGAAGAAGGACGGCACGCTGGCCGCGATCCACAAGAAGTGGTTCGGCAGCGACGCACCGGCCGATTCCTCGAGCGTCAAGGAAATGCCTATGCCGAAGGCCTGAGCGGCAGTTCGCTCTTAAATTTCGTGCCGGCTTTCGTGCCGGCACGATTTCGGATTTCGGGCTTGGGCTCGAGCGTCGCGGGACGCCAAACGTTTTGGAAATGCTGCGATGTCGCTGCTGGACACCTTCTTCAACGCCGACGTCATGGTCTCCAGCCTGCCGGCGCTGCTGCGCGGTTTCCTGAACACGCTTCTGCTTGGAATCATGAGCATCGGCATCGGTATTCCCGTCGGCCTCGCGATCAGCCTGGTGCGGCTCTATGCGCCAAAGCCGCTTCGGCTGCTGGCTGTCGGCTACATCGACATTTTCCGGGCGATGCCGGTGCTGGTCGTGCTTATCCTGATCTACTATGCGCTGCCGTTCCTCGGCATTCGCCTGTCATCGTGGACTTCCGCGGTGATGGCCTTCGCCATCATCATGGCGGCCTATTCGGCCGAGGTGTTCCGCTCCGGCATAGAGAGCATTCCGCGCGGCCAGTTCGAGGCGGCGCAGGCGCTCGGCCTGCCGTTCTTGCTGACCTTGCGCAAGGTAGTGCTGCCGCAGGCGATCCGCGTCGTCATTCCGCCAATGACCAGCAATTGCGTTTCGATGTTCAAGGATACTTCGCTCGCCTCCACGGTAGCATTGCCTGAACTGCTGAAGGAAGCGACCAACGCGCAATCGCTCTATGCCAATCCTTCACCGCTGATCGGCGCGGCGCTGGTCTATCTGATCTTTCTCTGGCCGATGGTCCGACTCGTCAGCCTCCTGGAACGCCGCTTCCAGACCGAAAAGGCCCGCTGAGGCCGCCGCGATTTCCGTCCGCCAATTCCCGAATATCAACTTCCGTTAGGCACTTCGCAGGAGACGAGCTTGAACCAGCATCAGATTTCGAAAACCGGCGATCCCGCAGCTTTCCCGGTCGACACGATCCGCGCCCTGTTTCCCGCCTTGCAGCAAGCCGGAGACTTCGTCTTCATGGACAATGCCGCGGGCGCGCAGATCCCGCAAAGCGTGCTCGATGCGGTCACCAACCATTTGGTCGCGCATAATGTGCAGCGCGGCGGCCGCTATGGCCGCAGCGTCACCGTCGATCAAGCAGTCGCCGGCGCGCGCGAAAGCGTGGCCTTGCTGATCAACGCTACCAACCCGGCGGAGATCTGCTTCGGCATGAACGCCACTTCGTTCATCCGCCTGATCAGCCTCGGCATCGGCCAGATGCTTTCCGAGCCCCCCAACGGGGAGCGTGACGAGATCGTCATCACCGACATGGATCACGACGCTAATATCGCGACGTGGCTGGCGCTGGCGCCCGCTGGCGCCAAGTTCAAATGGTGGCGGATGCGCGAGGACGGCAATCTGCATGTCGACGATTTGCGCCCGCTGGTCTCAGAGCGCACCCGGCTCGTCGCCTGCACGGTGACGGCGCATTCGATCGGCTCGATTGTCGACGTTGCTTCCGTGGCTGGGATTGCGCATGCGGCAGGCGCCGAAGTGTTCCTCGACTGCGTGCATTACGGCCCGCACGGGTTGATCGATGTGCAGGCCTGGGATTGCGATTATCTGGTCTGCTCCGGCTACAAGAATTTCTCGCCTCATATGGGCTTCCTGTGGGGCCGCTTCGAAACACTGAAGCGCTTGCCGACCTTCCGCGAGGATTTCATCCCCGACGAGCCGCCTTACAAAATCGAGGCCGGTACCTTCATCTACGAGAACGTCTCCGGCATGGATGCCGCGGTGCGCTATCTCGAGTCGATCGGCCGCAATTTTGCTCCAGCCAATAACCGGTCGCGACGCGACAACATCGTCGCCGGCATGAATGCCATCCGCGATTACGAGCAGGTGCTGGCGCGCGAAATGCTGGCGGTGCTCAAGGGTTGCGGCGCGACGATCTATGGTGTCGCCGACGAAGCACGCCTCAGCGAGCGCGTGCCGACTTTCTGTTTCAACATCGGCACGCTGTCGCCGCAGAGGATCGTCGAGGAAATGGCCGAGATGCAGATCGGCATTCGCGACGGCCATATGTATGCGCCGCGCCTGATGAAGCGGCTCAACCTCAGCATGGACAGCGGCGCCGTCCGCGCCTCCCTGGTGCATTACAATACGATTGAGGAAGTTCGGCGTTTCGGCGAGGCGCTGCGTACTGTCATCGCCCGGCTGTCCTGATCGGGCTGTCCGGCTGCGCTTGCGCCGTTCTGGTGGAGCGCAAAAGCGGTTGCACCCGGGCTCTCCAGGCCGGGGCGCAACTGCATGCTTGGGATCAGGTAATCGCCGCCATTCTGCTGCCGATAAGGAATGGGCCGGATTGTCTCGAGCGTCCGCATCCTTTCGCGCAGCCGCTCCGCGACAGGCTCGAAATCGGCCTCCCCAAAACGGTCCACTCTATAGACCACGAACGGCGGAAGCACGTCATAGCCCGGATAATAGAGAATCCCGTGATTGATCGGGAACAGCAGGTCGTCGATCGGGCCGTTGACGCCGCGGGCAGAATAATGCTCCTCCCAGCCGCCGGTGGTCACGATCAGCATTGCGCGCTTGCCGGCGAGCGTTCCCTCACCAAAGCGGTCACCCCACCGCTTGTCGCTGTGCTCGCCAACGCCATAGGCGAAGCCGTAGGCGTACACGCGATCGACCCAGCCCTTGAGGATCGCCGGCATGGCGTACCACCACAGCGGGAACTGGAGGATCAGGGTGTCGGCCCATAGCAGCTTGTCGATCTCGGCTTTGACGTCATCGGTCAGAGTGTTGGTCGCAAAAGCCTTTTTGGAGGCGCCGGCCGGCAGGAAGCGTGCTTCGGGCGGCCACGCCGGAAAGTCGGCACGGTCCACCTCGGCTTTCCAGCCGTCGGCATAGAGGTCCGACACCCGCACCTCGTGGCCTTGGGCCTCGAGTTCCCTGATGGCGACGTCACGCAGCGCGCCGTTGAGCGAACGCGGTTCAGGATGAGCAAAAACAAGCAGGACTTTCATGGGTCTACTCCGAAGAAGGACGATAGACACCAAAGGTAGCCAGCCGCGGGCTGATCCACTATATGTAGGAAATGTATAAGATTATGCCGAATAATGGATAGATCGGACGTCACTCTCGAGCGCATGCGCACCTTCGTTCGCGTCGCCGAGCGCGGCAGCCTCTCGGCGGTGGCGCGCGAACTCGGAGTTGGGCAGTCGACGGTCACACGGCATTTGCGAGAACTCGAGGAGGCCGTCGGAGTGCCCTTGCTCAGCAGGACCACCCGGCGTGTGACGATGACCGATGAAGGCAGCCGTTACTATGCCGACAGCGTCCAGATCCTGCGCCTCGTTGAGCAGGCCGGCGATGAGGCGCGGGGCACGCGCGGCGCGTCGGCCGGCACGATCCGGATATCCTGCACGGCGGCGCTCGGGGTCTTGCACGTCAGCCGGTTGATCTTCGCCTTTCAGGACCGCTATCCCGATATCGGCATCGATCTTAGCCTCACCGACGAGCGCATCGACCTTGTGCGGGAGGGCGTCGACATTGCGCTTCGCCTCGGTCCGCTCACCGACAGCTCGATGAAACTGCGGGCGCTCGGGCAATCCCGGCGTCTGCTGGTGGCGGCGCCGGCCTATCTGGCGGCGCGGGGCAGACCGGCTGTCCCGCAGGGTCTGCCTGCGCATGAAGGCATCCGGATGTCGAACATCGCGGGAAGCGACACGCTCACCCTGCAGGGGCCGGGCGGCGAGACCTTTGCGGTGCCCTTTGGCGGGCGATTTCGTGTGGACCATGGGCTTGCCGCGCGCGAAGCCCTTGTCACCGGACGCGGTATCGCACCCGCCCACCACTGGCTTGTCGACGATCTTCTGGCCGCCGGCCGGCTGGAAGTGGTCATGCCGGGCTATTTTCCGCCTCCCGTCCGGCTGAGCATGCTGATCGTTCCGGAGCGTGCGGGCATTGCCCGGGTGCGGCTGCTGGTCGACTTTCTCGTCGAGGAGATCTCCAGCATTCCGGGGATCGAGAAGCGGTAGCCGGCCGGCAAACCTCGCCGGATCAGGCGGCCTTCTTCTTCGCCAACCTTGCCTTGATGCTGGCGACGTCGGCACGCGGCGTAGCCGCGAACAGCGTCCTGGTGTAGCTGTGCTTGGGGTCGGCGAAGACCTCGTCGCGCGAGCCGTATTCGACCGCCTCGCCGAAATACATCACCATCACGTCGTCGGCGATGTAGCGCACCACCGACAGGTCGTGGCTGATGAAAACATAGGTCAGCTGAAACTCGTCCTGCAGGTCGGCGAGCAGGTTCAGCACCTGCGCCTGCACCGAAAGATCAAGTGCCGAGACCGGCTCGTCCAGCACCAGGAGGCTGGGGTTGAGCATCAGCGCGCGGGCGATGGCGATCCGCTGGCGCTGGCCGCCCGAAAACATATGCGGGTAGCGATTATAGTGCTCGGGGCCGAGACCGACCTTCTTCAGCATCTTCATGGCAAGATCGCGCCGCTCGTCGGCCGTGCTGTCGGTGTTGATGAGCAGCGGCTCGCCAAGCACGTCGCCGATCTTCTGGCGTGGATTGAGCGAACCATAGGGGTTCTGGAAGACGATCTGCACCTTGCGACGCATTTCCTTCGACAGGCCGTCCCTGGCGATGTCCACCTTCTTGCCGTCGATGAAAAGCTCGCCGGAGGTCGCCGGATCGATCAGGGTGATGATGCGGGCAAGTGTTGACTTGCCGCAGCCGCTCTCGCCGACGATGGCCAGCGTCTTGCCCTTGTTGACGCTGAACGAAACACCCTTGACCGCATGAACCGTACGGGAAGGGCGGAAAAGCCCGCCGCCGACATGATAGTCGCGAACGATGTTCTTGCCTTCGACTACCGTCACGCTCATGAGGCGGTTCCTCCTGCGGACCGGGCTGCGACTACAGATGGGGCCGGCTCGAACAACATGTCGGAAACAGTAGGCAACCGGTCGCCGACGGCGTTTTCCGGCAGCGCCGACAGGAGCGCGCGCGTGTAATTGCTCTTGGGGGATTCGAACAGCGACAGCACGTCGGCCTCTTCCATCTTGCGGCCCTTGTACTGGACGATGACACGGTCGGCGGTCTCGGCAACCACCCCCATATTGTGGGTGATCATGATCAGGCCCATGCCATATTTGGCCTGCAGGCCGACCAGCAGATCGAGGATCTGCTTCTGGATGGTGACGTCGAGGGCCGTGGTTGGCTCGTCGGCTATCAAAAGCTTCGGATTACAGGCGATGGCGATGGCAATCATGACGCGCTGGCACTGGCCGCCCGACATCTGATGCGGGAACGAGCCCAGCCGTTCCTCGGGGTCGGCGATGCCGACGAGCTTCATTAGTTCAATGGCGCGCGCCCGGCGCTGAGCGGGGTCCATGCCCATATGAAAACGCAGCACCTCCTCGATCTGGAAGCCGACGGTGAAGCATGGGTTGAGGCTGGCGACTGGTTCCTGGAAGATCATCGAAATGTCCTTGCCGACGATCTTGCGCCGCTCGGATGGGCCGAGCTCTAGCAGGTCGATGCCGTCGAAGGCCATGCGGTCGGCCCTCACCGTCGCCGTGTTGGGCAAGAGCCCCATCACCGCCAGCATCGCCACCGATTTTCCGGAACCGGATTCGCCGACGATCGCCAGCACCTCGCGCGGTTCGACCGACAGGTCGATGCCTTGTACCGCCATGAATGGTCCGGCGGCGGTGTCGAAGGAAACGGTCAGGTTCTTGATCTCGAGAAGAGGCATTGGATTATGACCTCTTCAGCTTGGGGTCGAAGGCATCGCGCAGGCCGTCGCCGATCAGATTGATTGCAAGCACAGTGATCAGGATGGCAAGGCCGGGGAAGGTCACCACCCAAGGCGCGCGCAGGATGAATTCGCGCGCCGAAGCGAGCATCGTGCCCCATTCCGGTGTCGGCGGCTGCGCACCGACACCGAGGAAGCCGAGCGCCGCAGCCTCGAGAATAGCGTTGGAGAAGGACAGCGTGGCCTGCACGATCAGCGGTGCCAGGCAGTTCGGCAAGATCGTCCTCACCATCAAGCGAAGATGACCGGCGCCGGCCACCTTGGCGGAGATCACATATTCGCGGTTCTTTTCGGCCATCACCGCGGCGCGGGTGAGACGTGCGAAATGCGGCTGCAGCACCAGTGCGATCGCCAACATGGCATTGAACAGGCCCGGGCCGAGGATCGCCACCAGCACCAGCGCCAGAAGCAGCGACGGGAAGGCCAGGATGATATCCATGATGCGCATGATCAGCGTGTCGACCCAGCCGCGGAAATAGCCTGCGAGCACGCCAAGCACGATGCCGCTGGTGAGTGAGAAGACGACGACCACCAGGCCGATGAACAGCGAAAAACGTGCCCCGAAGATCAACCGTGAAAGCATGTCGCGGCCGACGGCATCGGTGCCGAGCAGGAACATCGATTTGCCGCCTTCCTGCCAGGCAGGAGGCGCCAGCAGTGCATCGCGAAACTGCTCGTCGGGCGAATGCGGGGCGACGAACGGCGCAAAGATCGCCACCAGCACCAGCGCCGAAAACACCACAAGACCGATGACGGCCCCGGTGTTCATCGAGAAGTAATGCCAGAACTCGGCAAACGCCCTTTGCCTGCCGCCTGTCGGGATGGAGGCAGCGGTGGCTTCGGCGGCGGATTCGTCGGTCATCTCACTGCACCCGGATGCGCGGATTGATGACGGCGTAGAGCACGTCGACGATCAGGTTCACCGCCATGACGATCAGCGCGATGATCAGCAATCCGCTCTGCACGACGACATAGTCGCGCTTGCCGATGGCGTCGATCATCCATTTGCCGATGCCTGGCCAGGAAAAAATGGTTTCGGTCAGAATGGCGCCTGCCATCAACGTGCCGACCTGCAGTCCAATGGTGGTGACCACCGGGATCAGCGCGTTGCGAAAAGCATGCAGCCCGATGACACGGCGCGGCGCCAGGCCCTTGGCACGCGCGGTGCGGACATAGTCCTCGCCGAGCACCTCGAGCATCGCCGAGCGCGTCTGGCGCGCTATGACGGCGAGCGGGATCGTCGCCAGCACGATCGATGGCAGGATCAGATGGCTGACGGCGGATTTGAAAGCGCCGCTCCTGCCGGAGATCAAGCTGTCGATGAGCATGAACCCGGTCGTCGGCCTGAAGAAATACTGCAGGCCGATGCGGCCGGAAACCGGCGTCCAGCCGAGATAGCCGGAGAAGAAGATAATGAGCAGCAGCCCCCACCAGAAGATCGGCATCGAATAGCCGGTCAGCGCGACACCCATCGTCGCCTGGTCGAACCAGGAGCCCCGCTTGACCGCAGCGAAAATGCCGGCAGGGATGCCAAGCAGGATGGCGATGATCAACGCCACCGTCGCCAGTTCCAGCGTGGCCGGAAACAGCGCCTGGAATTCGCCGAGCACTGGCCGCTTGGTGGCAATGGATATGCCGAAATCGCCGGTGAGGACCCTGCCGATATATTCCAGGTATTGGATGACATAGGGCCGGTTGTAGCCAAACTGCTCGATGAGCTGGGCGTAGCGTTCGGGGCTGACGCCGCGCTCGCCGGCCAGGGCCAGGATGGGATCGCCGGGCAGAAGCCGGACGAAAGCGAACGCCGCCAGCGATATGCCGAACACGGTCGGGATGATCAAAGCGAGCTTGTGGAGGAGATAACGGAGCATCTTGCTTCATAGAACGGCGGCGCGGGAAGTCCAGCGCCGCCGTTCAATTTCTCAGGACTTATTCGGTGACGTCGACGCCGTCAAACCGATGAATGCCGAGCGGGTCCATAACGAAGCCCGACACCTTCTTGTTCATCGGCATGAAGACCTTGGAGTGGGCGATGGTCAGCCACGGAGCCTCACGCTTGAACACCACCTGAGCTTCCTCGTAGATCTTGGTGCGCTCGGCGACGTCCGTCGTTGCCTTGCCTTTTTTCAGCAAGGCTTCGAATTCCTGGTTGCACCAGATCGCATAATTGGACTGGCCGATGGCATCGCAACCGAGCAGGAAAAAGAAGTTGTCCGGATCGCCATTGTCACCGGTCCAGCCCAGTTGGAAGGCGCCGTCGCGATCCTTGGCTTTGCCGCGCTGGCGATACTCAGTCCATTCGTAGCTGACGATCTCCGCCTTGACGCCGACGGCGGCATAGTCGGCCTGGATCAACTCGGCGACGCGCTGGGCGTTCGGGTTGTAGGGGCGGCTGACCGGCATAGCCCAGATCTTCATCGACAGATCCTTGACGCCGGCGTCGGCCAGCATCTTCTTGGCCGCCTCTGGATCATAGGGATCGTCCTTGATGTCCTTGTTATAGGACCACATGGTCGGCGGGATCGGGTTGATGGCCGGCGTGCCGGCACCCTGATAGACCGCGTCGATGATTGCCTTCTTGTTCACCGCCATGTTGAGGGCCTTGCGGACCTCGACCTTATCGAAGGGCGGCTGCGTTGTGTTATAGGCCATGTAGCCGATATTCAGGCCTTCCTGCTCATCGACCTTGAGGTTCGTGTCGGCCTGCAGTCCGGCAATGTCGGCTGGCGCCGGGTACGACATGATATCGCATTCGCCCGCCTTCAGCTTCTGCGCGCGCACGGCGGGATCGGGCGTGATGGCGAAGATCAGATCGTCGATCTTCTGGCGGCCGCCATAGTAGCCGTCCCATGCCGCGTAGCGGATGACCGCGTCGACCTGGTAGTCGACGAACTGGAACGGACCGGTGCCGACCGGCTTCTGGGTGAACTGCTGCCTGGTGCCGGCCTTGTCGAGCTGGTCGGCATACTCTTTGGAAACGATCGAGGCGAAATCCATGCCGAGGTCCGGCAGGAACGCGACTTCAGGCTTGTTCAGCACGAATTTCACCGTCAGGTCGTCGACCTTGACGATTTCCTTCAGGAGATCGGGGAAGCCCATGCCGGTGAAATATTCCCAGCCGGTGCCTTCCAGATAGCTGTACCACGGGCTTTCTTTCTTCCACTGGCGTTCGAAGGAAAAGATCACGTCGTCGGCGTTGAGGTCGCGCGTCGGCGTGAAATAATCGGTCGTCTGGAATTTCACACCCGGGCGAAGCTTGAAGGTGTATTCGAGACCGTCGTCGGAAACCGTCCAGCTCTCTGCCAGGCCGGGCGAGATGGTGGTCTTGCCATGCTCGAACTCGACCAGGCGCGAATAGATGGTGCGCGACGAGGCGTCGAAGTCGTTGCCGCCGCTCCATGGCGACGGGTCGAAGCCGGCCGGCGAAGCCTCCGAGCAATAGACCAGTTGTTTTGCATTGGCCATGCCGCCGAGGACGCTTGCAGCCAGCAACGCGGCTGCAAAAGTCAGTTTCTTTTTCATTGAGCACTCCCTGATGTTCTTCCAAGCCCCTCTATCAGGCTCGCGAAGGCCGCATATAAGCACCGTTTTTCTAGCTTTGGAACTGCTTGTTTGCCTAACCCACGGGAAGCAGAAAAAAATTCCGGCACGCGGCAAATTGTGGAAAAAACGAGCCGAATCCGCAGATCACGACATTATTAGCGACTTCAATTTTTTGTTGATCGGCGATGCCGCCAATTGTGGGAATCGAGCCTTTCGGTTCAAGAGACCCGCGTCCGAAAACCGGTCGCGGCCGAGAGGTTTGACGGCAAGTCTTACCGCACTCCTGGTGGCGAAGGCTTGCATGGCCGCCGCTTGTGGCAATACATAGATAGATGGGCAGCGTGCCGAATTTTCCCGGGTTTCGGGCATTGCGGCAAGCGTTGGGATATCTTTGTTGATCAGGGCGGTGGTGGCGCGCAAGCATGCCGAAACAATAAGAACGATTGAGGGAGCGACAGGTGGCAAAACCGGCAAAGACAACCAGCGCGGCGAAAGCAAAGGCCGAGGCAACATCGAAAGCAGTCAAGTCAAAAGCGGCCGACGCCAAGCCGGCGGCTACCGCGAAGGCAAGCGCGAAGCCGGCGGCGAAGACCACGGCTGGAACGGCTGCTAAACCGGCAACCCGCAAGACGGCGCCTGCTGCAAAGTCTGCCGCCAAGCCGGCGGCGAAGGCAGTGCCGACAGCGCCCCGACCGTCGGCAGGTCCGGCCAAGAGATTACCAAAGGCGATCACGTCGCTGGCCGCCGGCCTGCCGGAAAAACCGTGGCTCAAGAGTTATCCAAAGATCGTGCCGGCCGAGATCGGCGCTCTGCCCTCCAGCTCGATCGGCGACTTTCTCGTCACCGTGTGCAAGCAATTTGCGAATCGGCCGGCCTTCGTCTGCATGGGCAAATCGATCACCTATGCCGACCTCGAGCGACAGTCGGCCGCCTTCGGCGCCTATCTGCAATCAACGGGGCTGCAGAAGGGCGCGCGCGTCGCACTGATGATGCCGAATGTGCTGCAATATCCGGTGGCGATCATGGCAGTGCTTCGCGCCGGCTATGTCGTGGTCAACATCAATCCGCTCTACACGCCGCGCGAGCTGGAGCACCAGCTCAAGGATTCCGGCGCTCAAGCCATTGTCATCCTCGAAAATTTCGCCTGTACCCTGCAGACGGTGATCGCCAGGACCGCAGTCACGCATATCGTGGTCGCCTCGATGGGCGACATGCTAGGCGGGCTCAAGGGACCAATCGTCAACTTCGTTGTACGCCGCGTCAAGAAGATGGTGCCGGCATGGTCGCTGCCCGGCCATGTCAAATTCAGCGCCGCGCTGAAGGCAGGCGCCGGCATGGCCTTCAGGCCCGCAAAGGTCGCGGCCGACGACATCGCCTTCCTGCAATACACAGGCGGCACGACCGGCATCTCCAAGGGCGCGATGCTTTTGCACAGCAACATTTTGGCGAATGTCGCGCAGAACGCGCTGTGGGCTGAAGACGCCTTTACCGTCAAGCCTAAGCCGGCGCATCTGAACTTCCTCTGCGCGCTGCCGCTCTATCACATTTTTGCGCTGACGGCGAACGTGCTGGTAGGCATGCAGCAAGGCGCGCAGAATGTCCTCATCCCTAATCCGCGCGACATTCCCGGCTTCGTCAAAGAGCTGCAGAAATACCCTATCCACATCTTTCCGGGCCTCAACACGCTGTTCAATGCGCTGCTCAACAATGAGGATTTTCGCAAGCTCGACTTCAAGCCGCTGATCCTGACGCTGGGTGGCGGCATGCCGGTGCAGAGGCCGATCGCCGAACGCTGGAAGGCGCTGACCGGCTGCCCGATCAGCGAGGCCTACGGGCTTACCGAAACCTCGCCGGGGACAACCATCAACAAATTCAGCGACGGCGTCTACACCGGCACGATCGGCCTGCCGCTGCCCTCGACCGAGATCGCCATCCGCGACGACGACGGCAACAATTTGCCGCTCGGCGAAGTCGGCGAAATCTGCATCCGCGGACCGCAGGTGATGGCCGGCTACTGGAACCGGCCGGACGAGACCGCCAAGGTGATGACAGAGGACGGCTTCTTCAAATCGGGCGACATGGGCTTCATGAACGAGGGCGGCTACACCAAGATCGTCGACCGCAAGAAGGACATGATCCTGGTTTCCGGCTTCAACGTCTATCCGAACGAACTCGAGGAAGTGGTGGCGCAGCATCCGGGGGTACTCGAAGTGGCGGCGATCGGCGTGCCGGACGAGCATTCGGGTGAAGTGCCGAAGCTGTTCGTCGTCAGGAAGGACCCGGGGCTGACCGCCGAAGCGCTGGCGGCTTATTGCAAAGAGAACCTGACCGGCTACAAACGCCCAAGGCATATCGAGTTCCGCACCGAGCTGCCCAAGACACCGGTCGGCAAGATCCTGCGACGGGCGTTGCGGGGCTAAGGCGCAGCTTGAGCGATTGCATCGCCGGCACCAACGTGGTGGGCATAGGTTCGCGCCCAGACCCGGCAGAGTTCATCCGGGCGAACATGCGGATCGCGGCAGTACCTGCGATTCCCGAAATTCGGCTTTACACCGCCCATCCGGGAAGCGGGCTCAGGCGGCTTGTCGAGTGGAACCAACACGCGACCGAAGAGGACGGACCTGAACCGGAGCCACCGTATTGGGCCTATATCTGGGCCGGCGGCGCGGTGCTCGCCCGCTATATATTCGACCGGCCGGAGACCGTGGCCGGCCGTCGCGTGCTCGACCTCGGCGCCGGCTCGGGCCTCGTCGGCATCGCAGCGGCAAAAGCCGGCGCAAGCGCGGTGATCGCGGCCGAGATCGACCGCAACGGTGTGGTTGCGCTCGGCCTCAATGCCGCGGCGAACGGCGTTGCGATTGCGACGATCGGCGAGGACATCACCGGCGGTCCGCCGCCACCGGTGGATGTCGTGGTGGTCGGCGACCTGTTTTACGCCCATGATCTTGCCGGCCGGGTCGTCCCCTTCCTCGACCGCTGCCTCGCTGCCGGCATGGAGGTGCTGGTCGGCGATCCGGGCCGCGCCTATCTGCCCCGCTCGCGGCTTCGCCTGCTTGCCGAATACGAGGTGCCGGATGTCGGCGAAGGCAGGAATGCGGCGATGAAACCGAGCGGCGTGTTCTCGTTCGGACAGTTTAGCTGCGAGTCAAGACCGTCTCGCTGACTCGGGCCGCAAGAAAATCAGGCAGATCGGCAACTGAATCGAGGATGACGTCGGCGATCTGCGACAGCGATTCCCGCGTGCCGGTGCCGGACAGCACGCCGATCGCCAGGCCACAGCCGCCGGCCCGCGCCATCTCCAGATCGTGGCGATTGTCGCCGACCATTGCGATCGTCGCCGGCCTGAGCCCTGTCAGATCCGAGAAGGCAAGGATCGTATCCGGCGCCGGTTTTGGATTGGCCACCGCATCGTAACCATAGGCGGCGTCGAAAAGCTGCGCGACGCCGAGAGTGACCAAGGTCTTTTCCGCGCCGCTGGTCGAGTCGTTGGTGGCGACGCCAAGCCGGTAGGATTTTCTGTGAAGCAGGCCAAGCGTCTCGACCACACCCGGCAGCGCCACCGCCATTGCCGATCCCTGCGCCGAAGTGATGGCGTTGAAGCGGGCGACGGCAAGCATCTGGTCCTCGTCTGACAGCCGTGGAAACCACAGCTCGACGACGTCCATGTTGGTCCCCGAGGCAAAAATCGAATCCGGCTTGAAGCGCTTGCTGGCGAAGTCGAAGCCCGCCGCCGCAAGCAGCCTGTCTGCTTTCCAGCGATCGCCTTCGGCCGCATCCATCGCCATGAAGTCGGCGATGCCCAGCCATGTCGCGTTGAAATCTACGAGCGTGCCGTCCTTGTCGAACAATATTCCCTTGATGTCCGCCAAGCTTTTCACTCCGGGCCGCGCAAGCGGTGAATGTATTCCACCAGTCCGGCAGTCGAGGCGTCCCGCTTTGCGGCGTTCTCCTTGCCTTCAACGACGGGCAGCAGCCCGGTCGCCAGTTCCTTGCCGAGTTCGACGCCCCATTGATCGAAGGAGTTGATGTTGAACAGCGTGCCTTCGACGAAGACGCGGTGCTCGTAGAGCGCAATCAGCCGTCCGAACGTGTGGGGGTCGAGCTTTCTGTAGAGGATCGTCACGGAGGGGCGGTCGCCGGAGAAGACGCGGTGCGGAGCAATCCTGTCGACATCAGCCGGCTTCATGCCTTTCGCCAGCATCTGTGCGCTGGCTTCCTCCAGCGTGCGGCCCTTCATGAAGGCTTCCGACTGCGCCAGGCAATTGGCAAGCAGAAGGTCGTGGTGATGCTTCAGTTCCGGCTCGTGGCCTACGGCAGCGGCGAGGAATTCGACCGGAATGAAATCGGTGCCCTGATGCAGAAGCTGGAAGAAGGCGTGCTGGCCATTGGTGCCGGGCTCACCCCAGACCAGCGGGCCGGTCGGCGTCGTCACAGCGCCGCCGTCCAGGGTGACGCTCTTGCCGTTCGATTCCATGTCGAGCTGCTGCAGATAGGCCGGGAGCCTGGACAGACGCTGATCGTAAGGGATGACGGCGCGAGCGGGGTATTTGCAGATCACGCGGTGCCACCAGCCGATCAGCCCCATCAGCGCCGGCAGGTTCCTCGCCAGCGGCGCGGTGCGGAAGTGCTCGTCCATTTCATGGGCGCCTTCGAGAAAGGCGCGAAAATTCCGCGGGCCGACGGCGATCATCACCGGCAGACCGATCGCACCCCAGACGGAATAGCGGCCGCCGACCCAGTCCCAGAAGCCGAAGACGCGATCGGGCGCGATGCCGAATTTGGCGACCAGGTCGAGCGCCGTCGAGACGGCGGCGAAATGCTTGCCGACCGCTTCCTTGCCGAGCGCCTTCTCGACCCATCCGCGCGCCGTCTCGGCATTGGTCATCGTCTCGACCGTGGTGAAGGTCTTGGAGGCGATGATGAACAGGGTGGTTTCGGCGGAAAGACCCTTCAGCGTGTCATGGATGTGGGCACCGTCGATATTGGACACGTAATGCGCGCGCGGCCCGTCGTGATAGGGCGCCAGCGCCAGCGTCGCCATGGCCGGGCCGAGATCGGAGCCGCCGATGCCGATGTTGACGATGTCGGTGATCTTCTTGCCGGTCGCGCCGGCCGCCTTGCCGGAACGCACCGCGTCCGCGAAGGCACCCATCGCGTCGAGTACGGCAAGGACTTCCACCTTCACGTCCTGGCCGTCGAGCACGATGCCCTTGCCGGTCAGGTTGCGCAGCGCCGTGTGCAGCACGGCGCGGCCTTCGGTGACGTTGATCTTCTTGCCAGCAAACATCGCATCGCGCCGGCCTTCGAGGTCGGCGGCCTCAGCCAGCTTCTCCAGCAACTCCATCGTCCGCGCATCGACCGCGCATTTCGACCAGTCGAGCAGCAGGTCGCCGTCACTGGCGGAGAATTTCTCGAAGCGCTGCGGATCGGCGGCGAAAGCCTCGCGCATCGAGCCCGATTTGGCCGCACGATGATCGCGCAATGCGTCGAGCTGCTTTTGAAAGGACGGTTGATCCACTGCCTCGCTCCGGTTCTTGAGGTGCATCTTATCAGGCCGGATGTTTCCGGCGCGTGTCGTCGCGGCAAACTATCGGGTCGAATTCCATCTGTTTCAATGCGCAGCGATGCCGCAGCGCAGCGTGGGCCGACGCAAAGGATCACTGGCATAAATCCCAGCGATCAGAAAAATTGATTGGCGCAACACCTTGTGCCACCGGTACATTCGACTGGTCCAGCCAAGTGAAAAAAGCTGGCCATCGAGGAACATCCCCATGCCACAGCGAAACGACACGGCCATATGGTCCGGCCTGTTCCGGATTTCGGCGGAATCCGGTCAGACCCTGCAGGCGCAGATCCGTCAGGCGATCGTCGCCGCAATCCTCGACCGGCAGATCGCGGCTTCCATGCCGCTTCCGTCCTGCCGGATTCTTGCCGAAAAACTCGGTGTGGCGCGCGGCACCGTGGTGCTGGCCTTCCAGCAGCTGGTCGACCAGGGCTTCCTGGTGGCGCGCGAGCGCCGCGGCCATTTCGTCAATCCCGAAGTGCTGGCGACGCCGGCCAAGCCGCACCAAAAGGCGCCCGACCAGGCCAACGAGATCGACTGGAAGGCGCGCCGGCAGATCGCAGCGAGCGACATGCCACCGCCGGCCAAGCACGACAACTGGATCAAGTCGTCCTACCCCTTCGTCTATGGCCAGTTCGACCCGGCGCTGTTCCCGACCGCCGAATGGCGCGAGTGCAACCGCATGGCGCTGGCGGTGCTCGAAATCCGCAACTGGGCGTCCGACATGGTCGACCGCGACGATCCGCTCCTGATCGAGCAGATCCAGGCACGGCTGCTGCCGCGACGCGGCATCTTCGCCAATCCGGACGAGATCATCGTGACGCTGGGGGCGCAGAACGCGCTCTACATGCTGGCGACCCTGTTGATGACCAAGGGCTCGAAGGTGGCGATGGAGGACCCGGGCTATCCCGATGCACGTTCGATCTTCCGGCTGGCCGGTGCCGACATCCAGCCGGTTCCGGTCGACCACTCCGGCATCGTAACCTCGGCCATTCCCAATGATTCCGGCTTCGTCTTCGTCACGCCCAGCCACCATTGCCCGACCATGGTGCCGCTGTCGGCAGAGCGGCGGCAGGATCTTTTGGCGCGCGCCAACCGGCACAACCAGATAATCATCGAGGACGGCTATGACAGTCAGCTCCTGGACGAGGCGCCGCAGCAGGCGCTGAAGAGCCTCGATCGCTCCGGCCGCGTCGTCTATGTCGGCTCGATGTCGAAGACGCTGGCTCCCGGCCTCAGGCTCGGTTACATCGTCGCCTCGGCCGGGCTGATCTCCGAGCTTCGGGCGCTGCGCCGCTTCATGCTGCGCCATCCGCCGGCGAACAACCAGCGCGCCGTCGCGTTGTTCCTGTCGCTCGGCCATCACGAAGCGCTGGTGCGGCGGCTGTCGAGTGCCTTCGACGAGAGGCGCAAGCGTCTGGTCCATGCGATTTCCGCCTTCCTGCCGGAATGGCGCTCGACCGATTCGGCCGGCGGCACGTCGCTCTGGCTCGAGGGGCCGCGCGGCACCGATTCGCGTGGACTGGCGGAGGCCGCAGCCTCGCGCAGCGTCATCATCGAGCCCGGCGACCGCTTCTTCGATCGCACCGAAAAGCCTTCGCGTTTCATGCGCTTGGGCATTTCCTCGATCGCGTTGCAGCACATCGAGCCCGGCATCCGCGAACTGGCGACGGCAGCTGGGCGCAGGCCGGCAGCGGCTTGATCTCCCTTCCCCGACCGGATCCTGGCGCATGTAGTGCGGCTCCGGTTCTTTAGCTCCTTGGCATATGCGACGGGACCGGCTGGCACATAGGCTGTGCCAATGCCGGCGGCATAGTCGCTGTATACAGGGGACGAAGCAGGCCGATGGTGGACCAACCGCCGCGCCCGCTCCGCAGCTAAAGTTGGAGTGCCTTCATGCCAATGGCCCATGAGAAGCAGGACGTGTCCGCAGACCAGCGTTCGCGGCGGTCCGGCGGGCGCGAGGCGCGCCGCGCCATGCGGGCGGCACCGCTCGCCGACGACGTCAAGCCGGTGCGCGCCGGCCTCGAAGGCGGAAGCTACAGCCCGCTCAGCGGCAATGATTGCGAACGTATCCACGAGGCCGTGCTTACCCTTCTGGAGACAGTCGGTTTCGCCAATGCGATCCCCTCCTGCATCGAGGCACTGACCAAGGCCGGCGCGACCCTCAGTGAGGACGGCCGCCTGCGCTTTCCTCGCGGCCTTGTGCTCGACACCATCAAGAAAGCGGTGCGGCATTTCACCCTGCACGGCCAGGATCCGAAGCATGACATGGTGATCCAGGGCAAGCGCGTGCATTACGGCACGGCTGGTGCTGCGGTGCATCTCGTCGATGTCGAAAAGCGTGAGTACCGCGAGTCGCTGCTGCAGGACATTTACGATGCCGCGCGCCTGGTCGAAGGGCTCGACAACATCCATTTCTTCCAGCGGCCGATGGTGCCGCGCGACATTCCCGACCCGCTCGAAATGGATTTCAACACGCTCTACGCCTGCGTTATGGGCACGTCGAAGCATGTCGGTACCTCGTTTACCGTGCGCGAGAACGTCAAGCCGGCGCTCGACATGCTCTATGCGATCGCGGGCGGCGAAGAGAATTTTCGCGCGCGGCCCTTCGTCTCCAATTCGAACTGCTTCGTAGTACCACCGATGAAGTTTGCCGAGGACGCCTGTGGCGTTCTCGAAGCCTGCGTCGAGGGCGGCATTCCGATCCTGCTGCTGTCGGCAGGCCAGGCGGGTGCGACGGCGCCGGCGGCGATTGCCGGCGCCGTGGTGCAGGCGGTCGCCGAAGTGCTCGTCGGCCTCATCTACGTCAACGCCATCAAGCCAGGCCATCCGGCGATTTTCGGTACCTGGCCGTTTGTCTCGGATCTCCGGACCGGCGCCATGTCGGGCGGTTCGGCCGAGCAGGCGGTATTGACCGCGGCCTGCGCGCAGATGGCGCAATTTTACGACCTGCCGGGCGGTTCGGCCGCCGGCATGACAGATTCGAAACTGCCTGACATTCAGTCCGGCTACGAAAAGGGCATAACCGACGTGATGGCCGGTCTTGCAGGCCTCAACCTGGTTTACGAATCGGCCGGCATGCACGCCTCGCTGCTCGGCTTTTGCCTTGAGAGCCTGATCATCGACAACGACATGCTCGGCCACTGCCTGCGCTGCGTGCGCGGCATCGAAGTGACGGACGAGTCGCTGTCGATCGACACCATTGCCGATGTCTGCCTGAAGGGCCCGGGCCATTATCTCGGCAACGAGCAGACGCTGCGGCTGATGCAGACCGAATATTTCTATCCGGCCGTCGGCGACCGCTTTTCGCCGAAGGAATGGAATGAGAAAGGCAGGCCCGACATCTTGCAGCGGGCGATCATCGAGAAGAACCGCGTGCTTGCCGAACGCTTCCCGCGCCACGTGCCGAAGCCGGTCGACGACAAATTGCGCGCCCGCTTCGGCGATATGATCAAGCTGCCGCGCGGCAGAATGGGCGGCTGACGCTCTATCCGCTTGCCGCCAGCAACAAGACACCGGCCAGCGCCGATCCGGCAAGCGTCGGCAGCATGCCGATCTTCAGCTTCAGAATGGCGATCATCGAGGCACAGGAAAGCAGCGCCGCGCGCCAGTCTATCGATGAAAGCACCGGCACGTCCATTCCAAGCCCGACATTGCGCACTTCGCCGAAGATGACGTGCAAGCCGAACCATAGAGCGAGATTCATGATAACGCCGACGACGGCGGCGGTGATTGCGCCGAGCGCCGCCGACAACGCCTTATTGCCGCGCAGCGCTTCGATGTAGGGCGCGCCAAGAAATATCCACAAGAAGCACGGCGTAAATGTCGCCCACAATGTGAGCAATGCCCCAAGCGCGCCGGCGAGCAGCGGAGTAACCGCACCGGAGTGGCGGAAGGCGGCAACGTAACCGACGAACTGCAATACCAGGATCAGCGGGCCGGGCGTGGTTTCGGCAAGCCCAAGGCCGTCGACCATTTCACCCGGTGCGAGCCAGCCGAAGGACTCGACCGCTGCCTGCGCGACATAGGCAAGCACGGCGTAGGCGCCGCCAAAGGTGACGACCGCCATGACACTGAAGAAGCCACCGATTTGCGTCCAAACGCTGGCAGGGCCGGTGACAGCCCAGACCAGCAGAACAGGCCCCAGCCAGATCGGCAGCCAGATCGCTAAAGTGCGCGGCGCGTGCCATCGCGTCGGCCTGACGTGGGTCAGTTCGCCGCGCTCGAACATCAGATCGACCGCGCCCTTTATGTCGGGAACATCGCCCTTGCCATGCGAAGCGCCGGAAAAAAATGCCGGCGCACTACGGTTGCCGATCCAGCCTGCCAGGCCGGCAAGCAGCACGATCAGCGGAAACGGCACGTTCAACGCGTAGATGGCGATGAAGGCGGCGAGTGCGATCGACACCATGACCGGGTTTTTCAGCGCGCGTCTGCCGATCCGGATCACCGCCTCGATGACAATGGCGAGCACGGTCGCCTTGACTCCGAAAAACAGCGCCGCGACGAGTGGTACATCGCCGTAGAGCGCATAGAGGCTGCTCAGGACGAACATGACAAGCGCGCCCGGCACGACGAAGAGAATGCCGGCAACAAGGCCGCCGACCGTTTTGTGCAGCAACCAGCCGATATAGATGGCGAGCTGCTGGGCCTCGGGGCCAGGCAGCAGCATGCAGTAGTTCAACGCATGCAGGAAACGCCGTTCGCCGATCCAGCGCCGTTCCTCGACCAGTTCCTTGTGCATGAGCGCGATCTGCCCGGCCGGGCCGCCAAAGCTGAGCACCCCGATTTTCGCCCAGACCTTCACGGCCTGCCGGAAGCTCGGCACAACCGGCTCCTGGATCTCCGCCGGCTTTTTCGACAGGACGGCGCTCACGATGGTTTGCCTGCGCCGAGACTGACGGCGCCGGCCGCCGGCCAGTTATGCGTCTCCTCGGTGGCATCGCGGCACCAGCGGAAGAACGCATCGTAAAGCAGCATGCCGGCCTCGAGCTGCTCCAGATCGTCGCGAAACATCCGCGACAGGCCAAGCGAGGCGGCCAGGAACCCGGCCGCCTGCGGAACAAGATCGAGGCTCGCAGTATCGGCAGCGCGTATGATCGTGGCCAGGCGATCGAGCGCTTCGGATCTAAGCCCGAACTCCTCGATCATGGTGTCGAAAGTGCAGCGTTCTCCGCGGTGGCTCCAGAACACGTTCTCGATGTCGAAAGGCACGGCCTGAAAGCGATCGGCGACGGCCGCCACTTCGGCCGGCTCGACGAAGAGAAAGACCGCGTGAGGATCGATGAAGCGCCGGATCAGCCAGGGGCAGGCGATGCGATCGACCTTCGGGCGCGTACGCGTCACCCAAACGGTGCGGCCCTTGGCATCGGCCGGCGGTATCTTGTCGGCGTGAACGAGAAGGCCCTTGGCATCGCGCCATGCTTCAAACCCCCCGTCGAGCGACTCGGCGGCAGTGCCCTCGTACCGCAGCCACGCGACTACGCCTTGCGAGAGCTTTTTTCCCTGCTGGCAGACGACGGTCACTTGCCTGCCGGCGAAGTCGGCAGCCCAGTTCGAGACACTCCTGAAATCACGCCGATCCGACCCCGGCAGCAGGCGCGGATCGGCGTTGTAGTCATCATCGATGCGGACGTCGATGATTGCGGGTGCACCCGGCAGCCCAATCAGACGGGACAGTTGCGATACGGTGATAGCGGTTGTTGACGGCATGGCGTCCACCTCCTTGAAAGAGAAGCTTGGACGCGAACGTTGGGCTGACGCCTCACGGGGTCGTCGCGATGCACCCCTTGCGATGATCGTGGATTTGTCACGCCCGCTTGTCAAGCATTCTGCCTGATCTTGATACGTCCAGCTTGCCGGACGCCCGATAAAAAGCGGAACAGCCGAGACGAAATTCCTGCTGCAGGCGATCCTCACTCCTGCTCGATCGACTTGGCGCACTCGTTGAGCAGCACCAGCGCTTCGGCAAGACCTTCGGTGCGAAAGACCAGCGGCTGTTCGACACCCGTCACCCGCACGGTCATCGATCCGGCGCCGGCGATGGCCTTCTGCTCGTCCGTCGTCAGCGCATGGTCGAAGTCGACGATGTAGTCGACCGTGGTCATCGCGGTCATTTCCAGCGGCGTGTCGCCGTTGCCAAGTTGCAGCGTCGCGGTGACGGGCATGTCGTCCTTGACGGCACCCGGCCACAGGAACACGCGCATGACAATTCCCGTCCAGTCGCGCGTGCGCCCGAAATTCAGGCCGTTATAGGGCGTGGCGGCGAATTCAACCGGATCGCGGTTGGACGCGTTGCACCAGCGCCCAGCGACCGCAACCGTCCAGCCATTGGCCGTTACCGGAAATTCGGTGGCTGAAGCGACGAACGGCAACAACGAAGCAGCCGGTAAAAGAGCTGTACGCAGCAGTTTTCCCGGCCGCCTCATGCGACGGATCCTGGTCAGTGATTGTCCCTCGGTACGCCGCTCGTATGAGCCACATCCTGGTATTTCACCGCCGGCTTCAGCACCATGCCTTCGGAAAACTGATCGACCATGCCGCGCTGGATTTCCTGCCACGGCGTCTGGTGCTTCGGATAGTGATAGCCGCCATTGTTTTGCAGGTCGGCGCGGCGCCGTGTGATCTCGTCGTCGCTGACGAGGATGTCGGCGGTACCTTTGCGCAGGTCGATGCGGACGCGGTCGCCGGTCTTCAGCAGCGCCAGGCCGCCGCCGATGGCGGCTTCCGGCGAGGCGTTGAGGATCGATGGCGAGCCCGACGTCCCCGACTGGCGACCGTCGCCGATACAGGCCAGCGCGTGGATGCCCTTTTTGATCAGATAGGCAGGCGGCTGCATGTTGACGACTTCGGCGCCGCCGGGATAGCCGATCGGGCCGGCGCCACGCATAAACAGGATGGTGTGCTCGTCGATGCCCTGTGCCGGGTCGTCGATGCGGGCGTGATAGTCCTCGGGGCCGTCGAAGACCATGGCGTTGCCCTCGAAGGCTTCGGGGTCCTTCGGGTTCGACAGATAGCGCTCGCGGAATTCGGGCGAGATGCCGCTGGTCTTCATGATCGCCGAATCGAACAGATTGCCCTTGAGGTTGATGAAGCCGGCATTGGCTTTCAGCGGCTCGGCAACCGTGCGGATGACGTCGAGGTTCTCGTTGACGGCGCCGCTGCAATTGTCGCCGATGGTCTTGCCGTTAGCTGTCATGGCTTCCGGATAGGGCAGCAGGCCGCCCTTCATCAGTTCGGCGACCACGGCCGGCACGCCGCCGGCATGGTGATAGTCCTCGCCGAGATATTCGCCCGTCGGCTGCAGATTGACGATGAGCGGTATGTTGAGGCCGACCTTCTGCCAATCGTCATTGTCGAGCGGCACGCCGAGATGGCGGGCGATGGCGTTGAGGTGGATCGGCGCATTGGTCGAGCCGCCGATCGCCGAGTTGACGACGATGGCGTTCTCGAAGGCCTTACGGGTCATGATGTCGGAGGGCTTCAAATCCTCATGCACCATGTCGACGATGCGCTTTCCGGTCTCGTAGGCGATCTGGCCGCGTTCGCGATAGGGGGCGGGGATAGCGGCCGAGCCCGGCAATTGCATGCCGAGCGCCTCGGCCAGCGAATTCATCGTGGTGGCGGTACCCATCGTGTTGCAATAGCCGGTCGACGGCGCCGAGGAGGCAACGATATCCATGAACTCGTCATAGCCAATCTCGCCGGCCGACAGGCGCTGGCGCGATTCCCAGACGATAGTGCCGGAGCCGGTGCGCTTGCCCTTGTGCCAGCCGTTGAGCATCGGGCCGACCGAAAGCGCGATAGCCGGAATGTTGACGGTGGCCGCGGCCATCAGCATGGCCGGCGTCGTCTTGTCGCAGCCGATGGTGAGCACCACGCCGTCGAGCGGATAGCCGTAGAGCACCTCCACCAGGCTGAGATAGGCAAGGTTGCGATCAAGTGCAGCAGTCGGCCGCTTGCCGGTCTCCTGGATCGGGTGGCAAGGGAACTCGAAAGGAATGCCACCCATCGAGACGATGCCTTCGCGCACGCGCTTGGCCAGTTCGATGTGATGGCGGTTGCAGGGCGACAGGTCCGAGCCGGTCTGGGCGATGCCGATCAGCGGCTTGCCGGACATCAGTTCGGCCCGCGTCAGCCCGTAATTCAGGTAACGTTCCAGATAGAGTGCCGTCATGCCCGGATTGTCGGGATTGTCGAACCACTCCTGCGAGCGAAATTTTTTCTTGTGGGTGGGGGCGCCTGCCATCGTGGTCTCCGTATTTGTATGACAAATCGATATGACAACGCGCGGGAGCAGGCAAGGGGCACGCGCCATCCGAATCCGCTCTTTGGTACGAAAGACATACATCCGCCTCCGCGCTAGACGGGATCGTGGTTTGTCAGTCCGCCATCCCGGAAAAGTTGGAGCGTGTCGCCGCGGCCCCCCGGCCCTACGGGCCACCCTCCCCTCAAGGGTCTACTTGGGGAGGACATCCGTATCACTCGAATACGATGCTCGGCACTGCAGCCTCGGCCGCGCCGCGCTCTTCATTGACGCGGTCCCAGACCTTGGCGGCGATGTCGCGGTAGATTTTCGCCTCGGCGCCATCGGGTTTCGAGACCACCACCGGCGTGCCGGCATCGGAGCTTTCGCGGATGCCCATCTCGAGCGGCACTTCGCCAAGGAAGGTGACGCCGAGACGCTCGGCCTCGCGGCGCGCGCCGCCATGGCCGAAGATGTCGTAGCGTTTTCCCGTATCGGGGGCGAGAAAATAGCTCATGTTTTCGACTATACCCAATAGCGGCACGTCGACCTTTCTGAACATGTTGAGGCCTTTGCGCGCATCGATCAGGGCCAGGTCCTGCGGCGTCGAGACAATGACGGCGCCAGCCAGCGGCACCTGTTGGGCCATGGTCAGCTGGGCGTCGCCGGTGCCGGGCGGCATGTCGACGACGAGCACATCAAGCGGTCCCCATTCGACCTCGCGCAGCATCTGCGTCAATGCCGACATCACCATCGGCCCGCGCCAGATCATCGGCGTCTCCTCATCGACGAGGAAGCCCATCGACATGACCTTGAGGCCATAGTTCTGCATCGGCTTCAGGATCTTGCCGTCGACGGTCTGCGGCCTGCCACGAATGTTGAGCAGACGCGGCATGGAAGGGCCATAAATATCGGCATCGAGCACACCGACCCGCAGCCCGTTGGCGGCAAGCCCAAGGGCGATATTGACGGCGGTGGTCGACTTGCCGACGCCGCCCTTGCCGGAAGCGACGGCGATGATCGCCTCGATGCCGGGTACGCCGCGCTTGCCGTGGCTGTGCGAGGCGGGCGCCTGCGGCGCGGGACGCGCAGGTGCGGCCGGCGGAGCGGGCCTCTGAGCCGGTCTTTGCGGAACCGGCGCCTCCATGCCACCGCCCTTCTTTTCAGCCGTCAGCGCGACCACGGCGCCGGCAACACCGGGAATCGCCTTGACGACGCGCTCGGCCGCCGCACGCAGCGGTTCCATCTCCTGGGCACGGGCAGCGGGAACGGTGATCGAAAAGAACACCTTGGCATCGGCAATGAAAATCTCGGAAACCAGGCCGAGGTCGACGATATTGCCGGTGAAATCCGGCCCATTGACCGTCTTCAGGCGCTCGATAACGATTTCCTTGGTCACGTTTTCATTGGCGGCGGGCATGAGTTCTTTCCTCTACTTTTCCGCTCCAGATAATGCAGTTCCGGAACAGAACCAAGCAATGGACCAACAGTTGCAGCAGCGTATCAGGGAGGCGGCGACCATATGACGGCATTTCCAGTGGGAGTGGCCGTCGCCAAATCGTCAACGCAGCCTATTTCAATGGACAGGGAATGACCGCCAGGGAAGGAGACGAACCATGCTCGCAAACAGCAACGCAACGGCCAATCTCGCTGTGAAGGACCTGGCCAAGGCCAGGGCTTTCTACGAAGGGGTGCTCGGCCTGAAAGAGGTGCACAATGAAGGTGGCGAACTGATCGTCTATAAAAGCGGCGATACCAGCATCAACGTCTACCGTTCGAACTTCGCTGGAACCAACAAGGCGACAGCTGTGACCTGGACGGTCGGCGATGAACTCGGCAAGATCGTTGAGGCATTGAAATCGAAGGGCGTGACCTTCGAGCATTACGACATGCCAGGCCTGACGCTGGAGGGTGACGTTCATGTCGGTCAGGGCATGAAGGTCGCATGGTTCAAGGATCCGGACGGCAACATCCTGAACCTTGTGGATAGGTAGATACGGCGCATCGCCTGCCGCGCAGTGCTACGGTGCTGTCACCTTGCCAGGCCGAGCGCAAGGTAGGTGAGAGCCGCGATCGCCGCGGTTGCCGGCAGGGTGACGATCCATGCCACCACGATGTTGCCGGCAATGCCCCAGCGAACGGCGGAGACGCGGCGGGCGGCGCCGACGCCGATGATGGCGCCGGTGATCGTATGGGTAGTCGATACCGGAATACCGAGCCAGGTGGCGGCAAACAGCGTGATCGCTCCGCCGGTCTCGGCGCAGAAACCCTGCATCGGGTTCAGCCGGGTGATCTTCGAGCCCATTGTGTGGACGATACGCCAGCCGCCGAGCAACGTGCCCAGCGCCAGCGCCGACTGACAGGTGATGACGACCCACAGCGGCACGTAAAAATGCGCGCCGAGCATGCCTTGCGAATAGAGCAGCACGGCGATGATGCCCATGGTCTTCTGCGCGTCGTTGCCGCCATGGCCGAGCGAATAGAGCGAGGCGGAAAAGAACTGCATGACGCGGAAGGTGCTGTCGACGGCGAATGGTGTCTGCCGCAGGAACAGCCAGGAGACCGCGAGGATCAAGACGAGCGCCAGCAGAAAGCCTGCCGCCGGCGATAGCACGATGGCCGCCGTGGTCTTGCCCAACCCGGCCCAGACGATGGCGCCGGTGCCTGCCTTGGCAACGCCGGCGCCGACCAAACCGCCGATCAGCGCGTGCGAGCTGCTGGACGGGATGCCGACGAGCCAGGTGACGATATTCCAGACGATGGCGCCGACAAGTGCTGCGAAGATCACTGCCGGCGTGACGATGCTGGCGTCGATGATGCCGGTTCCCAGCGTCTCCGCCACGTGAAGACCGAAGAACATGAAGGCGATGAAATTGAAGAAAGCCGCCCAGAACACCGCATAATGCGGCCGCAGCACCCGGGTGGAGACGATGGTGGCGATCGAGTTGGCGGCATCATGCAGGCCGTTGAGGAAATCGAAGAACAGCGCGACGACGACAAGGCCGACCAGCACGGGAAAGGCTATTGCGGCTTCCACTATACGTTCTCGATGACGATGCCGCTGATTTCGTTGGCGACGTCCTCGAAGCGGTCGACCACCTTTTCCAGTTGGCCGTAAATCTCGCTGCCGATCAGATAGGCCATCGGGTCGCTGCGGCCGTGCCGCTTGAACAGGTCCTTCAGGCCTTGCTCGTGCAGGTCATCGGCTCGGCCTTCGGCGCGCATGACTTCCTCGGCGATGGCATTGAGGCGCACCGTATGCGCCCCGACCTTGCCGAGCAGCGGGATCGCCTCGGCCACCAACTTGGCGGCCTCGACGATGACGCCCCCCATTTCCTGCATCAGCGGGTCGAATTCCTTCTTTTCGAACAGCCTTACCGTCTTGACGGTCTTGTGCATCATGTCGATGGCATCATCCATCGACTGGATCAGGTCCTTGATGTCGCCGCGATCGAAGGGCGTGATAAAGGAGCGGCGCACGGCCAGCAGCACTTCCGCCGTGATCTGGTCGGCTTCGTCCTCGAGATCGATGATCGTCTGACACCAGCGGTCGATGTCGTTGCCCTGCAAAAGCTGCTGCAGTGCCTCGGCGCCGCCGACCACGGTGCGGGAATGCCGCTCGAACAGGTCGAAGAAGCGATCTTCGCGCGGCAAAAGCTTGCGGAACCAGCCCAGCATGTTCGGTCTCCCGTCGTGTCCAGTCCACGACCCGTCTCATCCACATAGCGCCGCATTCCATCGCGGGAAACAGTAAGCCGGCTGAAAGATGTGGATGCGGACGATTTACAGAGGCGGCTTGCGGCCGAAGGCGATTTCCACGACGTTGCGCGCTACGATCGGACACAGCGTCCGTGACAGGCTCCCGACGGCATGATCGACAAGCTGGAATTCTTCATAGCACTTGCCAGGGAAGAACATTTCGGCCGGGCGGCGGAGGTGTGCGGCGTCACCCAACCGACGCTTTCGGCCGGCATCAAGCAGCTGGAGGGCCAGCTCGGCGTGATGCTGGTGCTGCGCGGCTCGCGCTTCCAGGGGCTGACGCCGGAAGGCAAGCAGGTGCTGGTTTGGGCGCGCCGCATCGTCGGCGACAGCAGGACCATGCGCGAAGAGATGCGGGCGGCACGCCACGGCCTGTCGGGGCGCATCCGTATCGCGGCGATCCCGACGGCGCTCGCCATGGTGGCGCGATTGACGACACCGTTTCGGGCAAAGCACCCCGGCGTCACCTTTTCGGTGCTGTCGCGGACCTCGATCGAGGTGCTGTCGCTGCTCGGCAATTTCGACATCGACGCCGGCATCACCTATCTCGATAACGAGCCGCTCGGGCGCGTCACCAGCGTGCCGCTATACGACGAGCGCTACCAGCTGATCACCGCGGTCGGGAACCCCTATTTCGACCGCGACAAAGTGACATGGGCGGAACTCAGCCAGCTGCCGCTCTGCCTGCTGACGCCGGACATGCAGAACCGCCGCATCATCGACCAGCATCTGGCCGAAGCCGGCGTGCAGGTGCGGCCGACATTGGAATCCAACTCGATGATCGTGCTGTTTTCGCATATCCGCACCGGCAAATGGTCGTCGATCATGCCGCTTAACCTTGCGGAAACGTTCGGCTTTTCCGAGCCGATCCGGGCTATCCCGATCGTCGAGCCGGATGCCAGCCACACCGTCGGGTTGGTGGCGGCGCCGCGCGAGCCGCACACGCCGCTGGTCTCGGCGCTGTTGGACGAGGCAATGGCGCTGGCGGACGATTTCCGCGCCCGTCGCTAGGCTAGAAAATGCTGGTGACCGCCAACGATAGAAAATTTCTATCGAGCAACGGATCGGCTTTATTGATTTAGCGGGTTTCCTCTGATTTCCTAAGCACTTAGCGGAAGACCGCCACGACCAGGGAGGGCGCTGCATGACGATGCAGCCTGCAAGTACCGAGATCGCATCGCGCACGGCGGCGATCATCCACGAGCTAAAAAGCCTCGAAGGCCCGCTGTTGCCGATCCTGCACGGCATACAGGAAGAGTTCGGCTATGTGCCGCAGGAGGCGCTGCCGGTCATCGCCGAGGCGCTGAACATCTCCAGGGCCGAGGTGCATGGCGTCGTCACCTTCTATCATGATTATCGCAGCCAGCCGGCCGGCCGGCATGTGCTGAAGCTTTGCCAGGCGGAAGCCTGCCAGTCGATGGGTTCGGATGCGATTGCCGCCAAGCTCAAGCAATTGCTGGGCATCGGTTTTCACGAGACAACCCGCGACGGTTCGGTGACGCTGGAGCCGGTCTATTGCCTCGGCCTTTGCGCCTGCTCGCCGTCGGCGATGCTGGACGGCGAGGTGATCGGGCGGCTCGATGACGAAAAGCTCAATGAAATCGTTGCCGAGGTGCGCTCATGATCCCGCGTATCTACATTCCCGGCGATTCCGGCGCGCTGGCGCTGGGTGCGGAAAAGGTCGCCAAGGCGGTTCGGGCGGAATTGGCCGAGCGCGGCATCGAGGCCAAGATCGTGCGCAACGGCTCGCGCGGCGCCTATTTCCTCGAGCCGATGGTCGAAGTGGCGACAGCTAATGGCCGCGTCGCCTACGGGCCGGTGAAGCCCTCAGACGTCAAAAGCCTGTTCGACTGCGGCTTCCTCACCGGCGGCCACCACAAGCGCTGGCTGGGCGCACCGGACAAGATCCCGTTCCTGGCCAAACAGACGCGGCTGACCTTTGCGCGCTGCGGCGTCACCGATCCGCTGTCGCTCGATCACTACAAGGCGCATGGCGGGCTGAACGGCCTGCAGAATGCAGTGGCGATGACGCCGGCCGACATCGTCAAACAGGTGACCGAGTCCGGGCTGCGCGGTCGTGGCGGCGCCGGCTTCCCGACCGGCATCAAATGGAAGACGGTGCTCGATACGTCGGCCGCCCGCAAATACATCGTCTGCAATGCCGATGAAGGCGATTCCGGCACGTTCGCCGACCGCATGATCATGGAAGGCGACCCTTTCGTGCTGATCGAAGGCATGGCGATCGCCGGCATCGCCACCGGCGCGACGAAGGGGTTCATCTATATCCGCTCCGAATATCCGCATGCGGTGGCGGCGATGCAGAAGGCCGTCGAGATCGCCCGCAAGGCCGGCGTGCTCGGCGTCAATGTGCTCGGCTCGGCCAATTCATTCGACATGGAAGTCCGCATCGGCGCCGGCGCCTATGTTTGCGGCGAGGAGACGGCGCTGCTCGACAGCCTCGAAGGCAAGCGCGGACAGGTGCGGGCCAAACCGCCACTGCCGGCGCACAAGGGCCTGTTCGGCAAGCCGACGGTGATCAACAACGTCATCTCGCTGGCCTCGGTGCCGGTGATCATGGACAAGGGCGCCGCCTTCTACAAGGATTTCGGCATGGGCCGTTCGCGCGGCACCATCCCGATCCAGATTGCCGGCAACGTCAAATATCCCGGTCTCTACGAGGCGGCGTTCGGCATGACGCTGGGTGAGATCGTCGACGATATCGGCGGCGGCACGGCGACCGGGCGTCCGGTCAAGGCTGTGCAAGTGGGTGGCCCGCTCGGCGCCTATTTCCCGCGCGCCCTGTTCGACACCCCGTTCGACTACGAAGCGTTTGCCGCCAAGGACGGGCTGATCGGCCATGCCGGCATCGTCGTTTTCGACGACAGCGCCGACATGCTGAAGCAGGCACGCTTTGCCATGGAATTCTGCGCTATCGAAAGCTGCGGCAAGTGCACGCCGTGCCGCATCGGCTCGACGCGCGGCGTCGAGGTGCTGGACCGGCTCGCCCAGAACATCGAACCGGAAAAGCAGATCGCACTGGTCACCGACCTTTGCAACACGATGAAGTTCGGCTCGCTTTGCGCTCTCGGCGGCTTCACCCCATATCCAGTGATGAGTGCACTCAACCATTTCCCGGACGACTTTCGGCCGACGCCGGTCGCCGAAGCAGCGGAATAGGAGCGGACAGGCATGAACGCGGCATTCGACATCAAATCGCTGGTCCAGGAAATCGACTACGGCACACCCGCCTCCGAAGCCGAACAGCAGGTAACGCTGACAGTCGACGGCAAGTCGGTGACGGTGCCGGCGGGCACCTCGATCATGCGCGCTTCGATGGAAGCGGGCGTTGAAATCCCGAAGCTGTGCGCTACCGACATGCTGGATTCGTTTGGCTCCTGCCGGGTCTGCCTCGTCGAGATCGACGGGCGCGGCGGCACGCCGGCCTCGTGCACGACGCCGGTCGGCGAAGGCATGGTCGTGCACACACAGAGCGACCGGCTGAACGCCATTCGCCGCGGGGTGATGGAACTCTACGTCTCTGACCACCCGGTGGCGTGGGGCGAGAAGGCCGGCACCGGCGCCAGCGAGTTCGACAAGGTCGCCAGGACGGTCGGCCTGACCGAGAACCGCTACGGCGTGGACGGCCGCAACCACGTGAAGCAGGAAAACGGCGTGGCGCCCGGCCATGGCTCGCTGACGATCGACTACATCGCCCGCGATGAATCAAACCCCTATTTCACCTACGATCCGGCACAGTGCATCGTCTGTTCGCGCTGCGTGCGCGCCTGTGAGGAGGTGCAGGGCACGTTCGCGCTGACCATCGAGGGACGCGGCTTCGAATCCAGGGTCTCGGCCGGGATGCACGAGGCGTTCGTCGATTCCGAATGCGTGTCGTGCGGGGCCTGCGTGCAGGCCTGCCCGACCGATGCGCTGAGGGAAAAGACCGTGCTGGCGAAAGGCCTGCCCGAGCGCTCGACCGTCACCACCTGCGCCTATTGCGGCGTCGGCTGCTCGTTCAAGGCCGAGGTCAAGGGCGACGAGGTCATCCGCATGATGCCCTACAAGGCAGGCAAGGCCAACCACGGCCACTCCTGCGTCAAGGGCCGCTTCGCCTATGGCTATGCGACGCACAAGGACCGTATCCTGAAGCCGATGATCCGCGAGCGGGTCAGTGATCCGTGGCGCGAAGTTTCGTGGGAAGAGGCGCTCACCCACACGGCGAACGAATTCCGCCGCATCCAATACCAGTACGGCCGCACCTCGATCGGCGGCATCACCTCCTCGCGCTGCACCAACGAGGAGACCTACCTCGTCCAGAAGCTTGTCCGGCAGGGCTTCCGCAACAACAATGTCGACACCTGCGCTCGGGTCTGCCATTCGCCGACCGGCTATGGTCTCGGCCAGACCTTCGGCACCTCAGCCGGCACGCAGGACTTCGATTCGATCGAGCAGACGGACGTCATCCTGCTGATCGGCGCCAATCCGACCGATGCGCATCCGGTGTTCGCTTCGCGCATGAAAAAGCGCATGCGACAGGGCGCCAAGCTGATCGTGCTCGATCCGCGCCGCACCGATATCGTGCGCTCGGCCCATGTCGAGGCTCAGTACCATCTACCGCTGAAGCCGGGCACCAACGTCGCCATGCTGACGGCGCTTGCCCATGTCATCGTCACCGAAGGCCTGTTCGACGAGGCCTTCATCCGCGAGCGCTGCGACTGGGACGAGTTCCAGGACTGGGCATCGTTCGTGGCACTGCCGGAAAACAGCCCGGAGGTCGTCGGCCAGCTTGCCAATGTCGATCCCGACGACATACGCGGCGCGGCCCGGCTCTACGCCCGCGGCGGCAACGGCGCGATCTATTACGGCCTCGGCGTGACCGAGCACAGCCAAGGCTCGACCACCGTCATCGCCATTGCCAACCTCGCCATGGCGACCGGCAATATCGGCCGGCCGGGCGTCGGCGTGAATCCGCTGCGCGGCCAGAACAATGTGCAGGGCTCCTGCGACATGGGCTCGTTCCCGCACGAGCTTCCCGGCTATCGCCACATTTCAGGCGACGCGGTGCGCGCCATCTATGAGAGCCTGTGGGGCGTCAAGCTCGACGACGAGCCCGGCCTGCGCATCCCCAATATGCTGGACGCAGCCGTCGACGGTTCGTTCAAGGGGCTCTATGTGCAGGGCGAGGATATCCTGCAGTCGGATCCCGACACCAAGCATGTCGCCGCCGGACTGGCGGCGATGGAATGCGTGGTCGTGCACGATCTCTTCCTCAACGAGACGGCCAATTACGCGCATGTCTTCCTGCCCGGCTCGACCTTCCTCGAGAAGGATGGCACCTTCACCAATGCTGAGCGCCGCATCAACATGGTGCGTAAGGTGATGGAGCCGAAATGCGGCTATGCCGACTGGGAAACGACGCAGGAGCTCGCCAAGGCGCTCGGCCTCGGCTGGACCTACACGCATCCGTCGCAGATCATGGACGAGATCGCCAAGACGACGCCGAGCTTCGCCGGCGTTTCCTTCGACCTCCTCGACAGAGTGGGCTCGGTGCAGTGGCCCTGCAACGAGAAGTCGCCGGAGGGCACGCCGATCATGCATATTGGCGGCTTCGTGCGCGGCAAAGGCAAGTTCATCCGCACCGAATACGTCGCGACCGACGAGAGGACCGGGCCGCGCTTCCCGCTGCTGCTGACCACCGGCCGCATCCTGTCGCAATACAATGTCGGCGCGCAGACCCGGCGTACCGAGAACGTGGTCTGGCATAGCGAGGACCGGCTGGAGATCCATCCGCACGATGCGGAAAATCGCGGCCTGCGCGACGGCGACTGGGTGCGGCTGACCAGCCGCTCAGGCGAGACGACGCTGCGCGCGCTGATCACCGAGCGGGTGTCGCCAGGCGTCGTCTATACGACCTTCCACCATCCCGACACCCAGGCCAACGTCATCACCACCGACTTCTCCGACTGGGCGACCAACTGCCCGGAATACAAGGTGACCGCAGTGCAGGTGGGCGCGTCCAACGGCCCGTCGGAATGGCAGCGCGACTATGACGAGCAGGCAAAGCAAAGCCGCCGTATCGCGAAGTTGGAAGCGGCGGAGTAGTCCTTGACCGCGCGCCGCAAAGCCATTGCGCAGATCTCGCGGCTGGCGCGCCGCGCCGGCGGCACCGCGGCCGCCAACCGGATGGTGCCGGAAGAGACGCCGGTGGCGTTCTCCTTTGCCGGCACCACGCATGCGGTGATGATGGCAAGTCCGGCTGATTTCGAGGATTTCGCGCTCGGCTTCTCGCTGACCGAAGGCATCATTGCCTCGCCGGACGAAATCGAAGCCATCGAGGTCGAGGATCACGGCGCCGGCATCGACATCCAGATCCGGCTGAAGGACCAGGCCAACACCCGCTTCGAAGCGCGGCGAAGACGGCTGGCCGGCCCGGTCGGCTGCGGGTTGTGCGGCATCGAATCGATCGAGGAGGCGATGCGCTCGGTAAACTCGGTCGGTGCGTCAACACTTACGCTTCAGGCCAACGATATCGTCCGTTCGGTCAAGCTGCTGTCGAAGGTGCAGCCGCTGCACACCGAGACTGGTGCCGTCCACGCCGCCGGTTTTTACCTTCCCGACAGAGGCGTCGTCATGGCGCGCGAGGATGTCGGCCGCCACAATGCGCTGGACAAGCTGGCCGGCGCGCTGGCCAGGGCCGGTATCGACGGCGCCAGCGGTGCCGTCGTCGTCACGTCGCGCGTTTCGGTCGAGATGGTGCAGAAGACTGCGGCGATCGGCTCGGCCGTCATCATTGCCGTCTCGGCGCCGACCGCACTTGCCATCCGCACCGCGGACGAGGCCGGCATGACGCTGGTGGCGCTGGTACGCGGCGACGATTTCGATATTTTCACCCATCCTGACCGCGTGGTTTCCGGAGTTGCCAAGCATGTCGCATGACGAAGGCCACCTCATGAGCACCAGCGAAAAGCTGGTTCGCATGGCCAACCAGATTGCCGCCTTTTTCCACTCAAAGCCGCGCGAGCAAGGCATTGCCGGCGTCGCCGAGCACATCAACAAGTTCTGGGAGCCGAGGATGCGCCGGCAATTGTTCGAGATGCTGGACAGCGGTGGCGAGGGGTTCAACGAGCTTGTCGTCGCGGCCGCGCCGCACATCAAGCGGCCGGGCGCGCCGGAGGGCTCAGGTTTTAGCGTCGGCGGAGCGAACACCGAGACCGCCGCGTCACAGAAGTAGCCGTCGCGGGCCCACATTCACTCGCGCTAAAGTTTCATCTGCCGCAAGCTGCGTGGCTCTGCTATGATCGCCGACAAGAAATCGTCGGGTCGGGCGGACAACTCGTGAGGCCGATCGAAACTCGCTACGCGCTCAGCGGCGACGTGCGGATCGCCTATCAGGTGGTCGGCCAGGGGTCGCTCGATCTCGTCTTCGTGCCGGGTTTCATTTCCAATCTCGACCTGCACTGGGAAGACGAGGGCTATAGCCGGCTGTTGAAGCGGCTTTCCGCGTTCTCAAGGCTGATCCTGTTCGACAAGCGCGGCACCGGCCTGTCCGACCGCGTCGATGTCCACCACCTGCCCAGCCTCGAAACCCGCATGGACGATGTGCGCGCCGTGATGGATGCGACCGGCAGCGGCCGCGCCGCCTTGCTCGGCGCTTCGGAAGGCGCGCCGATGGCAATGCTGTTCGCCGCCACCTACCCGGAGCGGACGCGGGCGCTGGCGCTTTATGGCGGCTATGCGCATTTCCACAAATGGGTGATGCCGCCGGAACGCCTCGAGGCCTTCATCGCGACGGCGGAGACCGCATGGGGCACCGGCGCCACCCTGCCGCATTTCGCGCCCGGTCGCGTCGACGATCCGCGTTTCGCCACATGGTGGGCGCGCTTCGAGCGGCTGTCGGCGAGCCCGACGGCGGCTATCGCCCTGGCCCGCATGAATGCAGCAATCGACGTGCGCGGCGTGCTGGCGGCGATCAGCGCACCGACGCTGCTCATCCACCGCCGAAACGATGCACGCGTCGACCCGGAGGCCAGCCGTTTCCTGGCAAGGAAGATCCCGAATTCGCGATTGGTCGAGGTGCCCGGGCGCGACCACCCGATCTGGACCGGCGATGTCGACCGGGTGGCCGATGTGATCGAGGAATTCCTGACCGGAGCGCGCATCGTTGCCGAGGTGGAACGAGTGCTGGCAGCACTTCTGGTCACCCGGATCTACGACACGGCGCGGCTTGGCGACCGCATGTGGAGCGAGCGCAGCCAGCGTTTTCAGGAAACATGGCGCCTGCTGGTCGGGCGCCATGGCGGCCGCCCGGCCGGCACACATGGCGAGCTGATGATGGCGCGTTTCGACGGCCCGGCGCGGGCCGTACGCTGCGCGGCGGCGCTGCGCGAGGCGGCGCAGGAGATCGGCGTCGCCAGCGCGCAGGGCGTGCATGTCGGCGAGGTCGAGTTGCGCGGACCGCCGACGGGATTGACGGCGCGCGTGACGATGCAGCTCGCCGCCCATGCCGGGCGCGGCGACATAATCGCATCGCGGCTGGTCGCCGACCTCGCCGCCGGTTCAGGCCTTCATTTCAATGACGCCGGACGCATCGCACTTGACGAGCTGGATGAGCCGCTGGCGTTGGTGCAGGCGACCTCGGAACAGCATCTGGAGCCGACCTTGCGGCCGAAGGCCAAGGCTGCCGAGCCGGCCGCACTGACGGCGCGCGAAAGCGAGGTGGTGAACCTTATTGCCGACGGCAAGAGCAATGCCGCAATCGCCGCCGAACTCGGGCTGAGCGAACACACGGTCAAGCGCCACGTCGCCAATATTCTGCTCAAGCTGGACCTGCCGTCGCGGGCGGCGGCAGCGGCGTTCTCGGTCCGGCACGCTGGCCCGCACGGGCCATAACAGCCATGGCGCTTTCGGGCGAAGCGGCTGGGCATGCCTGAGCGCTATCACTTCGTCCCATGCAGGCCAGGCGGATATCGCCGGGAAAAGGCGCTGCGAAGGGAGAAATAAAATGCTGAAGCCGACACTCAAATCGCTGGTGCTGGCGGCAGGCGTTGGCGCGCTGCTGGCGATAGTTCCTGCCAAGGCCGAGGACGCCTCGGCGACGGCCGCCTACAAGGACATCCAGGCAACGCTCGGCTCGGTGCCGGACATGTTCAAGACGCTGCCGGACGTCGCTGTCGCCGGCGCCTGGGCCGAGATCAAGGGCGTGCAGCTCAACCCGAACACCGCGCTCGACGGCAAGACCAAGGAATTGATGGGCCTCGCCGTCGCCTCGCAGATCCCCTGCCAGTACTGCATCTATTTCCACACGCAGGCGGCCAAACTCAATGGCGCCAGCGACGAGGAGATCAAGGAGGCGGTGGCGATGGCGGCGATCGTGCGCCACTGGTCGACGATGCTCAACGGCAGCCAGGTCGATCTCGCCACTTTCAAGAAGCAGTCCGACGAGGTGTTCGCGGCCGTCAAGGCGAAGTCGCAGTGAACCACCTGCCCGTCTATGAGCGCCGGGCGGTTCTGATCAATTGAACGCCCGGTGAAGACGGGCCTATGGAGGAAAAAATGCTGACCAAGACACAGACGATAGACGGCGCTGCGATCAAGAAGGCGATTGAGGGCCGTGATGGAAAATTGCTGGCGAGCTTCTATGCCGACGACGCATTGGTGCGGGTGATCGACCGCAACAACCCGCCGAGCAAGCCGCGCGAAATCCGCGGGCGCGCAGCGATCACCACGTTCTGGGACGACATCTGCAGCCGGGCGATGACCCACAAGGTCGACACCACCATCGCCGACGGCAACAATCTCGCCTTCACCCAGGCCTGCTCCTATCCGGACGGGACCAAGGTATTCTGCGCGGCGATGCTGGAGCTGAAGAACGGCCAGATCGCGCGGCAGACCGTCGTGCAGGCGTGGGACGAGTGAGGCGGCCATATTCGGTACCAGATGGGCATTTGCCAGGCCGCGTACCCCACCCCTAACCCCTCCCCACAAGGGGGAGGGAGACGATGCCGCTGCTGTTTCGGCTAGAATTGTCGAAGTTAATGCTAAGTGGCGCTGCCGCTGCGAAGTTCCCCTCCCCCTTGTGGGGAGGGGCTAGGGGTGGGGGTCTTCTTCGCAAGAATCCGCTGCGGTGCACGGGAGCAGGTGGCGGCAGCCGGGTAGCGCAACCCTCAATTACGGCGAACGAAATCCTACTCGCTCTCGCCGTCCAGCGCCGGCACCGACACGCCGGCAAGCTCCGCCGCCAGCAGCCGCGACGCACCGGCGCGCGCGATCCTCAGCATCAGCGCCTTGCGCGTCGCCGCTGCCATGCGGTGCTCGGGCGCATCGCGCAAAATCTCGGCACCATAGCCGTCGGAAAGAATGAACCCGCACTCCTCCGGAAAGATCTCGGACGGCACGCCGGGATGGGTGGCGAAGAAGAAGCGATCGGAATGCAGCCGGTAGTCCGGCCATTTGCGGTCGACCCTGAAATCCTCGATCGAGGATTTGATCTCGATGATCCAGATGTCGCCCTGGCGGGTCAGCGCGACGAGATCGGCGCGGCGGCCGGTGGCCAGCGACAGTTCGGGCAAGACATGCGCGCCCATCTGCTTGAGCAGCCGCTGCACGCCGCGCCTGACCAGCATGGCGCGCTCCGACTGGCGGCCGTCGATGAGCGGGTTGAGGGGTAGAGGCGAGATGATCGGCATGACCGCACCATGCCAGATTTTGTTCACGGTTTGAACCTGCTTTTTGAGGGCGATTGTATATTTGACAACCCGGTGACGAAGCAGGAGCGCGCTGCTATGAATCGCGCATGGGGTTTATCGATCAACTTAAAGCAGTCTGGCCGCTGATATGCAGGCTCCGTGGGGTTTTGCACCAGTCGCCGTCGCATTGCTCTTTGCCGGATGGGCGGCAGGACGATTTATGTTCAACGAGCGCATCGCAACGCTCAAAAGTCGCATCGAAAAGCGTGATGAAACCATTTCCGAACTTAGAGGCGCTAGCCCAGAGGCAGATGGGAATAATCAGTCAGCCCGCAATATCCTTCTTGGGCGCTTAACCGCGCAATACATGGCCAGCCACGACGGACTAAGCCCCCGCATGTTGGCGGGCTTGGAGTCTCCGCCGGTCGAATGGATCAACGCCGAACTTGAGAAGCTTGGGGAGGACTGGCGTGTTCGAAATGCCAAAGGCAAAATCGAGACATTTGACCCGGCGAAGTGGGGCTAGACTAAAGGCGCTACCCAGCCGTAGGGGAATGGGCGCGTTAATTTCAGCGGGCCATCCGCTATCCTAAATGAATTCCGAATGCTACGGTCCCCAAAATAAATACTTGGGGGGATCACATGCCATATCGTTATATGCCCGTTGTCCGCACTAAAGCTGGGGAAGCTGATGCGCTTGGGAACTTGTCGCCAGCAGCAAGAGTGCGGGTGTTTCCCATCATAAGACTTGGCGGTACAGTTCCTGCTACTTTTTTGCCGAAGATGATTGCCAACGCCGCTGGTTTTCCAATCGCTCTGGACGGTATCCACAACTTCACAGTTACGGGGAGCGCTGTTGCATACACTGCCCTATTCAATGGCCTTGGTGCTGGTGGAGTGCCGGTCATACCGACTTTGTCGATCCGGGCTCAACCGGCATACAATCTGGCAGCGGCAGGATTGGCTGGAACATATGGTCCAGGTTTTGTTTTGCATGTGCCTGTAGCTGACTTACCCCATCTTGCGCCTTGGGTAGCCAACGTTCCCGCATGGAATCCAAATCAAATTGACGTTGTCATTGACGTTGCAGGGGTAGCCGAACATGCGCCTATTCCTTACGCAAACTATGTTGCGCACACGATAAATGCCTCATTGGCTGCTAATCACCCTTGGAGGTCGGTGACCCTTCATTCTTGGAGCGCGCCAAAAGATCATGGTCCTCTAAATCCGGGCCGCAATGATGTTGCGCGCTTGGACTGGCAGATATGGCAACTGGTCAGAGGGCTTGTCCCCTTCCAACTCGACTATTCGGATTCAGGTCACGTCCACCCTTCGCTGGACGAAGTGCCGGGTTATGCAATGGCCAACGCTACCGTAAGTGTTCGCTACGCCATTGATGATCAATGGATTATTCACAAAGGGGTTAGAACCAGCGGTCACAACGGGATTGACATGGGAACTCAATATAGAGGCCATGCTCAAACGCTAATGGCAGATCCTGCGTTCGGTGGTCTAGCGGTCGCCTCTTGGGGTGACGGGCGCATTCAGCACTACGCCGCCGCACCCGGCGGCGCAGGGGGGCGGGGCCAATGGGCCGCTCTGCTGTTGAACCGCCATATCTCGCATGTAGCTGACAGGTTGCCGTAACCACGCGATTCTGGACTTCAGAACTTGCCGAACTTCATCGCCAAGGTCCGAGAAGGATAACTCTTGGGCGAGCCTTTGGTGAATGGCTTTCGCGGGCTTGCTTCGCCAACCACTGGCGAGCCCGTGCGCCTCAAGAACTTCAAGCGCCTCCTCTTTCCAGAGAAGGCCAGCTATTAGGCTCGGATCTGGAGAAGGGTTTCTAGACCCGCACTTGTGATGTTCTAAGGTGACGCCATTATCTGTTTGCTCTGCAACCATCACTCCCCACCAGTTTGGAATGATGTCGCTGGCTTTCTCGGCGTGCCGCCGCCCGACAACAAGCGTCACCTGATCGAATACACGACTGTAGACGTCAGCCTGTACCGGAAGCCGCTGGAGCGTATCGCTATCGCTTTTGAGTTCGAAGCCAGCCAATTCGCCGTTGATAACGGCAAGATCAACGCGAACGGAGCCCGACCACACGCCCATCTCTTCAACGATGCGAGTGTCTACGTCGTCTCTGTGCAAGGCCTCCAGGTAATTTCTCACCGCTAGCCTGACATCCCTATCGCGCATTTTGCTCCGTAAGTATCGGCTTCGTTTCGGCAGCGTAACGGCAAAAGGTTAACAGAACTTTTACCAATTGGTCAAGGAATCACAGGTTGCAATCGACCCTATTCGTAGTTATTTTTTGGCCTTCCTGCTTGGTCGGCGGTGCCTTCACCACTTTCTTCGATACGCGGTCAAAGGCTTCCTCTGACTCGTCTGTTTCGAGCTTTCGCGCGGCCTCCTTGAATTTCTATACTGTCCATTAGTCATTCGGATGTTTCAGAGTTCTTGCGTTGCATAACGGCTCCTTGGCGGGGCGTGGGCTTGGTGAATACACCTGCTTCACCGATGAAAGCGACCTTACTGCACGGTATATGAATATTGGCGGCTTAACATGCGGGACGGCTTTAGTTCCCGAGCTATTTTCGATTCTCGCCCGATACCAGGAACGCATGCCTTACCACGGGCGGCTCCAGTGGAATCACAAAACGCAACCACCATGTGTTCGAGGATCTGATTGACGAGTTCTTCTATCTAAATGGGGAACACCTGGGCGATTTCCACGCGCTCGTTGTGGACATGCATAAGTTCGACCACATGACCTTCAAGGAGGGCGACAACCGGATAATCGCCTTGTTGATGGCGACTATCTCGTTGACAAACCCGGCCCTCAGCTAACCGGCATCATGCCCTCCAGAGCAATAATTCTCGTCTTTGCGCAGCGTTCGCGGATGGCCTTGAGGCGGCCGTATTCTGGAGAGTCGTACCATGCCAGGAGGGATGCCATGTCCGGGAATTCGACAATGACGAGGCGATGAGGTTCCCAATCGCCCTCCAGAACTTTGGTGGCCCCGCCGCGAGCGATGTACCTCCCCCCATAGCGGGCTTCGGTTGCCGGCACATCCCGGCGGTATTCCTCGAAAACGGCGGCGTCGGTTATGTCTACATCAGCAATGAGATATGCGGCCATTGACCTTACTCCCCTTGGGAAAGGCAATTGAAACAGGTCTATTAGCGGCCCCGCAACTAGGCCAGCGGTACTACGCCTCGGAAACGACTCGCGTTCTCCCGGATTGGGGCGCTTAACTGTCTTGGTGGGGGCAGCTCTGGGAGGAGACGAACCATGCCGATGTATCTCACGCGATTCAGCTACAGGCCCGAAACCTGGGCGCGCTTGATGGATAATCCCGAGGATAGACGCGAGGCTGCCCGTTCCTATATCGAGTCGGTCGGCGGAAAGCTGCACGGGTTCTGGTATGCCTTCGGAGAGTACGATGGCTGGAACCTGTGGGAGGCGCCGGACAACGTGTCCATGGCCTCTGTCATGCTCGCCATTGGTGCGGGAGGCGCGCTCAGCTCATACGAGACCACCGTCCTGTTAAGTGTCGAAGAGACGATGGAAGCCCTTGGGAAAGCCAAGTCGATCCGGTATCGCCCACCGGGATCGTGACCGCCGCCCGCGCTTTGCGGAGTGTGGAAGGCTAGGTAACGCTTGCTCGCGAACGGCGCCCGTCGCTAAACTTTTGCGCAAAATCCGCTGCGGCTCTTGGCAGCGCCGGCAGCTTGCGCTTTCAATGTCGGCTACGGTGTTTTACGAGGAGCATTAGATGACGGAAGATGACGTCCGGAAATCAGCGACGCCGGAGGAAATCCGCTCGGCCATCGGAGGCTGGGCGGTGCTTGGGGCAATTATCGTTGCCGTGTTTGGTGCGGCCTACGTCATGATCGATAGTTGAATGGCCAACGATCCTGGTCGCCCCGATGGATTGCCTGAAAAGATCGGCACGGTCCTTGGTGCATTGGTGGTGATCGGCACGTTCGGGCTTCTGGCTTGGGCCGTGCTTCGCGGCGTCCTTTATTAAACCCGGCCTGTCTGGACTTTCCCCTGCGGCGGCCGCGTCTCAGGCCGATCTCCTCGTAGCAACGGATGGTCTTGGCCGCAGGCCAGAGCGCCGGGCAGCGTCACCGACATTCATGGGTGATTTCTTCGTCTCCTGGTCCTTGTTCCTGGCCCATTGATTTTGCAACATAATCCTGCGGGGGCTGTTGCCGAAATGCCATAGTCGCAGGTTTACCAGCACGCAAGCGCAAGGATATAGGCATCGCCCGCTTGGCAAGCAAAGCAAATGCCAGCATGAATGAAGATGAAAAAAGCGGCCGACTCGAGCCGCTGTTGTTTGGGCAGGCATCGGACCTTTTCATGCGCATGAAGTCACTTGCAATCGTCGCGGCCCTGGCGCTGTCGACGGCTGTCGCCGGTTGCAGCACCATCGGCTCGCAGATCTTCACCAACAACTACGGCGCGGTGACCGACGCCGGCTATCACCTGCCGCGCGTTCCGATCGAAAAGGTGCCGTTCAAATACCGCCGGCAGATCGTCGACTACGACACCAGGGAAAAGCCGGGCACCATTATCGTCGATACGCAGAACAAGTTCCTCTTTTTCGTCATGGGCGACGGCGAAGCGATGCGCTACGGCATCGGCGTCGGCCGTGAGGGTTTCGAATGGCACGGCACCGCCCATATCGCGCTGAAGCGCGAATGGCCGACCTGGACACCGCCTTCGCAGATGATCAAGCGCCAGCCGGAGTTGGCCAAGTTTGCCGGTGGCATGGAGCCGGGGTTGAAGAACCCGCTCGGCGCGCGCGCCATGTACCTGTTCAACAAGGGCGGCGACATGGGTTATCGCCTGCATGGCAGCCCGGAATGGAATTCGATCGGCAAGGCGATGTCGTCGGGCTGCATCCGGCTGATGAACCAGGACATTATCGACCTCTACGACCGCACCTCGGTCGGCGCCAAGGTCATTGTGATATAAAACCCTTATACGCGGACCGTCTAGGCAACAACACAGACGTCGCAAACAGAAAACCGGGCACTTTGGCCCGGTTTTTTGTTGTCTATCGACGTTGACGATGGAACGGTGCGTCAGGAGACCTGTTCGACGTGCTGCACTTCCGGCACAAAGTGCCGGAGCAGGTTCTGGATGCCGTGCTTCAGCGTCGCCGTCGACGACGGACAGCCGGCGCAGGCGCCCTTCATGTGCAGGAACACGGTGCCGTTCTCAAAGCCGCGGAAGGTGATGTCGCCGCCATCCTGGGCCACCGCTGGGCGCACCCGCGTGTCGAGCAGCTCCTTGATGGTGACGACCAACTCCTCGTCGGCCTTGTCGTAGAATTCGCCGGTCTGGCTGGTCTCGGCGGCGGGGCCGGCCTTGGCCATCACCGGGGCGCCGGACATGAAATGCTCCATGATGGCGCCGAGGATAGCCGGCTTCAGATGCTGCCAGTCGGGGCCGTCCTTGGTCACGGTGATGAAATCATAGCCGAAGAAGACGCCGGTGACGCCGGGGATTTCGAACAGCCGGCCGGCGAGCGGCGAAGCCGTCGCGGCGCTATCGGCATCGCGGAAATCGGCGGTGCCTTCTTGCAGCACTTCCTTGCCGGGCAGGAATTTCAGCGTCGCCGGGTTTGGCGTCGACTCGGTCTGGATGAACATGGCCGTCTCCGTGCCCATTTCGGGCAACTAGTTTGGAATAGTTCTAATTAGGCTTTATCCGCCCGACATTCAAGCGAAAGGCATCGCGGGGAACGGCTGGCTGGCGGAATGTTTTGCTAGCGCCCTGAAACGCTTGGAGATGTGTTGAGATTCAGGTCAGGCCGAGCCGAAAATGGTGGGTTCCGAGAACCGGAGCGGAGCGTACTTTTGGTACGTGAGCACCGAAAGCGCAGGAAGCCGCCAATTGCAGGCCGGCCTCACCTGAATATCAGCGCATCTCAGGCGAGGCTGTCGATCTCTTCGTCCGACAGGTTCTGCGGCACCACCGTGACGGGAATCGGAAAGGCGGCGCCCTTGCCGGCGACCGCGCCGACCAGCGGCCCCGGCCCCTCCTTGCCGGCGCCTGCCGCCAGCACCAGGATGGCGATGTCCTGGTCTTCCTCGATCAGCTTGTGAATCTCTTCGGTCGGCTTGCCTTCGCGCACCACCAGTTCCGGCTCGATGCCGAGCTTCTGGCGCACCTTGTTGGCATAGCTGTCGAGTGCGGCACGCGCCGTGGCGGTCGCCTCCTCGCGCATGATCTTCTCGACGCCCAGCCAGTGCTGGAAATCATCCGGCTCGATGACATAGAGCAGCACCAGCACGCCGCCCGTGCTTTGCGCCCGCTTCGAGGCATAGGCGACGGCGCGCTCGCATTCCGGCGTGTCGTCGATGATCGCCAGGAACTTACGGCGATGACCGGCTTCGCGGCTGAGGCGTTTGGAGACCATATTCACCCTGTTCGATGGTTTCGGTCGCAATCTGCCACCGCCACAGCCCGCCCGCAAGCGACAGGCGGCTGTGGCAATGCTGGTGCGGCTTGAAGCGCGTCGCGTTCGACCAGCGACGCGCTTCAGGTTCTTGTTTTATGCATGTCGTTATCGCAAACCGCTGCACACTTTGCGCGACATGCATCAGCCTTGCAGCAGGCCGATAATGTCGCGCACGGTCTTCATGGTCGCTTCGGCCAATGTGCCGGCACGCTCGCCGCCATCCCGCAGCACCGCGTCGACATAGGCGCGGTCGCCGGAGATGCGGCGCATCTCACCGGCGATCGGCGCCAGCTTTTCCACGGCGAGATCGGCAAGCGCCGGCTTGAACACCGAAAACTGCTGGCCGCCGAACTCTTGCAGCACCGCCTCTTTCGATATTTCGGCGAGGCCGGCATAGATGCCGACGAGGTTCTCCGCTTCCGGCCGGCCGGCAAGGCCGTCCAGTTCGCCGGGCAAAGCCTCCGGATCGGTCTTGGCCTTGCGGATCTTCTTCGAGATGGCATCGGCATCGTCGGTCAGGTTGATGCGCGACAGGTCCGACGGGTCGGACTTCGACATCTTCTTCGAACCGTCGCGCAGCGACATGATGCGTGCCGCCGGGCCGCCGATGACCGGCTCGGTCAGCGGGAAATAGCCGTTCACCCTCTCTTCGCCGACCTGCATCTCGACGCCGACGCCAAGCGCTGCGATGCGGTCCGAAAAGTCGTTGTTGAATTTCTGCGCGATGTCGCGGGTCAGCTCCAGATGCTGCTTCTGGTCGTCGCCGACCGGCACGTGGGTGGCGCGGTAGACGAGGATGTCGGCGGCCATCAGGGAGGGGTAGGCGAGCAGGCCGAGCGAGGCGTTCTCGCGGTCCTTGCCGGCCTTGTCCTTGAACTGCGTCATGCGGTTCATCCAACCGATGCGCGCCACGCAGTTGAAGATCCAGGCAAGCTCGGCGTGCTGCATCACCCGCGACTGGTTGAAGACGATGTGCTTGGTCGGGTCGATGCCGGAGGCGAGAAACGCCGCGGTGATCGACCGCGTCTGGTCCTGCAGATCCTCATGGACGAGCTGTGCGGTCAGCGAATGCAGGTCGACGACGCAGTAGATGCAGTCGGAGGTGTCCTGCAGGGCGACGAATTTCTTGATGGCGCCGAGATAGTTGCCGAGATGCAGATTGCCGGTTGGCTGGACGCCGGAAAAGACGAGCGGTTTGAAGGCGGGCTGATCGGTCATGGTGTTTCCCTGGCTTGTGGAGGGCCGTTTCGCGCGCGGCGAAAGTCTTGCGACGGCGCGCTTATGGACGAGAGCGAGGAGACGATCAAGAGGGGCGTTGGCCAGGGCGCGCAGGCTTTGACGTCGGCCGAACAGAAGGCTGTTTGAGGGATGGCGCCGACCAGAAATAAAAACCCGCCTCGGTGGGCGGGTCGTTGGAGCCAATTAGCACCATACCAAGATTAGTAGCATAGCTGCCGGCACAAAGCAAGAACAAAATTGGCGCTGATGAATTTTCCCCCTCACGGATCCGGAGAGTGCTCCTTGACCGGCTGGGACGCCTTCCGCCCGATATTGCGGCGGATCATGCCGAAATCGGCGCCGCCGGTGGCGAAGGCGGTGACGAAGTAAAGCAGCGCGCCGCCGGCGACGAGCGCAAGCAAGGTTACCGCCTTGATCACCAGCGGCGAGCCGGAGCCGAGACTTGCGGCGAACCAGTGTTCGGCAAAATAGAGCGCCGCGGCCATCACCGCCGCCGACAGCACCAGCCGCGGGATGCGTTTCATGAGCGGCACGTCGCGGCCCCAATGGCCGCGCCGGATCAGCACGGCGAGCAGCATCGCCGCATTGACCCAGCCGGCGACAGCGGAGGCAACGGCAATGCCGGGCGCGCCCATCGTCGGAAACAGCGTCAGCGCCGTCGTAATGTTAACCGCCACCGAGATGGCGGCAAAAATCATCGGCGTGCGCGTGTCCTCGCGGGCGAAATAGCCTGGGGTGAACGCCTTGATCAGCACGAAGGCCGGCAAGCCGAGGCCAAAGATCGCCAGGATTGCCGCGACCGTCGGCGTCGAATTGTTGGTGGCGAAGGCGCCGCGCTCATAGACCAGCCGCACGATCGGCTCGGACATGACCAACAGTGCGGCCGCCGCCGGCAACGTCATGAAAAGGGTAAACTCGACCGAGCGGTTCTGCAGATTGGCGGCTTCGACCAGATTGCCCGATTTCAGCGCCCGCGACAGTTCCGGCAGAAGCACGATGGCGACGGCGACGCCGACGACGCCCAACGGCAGCTGGTAAACGCGGTCGGCATAGGCCAGCGACGACACCGCGCTGTCCTGCGCCGATGCGATCGCCGTGCCGATCAGCTGGTTGATCTGGGTGATGCCGCCGGTGATGGCCGCCGGCAGTGCCAGGATCAGCAGCCGCTTGACGTTCGGCGTCATCTTCGGCCGGCGGAAGCCGATCGAGATGCCGGCATGGCGCACCGCCGCCCAGACGATCGTCAGTTGCACTAGGCCGGCCGCCAGCACACCCCAGGCCAGGCCGAAACCAACGGTGCGGGCGTCCGAACCCTTGTACCAGGCATAGGCGAGCACGGCGATAAGGATGACGTTAAGGAACACCGGTGCCACCGCGGCGGCGAAATAGCGGCGCAGCGAATTCAGCATGCCGGCCATCATGGCGCCAAGCGACATGCAGATCAGGTAGGGGAACATGACGGTCGCCAGCGCCACCGTCGTTTCGAATTTTCCCGGCGTATCGGCAAAGCCCGGCGCCACCAGGTAGCGCACGATCAGCGGCATCGCCAGTTCCATGGCGATGGTCAGCGCCAGAAGCGCCGTGAACAAGACGCCGAACACCTCTTCGGAAAAGCGCTTGGCGCCGTCGGTGCCGTGCGTCTCGATCTCCTTGGCGAACAGCGGCACGAAGGCGGCGTTGAAGGCGCCTTCGGCGAACAGTCGGCGAAAGGTGTTGGGGAACTGGAAGGCGGCGTTGAAGGCGTCGGCGATCGGCCCGGTGCCGAGTGCGGCGGCCATCAGCATCTCGCGGCCGAAGCCGAGAGCCCGGCTCATCAGCGTGCCGGAAGCGACCGTGGCGAATTTCTTGACAAGGCTCATGCGCTGGAAGACTGCCTGTGGGATTGGGGCAAATGGAAGGTAACAGTCACTCGGCGGCCGTTTTGGTCTTGCCGCGCTCGGACGCCGTGCCCTCGAGCACCGCGATCAGCCTGTTGCGGATGGTCGCCGTACGCGACGGGCTGTCGATCTTCTGGCCGGTGAGATCGGTGACGTAGAACGTGTCGATGACCTTTTCGCCGAAGGTGGTGATGTGGGCCGAGGCGATGTCGAGCGACAGGTCCGACAACATGCCGGTGATCTCCGACAGAAGCCCCGGCCTGTCCAGCCCCTCGACCTCGATCACCGAGAACCGGTTCGACAGCGTGTTGCGGATCTCGGCGCGTGGCGGGATGCGGAAAACCTTGGCGCCGCGACGCGGCTTGGTGCGCTTCTCGATCATTTCAGGCAGCCAGCTCTTGCCCGACAGCACGTCCTCGATCAGCCGGCCGACGCGCTCGGCGCGGCGGCGCTCGTCTTCGTCGCGGTCGAACTCCCTCGAGATAAGGATGGTGTCGAGCGCGCGGCCATCCGAGGTGGTGAAGATCTGCGCGTCGACGATGTTGCCGCCGGCCGCGGCACAGGCGCCGGCAATCACCGAGAGCAGGCGCGGATGGTCCTGCGCCAGCACGGTGATCTCGGTCACCGCCTCGAACTGGTGGGTTTTCACCATGGTGGCGAGCTTCTTGCCGGCATGGTCGGCTTCGCGGATGAATTCGGCATGGCGGAGCTGGTCGGGAAGATCGACCGCCAGCAGATAGTTCTCGTAGTGCTGGCCGACGTAACGCTTGCGGGCCTTTTCCGGCCAGTCGGCAAGCGCTTCGGCGAGTTGTTCGCGCGCCGCCGCCGTCCGTTTGGCGCGCGACACCTCCGAAAACCCGCCGGTCAACAAAAGCTCGGTCTCGTAGTAGAGCGTGCGCAGCAACTGGCCCTTCCAGCCGTTCCAGACCCCAGGCCCCACGCCACGAATATCGCAAACGGTAAGCACCAAAAGCATCTTCAGCCGTTCGACCGACTGCACGATGGCGGCAAAATCCTCGATCGTCTTGCGGTCGTTGAGATCGCGGGTCTGCGCCGTCATCGACATGACGAGGTGGTTCTCGACCAGCCAGGCGACCGTTTCGGTGTCGGCCGGCGAGAGCCCCATATGCGGGCAGATGCGCCGGGCGATCCTGGCGCCGGCTTGCGAATGGTCCTCCGGCCTGCCCTTGGCGATGTCATGCAGCAGCACGGCGACATAGAGCGCCTCGCGGCTCTTCTTCAGTCCCGGCATCAGCGAGTGGGAGAGCGGATGGACCTTTTCGCCGTCACCGCGTTCGATCTCGGCCAGCACGCCGATGCAGCGGATCAAATGCTCGTCCACCGTGTAGTGGTGGTACATCGAGAACTGCATCATGGCGACGATCTTGCCGAAGTCCGGGATTAGCTTAGCAAGCAATCCGGCCTCGTTCATGCGCCGCAAGTTGAGCTCGGCGTTGCGGTCCGAGGTCAAGATATCGAGGAACAGCCGGTTGGCCTCCTCGTCGCGCCTGAGCGCCTTGCCGACGAGGCCGAGCGAACGGGTGAGAAGCTTCAGCGCATCGGGGTGGAATTCCAGGCCGTGCCTGTCGGCAAACCAGAACAGCCTGAGCAGGTTGACCGGATCGCGCTCGAACACCTCGCCGTCGGCAATGTTGATGCGGTGGTTGTCGACGATGAAGTCGGCCGTGCCGGCGAGCTTGCGTTTGCGCCGCGAGAAGGTGAGGAAAATGCGGTTGAAGCCCGGCACATGCTTGGCCTGCTCCTCCTCGAGCGCGGCGCAGAAAATGCGGGTCAGGTCACCGACGTCCTTGGCGACGAGGAAGTAGTGCTTCATGAAGCGCTCGACCGCCGACAGGCCGGGATGGGTGGTGTAGCCGAGCCGCTCGGCAATGTCGCGCTGGATGTCGAAATGCAGCCGCTCCTCGGCCTTGCCGGTGAGGAAATGCATGTGGCAGCGCACCGCCCACAGGAAGTCCTCGGCCTTCTGGAATTCCCTGTATTCGGCGTCGGTGAAGACACCCTTGTCGACCAGTTCCTCGCCGGTGCGCACCCGGTAGAAATATTTGCCGATCCAGAACAGCGTCTGCAGGTCGCGCAGGCCGCCCTTGCCGTCCTTGACGTTCGGTTCGACCAGATAGCGGCTCTCGCCGGCCTTGGCGTGGCGCTCGTCGCGTTCGGCGAGCTTGGCCTGGACATATTCGGGGCCGGTGGTGCGCACCACTTCGTGGTCGAAGCGCTGCAAAAGCTCGTCATAGAGTTTTTGCTCGCCCCATAGGAAACGCGCTTCCAGGATCGAGGTGCGGATGGTGACGTCGGTGCGCGACAGCCTGAGGCATTCGTCGATGTTGCGCGTGGCGTGGCCGACCTTCAGCCCCAGATCCCACAGCATGTAGAGCATGTATTCGACAATCTGCTCGCCCCACGGCGTCTGCTTGTAGGGCAGCAGGAACAGGAGATCGATGTCGGAGCCCGGCGCCAGCGTGCCGCGGCCGTAGCCGCCGACGGCGACGACCGCCATGCGCTCGGCGGATGACGGGTTTTTCACGCGATAGACGTGGGTGGCGGCGAAATCGTAGAGCGCGCGGATGATCTCGTCCATCAGATGCGACAGCCGGGCGGCGCAGGCGGTGCCGCTGCCGTCGTCCATCAGCATGCGTTCGGCGACCGTGCGGCCGTCGGCCAGCCGGCTTTTGAGAAGCTTGAGAACACCGCTGCGCGCGGCCTTGCCCGAACCGTCGCCGGCCGTGGCCGCGGTCACTTCGGTCATCTCGCGACGCAAGGCCTCGCCGTCGACCAATTCCTCGAGCTTCAGTGATATTCTTGCCATAGATGCCGTTCGGCCTCGCCGTTTCGGCGGCGTCTATAGCGCGTTTTCGCGGCGCTGGGTATGGGGCGGACGGACGCGTTCTCCGCAGCGGTGGAACGGGACGATCGTCTCGTGCCGCGCAGCCGGTTCGGTTTGGGCTTGGCCGCGAAAAATCGAAAATCGGCCCTTGACCTTCCAGTCACTGGAAGCACTACCTCCGCCGCAACATCGAAATACAGGGGCTTTCGGCATGACGCATTCCGACCACCATCATCACGCCCATGGCAGCTGTTGCTCGGCAAAAGGCGCCACCTCTGCTGCGGACGCCGTCGTCCGCGATCCGGTCTGCGGCATGACCGTCGATCCGGCTGCCGGCAAGCCGACCGCCGAGCATGGCGGCCATCGCTATCATTTCTGCAGCGAAAGCTGCCGCTCCAAATTCATCGCCGAGCCGGAAAAATACCTGACGGCCACCGATCCCGTCTGCGGCATGAGCGTCGACCGCGCCACGGCCAGGTACTTTTTGCGGCACGCGGGCCAGGGTTTCTATTTCTGCTCCGCCGCTTGCCAGGCGAAGTTCGAGGCCGAGCCGGCAAAGTATCTCGGCGACAGGCCGGCGCCGCAGGCGATGCCGAAAGGCACGCAATACACCTGCCCGATGCACCCGGAAATCATCCGCGACAAGCCCGGCTCCTGCCCGATCTGCGGCATGGCGCTAGAGCCGATGGGGGTGCCGACCGGCGACGAGGGACCGAACCCCGAACTGGTCGACTTCACCAGGCGTTTCTGGGTGAGCGCAGTGCTGTCCGTGCCGTTGCTGGTCATCGTCATGGCACCGATGCTCGGCCTGACGTTCCAGGCTTTCATCGACGACGGTGCGAAGGTCTGGCTGGAACTGGCGCTGGCCAGTCCCGTGGTGCTGTGGGCGGCATTCCCGTTCTTCCACCGCGGCTTGGATTCGATCCTGAACCGCAGCCCCAATATGTGGACGCTGATTTCGCTCGGCGTCGGTGCCGCCTATCTCTACAGCGTCGTCGCCACCCTGTTTCCGGGCCTCTTTCCGCACCAGTTCCGCGGCCATGACGGCACCGTGCCGGTCTATTTCGAGGCGGCGGCGGTGATCGTCGCGCTGGTATTCCTCGGCCAGGTGCTGGAATTGCGCGCCCGTGAGAAAACCGGGTCGGCGATCCGTGCGCTGCTCGACCTGGCGCCGAAGACGGCGCGGCTGATCGGCGCGGACGGTTCCGAAAACGACGTGCCGCTCGATACGATCAAGGCCGGCGACCGCTTGCGCATCCGCCCCGGCGATGCCGTGCCGGTCGACGGCATTGTGCTCGAAGGACGCTCCTCCATCGACGAATCGATGATCACGGGCGAGCCGCTGCCGGTCGAAAAGACCGAAGGCGACGACCTCACCGGCGGCACGCTCAACAAGAACGGCTCCCTGGTCATGCGCGCCGAAAAGATCGGCGCCGAGACGACGCTGGCACGCATCGTCGAGCTGGTCGCCAAGGCGCAGCGTTCACGCGCACCGATCCAGGGGCTGGCCGACCGCGTCTCGTTCTACTTCGTCCCGGCTGTCGTGCTGGTCGCGATTATTGCGTTCGTCGCCTGGGCGGTCATCGGACCGCAACCCAGCCTGGTCTTTGCCGTCGTCGCGGCGGTCTCGGTGCTGATCATTGCCTGTCCGTGCGCACTGGGCCTCGCGACACCAATGTCGATCATGACCGCCACCGGGCGCGGCGCGCATGCCGGCGTGCTGATCAAGGAAGCGGCGGCGCTCGAACGTTTTGCCTCGGTCGACACGCTGATCGTCGACAAGACGGGAACGCTGACGGAAGGCCGGCCGCGACTGACCGACGTCGTCGCCGTCGAAGGCATGGCACAAGACGATCTGCTGGCGCTCGCCGCCGGGCTGGAAAAAGGCTCGGAGCATCCGCTGGCCGAGGCTATCGTCGACGGCGCCCACGAACGCGACGTGAAGGTCCCCGACGCGAGCGGCTTCGAGGCCGTCACCGGCAAGGGCGTTTCCGGCACGGTCTCGGGACAGAAAGTGGCGCTCGGCAATGCCGCGATGATGGCCGATCTCGGCATCGACACGGCATCGGTCCTGGCCAGTGCCGAGGCGCTGCAGGCCGACGGCAAGACCGCGATGTTCGTCGCTGTAGCAGGCAAGCTCGCCGGCCTCGTTGCCGTCGCCGATCCGATCAAGGCGACGACCGCCGAGGCGATCAAGGCCCTGCATGACAGCGGGCTGAAGATCGTCATGGCGACCGGCGACAATGAGCGCACCGCCAAGGCCATCGCAGCCAAGCTCGGCATCGACGCGGTGCGTGCCGGGCTTTTGCCCGAACAGAAGAACGCGCTGGTCGAGGAATTGCGTGCCGGCGGTGCGGGCGTCGCCATGGCCGGCGATGGCGTCAACGATGCGCCCGCACTTGCCGCCGCCGATGTCGGCATCGCGATGGGCACAGGCGCCGATGTTGCGGTCGAAAGTGCAGGAATAACGCTGGTCAAGGGCGATCTCAACGGCATCGTCAGGGCCAGGACGCTGGCCCGCGCGACGATCCGCAACATCCGCCAAAACCTGTTTTTCGCTTTCCTCTACAATGTGCTTGGCGTGCCGGTCGCTGCCGGCGTGCTCTATCCGCTCACCGGCACGCTGTTGTCGCCGATGCTCGCGGCGGCGGCGATGAGCCTGTCTTCGGTTTCGGTCATCGCCAACGCATTGCGGCTCAGGACGTTGAAACTCTGAGTAAAACTTCCAGATAGACCCTGTTCAAAAAGGAGACGATGAATGACCTTGGCCAAGAAGATCGTGCTGCTGATGATGGCAGCGGGAATGCTGCTTGCTGTTTTCCTCGAAAGCGTTCCGGCACAAGCCGAGGAGATGAAGCACGACATGGGCGCAATGGGCGCGCAGAGCCCCTCGACCGAGGGCTACAAGGCGGCGATGGACAAGATGCATACCGACATGATGGCAATCGAATATTCCGGCAATGCCGATGTCGATTTCGCCCGCGGCATGATCCCGCATCACCAGGCGGCCATCGATATGGCCAAGATCGAGCTCGCCAAGGGCAAGGATCCGGAAATCCGCAAGCTGGCGGAAGCAGTGATCGCCGCGCAGCAAGCCGAGATCAAGCAGATGCAGGACTGGCTCGCCGCCCATCCGGTGAAGTAGGCGTCACGCTGTCGGGGAATCCGGGCGAGAGGCTTCACCTGGATTTCTGCTTCACCTGGATTTCCCTTGGCGGCTATGGTGCTATCCGGGCCTCGGACTGGAGCATGCCATGGCATCGACGATAAGAACGACCACCCTGCCCTGCGGCGAGGCCGTGCCGGTGCTCGGCCAGGGCACCTGGAAGATGGGCGAGGACGGCCGCCGCCGTGCCGACGAGGCCAATGCCCTGAAGCTCGGGCTGGATCTCGGCATGACGCTGATCGACACCGCCGAAATGTATGCCAGCGGCGGTGCCGAGCAGGTGGTGGCGGAGGCCATCGCCGGGCACCGCGACGAGGTTTTCCTGGTCTCCAAAGTGCTGCCGTCCAATGCCTCGCGCGCCGGCGTGAAAAGGGCCTGCGAGAACAGCCTGAGGCATCTCGCCACCGACCGCATCGATCTCTATCTCTTGCATTGGCCGGGCAGCGTTCCTTTGATGGAAACGGTAGAGGCGTTCGAAGCGTTGAAGGCGGCCGGCAAGATCCGCCATTGGGGCGTCAGCAATTTCGATACCGATGAGATGGAAGAGCTGGTTCGGTTGCCGGCCAGCGGCAACGTCCAGATCAACCAGGTGCTCTACAATCTGTCGCAGCGCGGCGTCGAGTTCGATCTCGCCCCGTGGAGCCGGCAACGCGGCATGCCGCTGATGGCCTATTCGCCGGTCGATCAGGGGGTATTGGCGCGCAACGCCAAGTTAGATGCCATCGCCGCCCGCCACGGTGCGACGCCGGCGCAGATCGCACTTGCATGGGTGATGGCGCAGCAGGGCGTGATCGCCATTCCGAAGGCCAGTCGCCTGGAGCATGTCCGGCAGAATGTCGCGGCATTGGACATCGAGCTCACAAGCGAAGATTTCGCCGAAATTGACCGCACCTTCCCACCGCCGAGGCGGAAGTCGGGCTTGGCGATGATTTGAGGGTGAAGCTGCCAATCTCCCCCCTCGTGGGGAAGATTGGCCGTTTCGCCGACGCCGCTCCGATTGCAGAAGCCCTATTTCCCCAGCATCCCCTTCAATCTGTACAGCGCCTCCAGCGCCTCCCTTGGCGTCATCTCGTCGGGACTGATCTCCGCTAGCGCCAAACCCAGCCCATCACTCTTCGCCGGCTTCGACGCTTCCCGCTGCGCCGCCACAGAAAACAGCGGCAGGTCGTCGACCAGACGGTTGGCCTTGCCCGAGACCTCGCCGGCTTCGAGCTGGTGCAGCACTTCCTTGGCCCGGCCGACGACGGCTTCCGGCAGGCCGGCCAGCCGCGCCACCTGGACGCCGTAGGAACGGTCGGCCGCACCCTTGCCAACCTCGTGCAGGAAGACCACGTCGCCTTCCCATTCCTTGACCCGCATGGTGACGTTGTGGAGCCGTGTAAGTTTCCCGGCCAGCGCCGTCATTTCGTGGAAATGCGTGGCGAAGATCGCCCGGCAGCGGTTCTTCTCGTGCAGATATTCGACCGCCGCCCAGGCAATCGACAGGCCGTCGAAAGTGGCGGTGCCGCGGCCGATCTCGTCGAGGATGACCAGTGCGCGCTCGCCTGCCTGGTTGAGGATCGCCGCCGTCTCGACCATCTCGACCATGAAAGTCGAGCGGCCGCGCGCCAGGTCGTCGGAGGCGCCGACCCGCGAAAACAACCGATCGACGACGCCGATATGGGCTGATGCCGCGGGCACGAAAGAGCCGGTCTGGGCAAGGATGGCAATCAGCGCGTTTTGCCTGAGGAAGGTCGACTTGCCGCCCATATTGGGGCCGGTCAGCAGCCAGATCGCGCCGGTCTTGGCATCGCCTTGCGGCGACAGATCGCAATCATTGGCGACGAACGGGCCTTCGCCGGAACGCCGCAGCGCCTGTTCGACCACCGGGTGGCGTCCGCCCGAAATCTCGAAGGCAAGGCTCGCATCGACCAACGGCCGGCACCAGGTCTCGCTCTCGGAAAGCAAGGCAAGTGCGGCCGAAACGTCGAGCACGGCGAGCGCTTCGGCGCCGGCACGGATCCTGTCGGCGTGGCCGACCACTTGCGCCGTCAGCGCTTCGAAAGCGGCAAGCTCGATCGCCAGCGCCCGGTCGGCCGCGTTGGCGATCTTGGTTTCCAGCTCGGCGAGTTCGGTGGTGGTGAAGCGCATGGCGTTGGCCATGGTCTGGCGATGGATGAAGCGCGCCCTGGCGCCGTCGCTGCCGGTCATCAGCGCATGATGATTGGCGGTGACTTCGATATAATAGCCCAGCACATTGTTGTGCCTGATCTTCAGCGAGCGGATGCCGGTCTCGTCGATCAGCGAGCGCTCCAGCCCGGCGATCACTTTTCGCGACTCGTCGCGCAACGCCCGCATCTCGTCGAGTTCGGCGTGGTAGCCGCCGCGGACGAAGCCGCCGTCACGCTTGAGCAACGGCAGCTCGTCGCTCAGCGCCTGCGCCAGATGCGCCGCCAGTTCATTGGGCAGCGCCTTGATAGCTCCCAATGCCGCGGCCAGTTCGCCCGGCAAGGCGATTTGGCCGAACAGTTCGGCGATGGCGCCGGCCGCTTCGAAACCGGCGCGCAGCGCGCCGAGGTCGCGCGGGCCGCCGCGGTTGAGCGCCAGCCTGGACAGCGCGCGCGGCATGTCGCCAACGCTTTTCAGGCTTGCCCGCACCGCCTGGCAAAGGCGCGTCTCGGAGCGGAAGAACGACACCGAGTCCAGCCTTGCAGCGATTGCCGCCGGATCGGTCAGCGGCGCCATCAGCCGGTCGGCGAGCAGCCTTGCGCCGCCGCCGGTCACCGTGCGGTCGATCGCCTTGAACAGCGATCCGTCGCGGCTGCCGGACAGCGTGCGCAGCAGTTCCAGATTGGCGCGCGTCGCCGGGTCAATGAACAGCGTCGAGCCCTGCTCCTCGCGCTCCGGCCGCGACAGCGGCGGCCGCTCGGCTTTCTGCGTCTTTTCGACATAGGCGATGACGCCTGAGATCGCCGACAGCTCGGCGCGCGAAAACGAGCCGAAACTGTCAGGGGTCGCCACCTCGAAGAAGCGGGCGATGCGGCCGGCGGCCGAAGCCGAATCGAACAGCGACGGCGGCTGCGGGCTGGCGACGCGGCCGAGCACGTCGAAGACCGGTTTCAGCTCCGGGTCGTAAAACACCGGCTCGGCGACGATCAGCTCGCGCGGGTCGACGCGGAAGACATCGGCGAGCAGCCGGTCGGCGGTGGTCTCGGCGACGCGGAAGACACCGGTCGAGATCTCGATCCAAGCCAAGGCAAAGGAATGCTCGGCCCCGCCCTTGACCCGTCCCAGCGCCATCAGAAAACTCGATTCCGACGGCGCCAGCAATTTGTCTTCGGTGATGGTGCCTGGCGTTACCAGCCGCACCACGTCGCGGCGCACCACCGATTTGCCGCCGCGCTTCTTGGCCTCCGCCGGATCCTCGATCTGCTCGCAGACGGCGACGCGGAACCCCTGTCCGATCAGCTTCTGCAGATAATCGTCGGCGGCATGCACCGGCACGCCGCACATCGGGATGTCGAGCCCCTGGTGCTTGCCGCGCTTGGTCAGCACGATACCGAGCGCCCGGCTTGCTTTCTCGGCGTCGTCGAAGAACAGCTCGTAGAAATCGCCCATGCGGTAGAACAGCAGCGAATCCGGGTTCGCCGCTTTGATCTCGATATACTGCTCCATCATCGGCGTCGCCGGCGCGAAGGCCGGCTTGGCATTGTCGCTTCGAATGGGCGTCTCGTCGTTCAAGAAGCTGCTTCCAAAATTTTCCAGGCCATGCTTGGCGGTTTACAGCGGCGAAGTGTAGCCTTAATCCCGAACCTTCCACAAAAGAAAGCATGCGCACCCATCTCAAGCGGTGCCGTACGGGCGAGGAACCGAAAGCATCATGGCCAAGAAATCCGAAAGCAACGGGCCCTCCGTCAGCGCCCAGGAGGCATTGGAATTCCATGCCATGGGGCGGCCGGGCAAGCTGGAGATCGTCGCCACAAAACCGATGGCGACGCAGCGCGATCTCAGCCTCGCCTATTCGCCGGGCGTCGCCGTGCCGGTTCTCGCCATTGCCGAGGATCCGAGCCGCGCCTTCGACTATACGGTTCGCGGCAACATGGTCGCCGTCATCTCCAACGGCACCGCTATCCTCGGCCTCGGCAATCTCGGCGCGCTGGCCTCGAAGCCGGTGATGGAAGGCAAGGCGGTGCTGTTCAAGCGCTTCGCCGATGTCGATTCCATCGACCTCGAGGTCGATACCGAGGATGCCGACGAATTCATCAACTGCGTGCGCTTTCTCGGCCCCTCCTTCGGCGGCATCAACCTCGAGGACATCAAGGCGCCGGAGTGCTTCATCATCGAGCAGCGGCTGCGCGAGCTGATGGACATCCCGGTCTTCCATGACGACCAGCACGGCACCGCCATCATCTCGGCCGCCGGCCTGATCAACGCGCTGGAAATCACCGGCCGCGACATGAAGACCACGAAAATGGTCTGCAACGGCGCCGGCGCTGCCGGCATCGCCTGCATCGAACTGATGAAGGCGATGGGCTTTGCGCCAGAAAATATCATCCTGTGCGACACCAAGGGCGTCGTCTTCCAGGGCCGCACCGAAGGCATGAACCAGTGGAAATCGGCGCACGCCGTGAAAACCGGTGCGCGCTCGCTGGCCGAAGCGCTGGACGGCGCCGACGTGTTCCTCGGCCTCTCGGCCAAGGGCACGCTGACCACCAGGATGGTGCAGTCGATGGCCAAAAACCCGATCATCTTCGCCATGGCCAATCCCGACCCCGAGATCACGCCGGAGGAGGTCGCCGAGATCCGCACCGACGCCATCATGGCGACGGGGCGGTCCGACTATCCCAACCAGGTCAACAACGTGCTTGGCTTCCCCTACATCTTCCGCGGCGCGCTCGATGTGCGGGCGACCACTATCAACGACGACATGAAGATCGCCGCGGCCAAAGCGCTCGCCGAACTGGCGCGCCAGGACGTGCCCGACGACGTCGCCGCCGCCTATCAGGGCATGCGGCCGAAATTCGGTCCAAACTACATCATCCCGGTGCCGTTCGATCCGCGCCTGATCTCGGCGATCCCCATCGCGGTCGCCAAGGCGGCGATGGACTCCGGCGTCGCCCGCAAGCCGATCCTCGATCTGGACCGCTACGCGCAGGAGCTTTCCGCCCGCCGCGACCCGATCGCATCGACGCTGCAGCGCATCTACGACCGGGTGCGCCGCCAGCCCAAGCGCATCGTCTTTGCCGAGGGCGAGGAGGAGCAGGTGATGCGCGCCGCCGTCTCCTATGTGAACCAGCGGCTCGGCACCGCCATCCTGCTCGGCCGCGACGACATCATCAAGGAAAACGCCAGGAACGCCGGCATCGACCTCGGCAAGCAAGGCATCGAGATCATCAATGCGCGGCTGTCGCGGCGCAACTCGGTCTACGCCGACTATCTCTACGAGCGCATGCAGCGCAAAGGCTTCCTGTTCCGCGACTGCCAGCGGCTGATCAACAACGACCGCAACCATTTCGCCGCCTGCATGGTGGCGCTGGGCGATGCCGACGGCATCGTCACCGGCGTCACCCGCAACTATTCGACGGCCCTCGACGACATCCGCCGCGTCATCGACGCAAGGCCCGGCCACTGCGTCATCGGCGTGTCGATCGTGCTGGCGCGGGGTCGCACCGTGCTTGTCGCCGACACCGCCGTGCACGACATGCCGAATGCTGAACAGATCGCCGACATCGCCGAGGAGGCCGCCGGCTTTGCCCGCCGCATGGGCTACGAGCCGAGGCTCGCCATGCTCGCTTATTCGACCTTCGGCCATCCGCAGGGCGAGCGCTCCGAGCGTGTCCAGGAAGCGGTGCGCATCCTCGACAAGCGCCGCGTCGATTTCGAGTATGACGGCGAAATGGCCGCCGACGTGGCGCTCAACGCCCGCGCCATGGCGCAGTACCCGTTCATCAGGCTGACCGGCCCGGCCAACGTGCTGGTGATGCCGGCTTTCCACTCGGCCTCGATCTCGACCAAGATGCTGCAGGAACTCGGCGGCTCTACCGTCATCGGCCCGCTGCTGGTCGGCCTGAACAAGCCGGTTCAGATCGTCTCGCTCAATGCCAAGGACTCAGACATCGTCAATATGGCGGCGATCGCGGCGTATAGCGCGGGAGCTTGAGGAGCACGTAGCGGCACCTCTTCCTTCTCCCCTTGTTGTGGGAGAAGGTGTCGCCGAAGGCGACGGATGAGGGGTGCTCCAGCTTGGCTCGGACGGCATTCCTTCCAACACCCATCATCTGTCTCGGCGCTGCGCGCCGATCCACCTTCTCCCACAAGAAGGGGAGAAGGAAGAGGCGCCGCGCTACAGCAGTCCCGCCTGTTCGGCCTCGTGGCGCAAATTCTGCCTTGGCCTCGGGCCGATCTGCTGGATGACCAGCCCGGCCGCCAGCGAGCCGAGGTCGCCGCACGCCTTCAGGCTGCGGCCTTGCGTGTAGCCGTAGAGGAAGCCGGCGGCGTAGAGGTCGCCGGCGCCGGTCGTGTCGACCAGCTCGCGGATCCTGGTCGCCTCGATGGTGACGGTCTCGTCGCCGCGCACGATCACTGAGCCCTTTTCCGAGCGGGTGACGGCGGCGATCTTGCAATCCTTGCGGATCTGCGCCAGCGCCTCGTCGAAGGACGCGGTCTGGTAGAGCGACTTGATCTCGTGGCTGTTGGCAAAGACGATGTCGACGGTGCCGGAGCGCATGAGATCGAGGAACTCGTCGCGGTAGCGGTCGACGCAGAACGAGTCCGACAGGGTCATCGACACTTCGCGCCCGGCGGCGTGGGCGAGTTTCGCCGTCTGCCGGATCGCTTCCTTGGCGCGCGGCGGGTCCCACAGATAGCCCTCGAAATAGGTGACCGCGGCGCCAGACGCCTTGTCGGCCTCGACGTCCTCCGGGCCGAGTTCGACGCAAGCGCCGAGATAGGTGTTCATCGAGCGCTCGCCGTCCGGCGTGACGAAGATCATCGAGCGCGCCGTCGGCGGTTCGCCGTTGAGCGGCTTGGTGTCGAAGGCGACGCCCTGGGCATGGATGTCGTGCGCGTAGATTTCGCCGAGTGCGTCGTTGGAGACCTTGCCGAAGAAAGCGGCGCGACCGCCGAAGGAGGCAACGCCCGCCGCCGTGTTGCCGGCGCTGCCGCCCGAGGCTTCGATGGCCGGGCCCATGCGGCTGTAGAGCAGTTCGGCGCGCCTCGTGTCGATCAAATTCATCGCGCCTTTGATGATGCCGTTGGTCTCCAGGAACGCCTCGTCGCACTGGGCGATAATGTCGACGATGGCATTTCCGATACAAAGCACGTCATAGTCCGGCATCAATTCATGTCTCCGCCAAAAAACCACCGGCTTTCTGCCACGCCGGGCGCGGGCGGGTCTAGCGGTTTGATGCGGCTTTGCCTAGCGGCGATCCGACGAATGTCAGCATAGCGACCATCGTTGGATGGCGGCCGAAGCATTTCCCGCGGGCCTGGCTTACAAGCATCGCTGAGATGAGCGATGCCCAGAGGTTCCAGCCGGCCATGTCCATGAAAACCGACACGAGGATCGAGCTGGTGCTGCTCGTCATATTGGCGGTGCTGTGGGGCGCATCCTACAGCTTCATCAAGATCGGCGTCGCGACGATCCCGCCGGTGACGCTGATCGCCGCGCGAACCCTGATCGCGGGTGGCATCCTGTTCGCCCTGATCCGCTGGCGCGGGCTGGTCTTGCCGGGTGAAGCCGCAAGCTGGCGCCGGTTTGCATTCCAGGCATGCCTGAACAGCGTCGTGCCGTTCACGCTGATCGCTTGGGCCGAGCGCTCGCTGGATGCCGGGCTGGCCACGATCCTGAATGCGACCTCGCCGATCTTCACCTTCTTGCTGACCGCCCTGATCACCCGCCATGAACCGGCGACCATGCGCAAGCTGTTCGGTGTCGCGGCGGGAATCGCCGGAATATGCCTCGTTGTCGGCGCCCCGGCGCTTGGCGGCCTCGGACAGCAAATATTGCCGCAACTTGCCGTGGTCGCGGCGACGATCTGCTACGCCGGCGCCGCCGTTTTCGGCCGCGGCTTCAGGGGGCTCGACCCGATGGTGCCGGCCGCCGGTTCGATGCTCTGCGGCGCCGCGATGCTGATCCCGTTGAGCCTTGCGTTAGACCGGCCATGGACCCTGGCGCCATCGACAGCTTCGGTCCTTGCGCTGCTCGGGCTTTCGGTGTTTTCGACCGCGCTGGCCTTCTCGATCTATTTCCGCCTCCTCCATACGCTGGGCTCCGTCGGCACCACCTCGCAAGCCTATCTGCGGGTGCCGATCGGCGTTGCTATCGGAGCCGTGTTCCTTGGCGAAAGCCTTGGTCCGAGCGCGTGGTGGGGAATGGCCCTGGTCGTCGTCGGCGTGGCGGCGATGACCATTCCCCAGGCGAAGGTCGCGCGCTAGGAAGCCGCGCTTGCGACTTGGGCGGTCTCCGCCTATTCGGAGATATCAGCCACGGGCATGTTTGACATGGAATTGGAAACGCCGTGATCCTCGACGCCGCCCGCGCCGCCCTGAGCCGGCTGTTCTCGCCCGAATTCCGTTCCGTGTTCGTGAAGACACTGGGGCTGACCTTGCTGGCTCTGGCAGCGCTGTGGTTCGGAATAAAGAGCCTGTTCGAATGGCTGGCCTGGCCGTGGATCGATGCATGGCTGCCCGCCCTTCCCTCCTGGGCCGGATGGCTGGGCGCCGTCGTCGCCGGCGTCGGCCTTGCGCTGGGGCTGGCGCTTTTTATCGCGCCGGTGACGGCGATCATCGCCGGCCTGTTCCTTGACGACGTCGCCGAAGTGGTCGAGCGCACGGACTATCCCAACGATCCGCCCGGCCGCGCCGTGCCGGCGCTGCGCTCGCTGGTGCTGGCGATCAGGTTCTTCGGCGTCGTCATCCTCGGCAACATCATCGCTCTGCTGCTTCTGCTGGTGCCGGGCATCAACATCGCCGCCTTCTTCATCGTCAACGGTTATCTGCTCGGGCGCGAGTTCTTCGAGTTCGCCACCATGCGCTTTCGCCCGGAGGCCGAGGCCAGGGCGCTGCGCAGAAAGCACGCGGTCACCGTATTCCTGGCCGGGCTGGTCGTCGCCGCTTTCCTGGCCGTGCCCCTGCTCAACCTTTTGACGCCGCTGTTCGCCGCCGCCATGATGGTGCATCTGCACAAGGCGATCTCGGCGCGGGAAGGGAGCTAGCGCAGCAGGAAACCCCTGCCCAGGTCATCATCGTCCTCGACGATGAATTCGGCCCGTCCTGAGTAATAGGCGCGGCCGCCGACGCGGGCGATGATGGCATCATGCGGCCCGGCTGTGGCCGTGCGTGCGACCGCGCCGGAAAAGCGCGAGCCGGCGATGCTCTCGAACAGCCGCGCCCGGCCAATCTCGATTTGCCCCTTGGCGTGCATGGCCGCCAGCCGCGCGGTGACGCCCGAGCCGGTCGGCGAACGGTCGACCTCGGCTTCGGCGAAAACGCAGATGTTTTTGGTCGGCGTATCGGAGAACGCATCCTGTCCGTCAGTCAGGATGGTGCCGTAGAGAAAGGCGAGATCGGCATGGTCGGGATGCGACAGCGGCAATTCGGCCTTCAGCTTATCGGTCAGCGCGGTCGCTGCATCGACGAAATCGCGCACCCGGTTCCTGCCGAATTCCAGCCCGAACTGGCGGCAGTCGGCGAGCGCATAGAAGGCGCCGCCATAGGCGATGTCAAAGCCGACCGGACCATAGCCCGGCAGCTCGATCCGCCGGTCGCGGGCGAACAGAAACGCCGGCACGCTTTCGAAGGACACCGCACCGGCCTTGCCATTCCTTACGTCCACAGAAGCCGAGATCAGCCCGCACGGCGCCTCGATGTTTACGGTCGTCAACGGCTCGCGTGGCGCCACCAGCCGCTCGTCGACGGCGTATCGGCCGAGCGCGACGATGGCGTGGCCGCACATCGTCGAATAGCCCTCATTGTGCATAAACAGCACCGCGAGGTCGGCGCCCGGCAGGTCGGGCTCCACCAGCAGCGCGCCATACATGTCGTAATGGCCGCGCGGCTCGAACATCAGGACCTTTCTGAGATGATCGAGATGATCGCGCACATAGGCACGCTTTTCGAGGATCGTGCCCTTGGGAATGTCAGGGTAGCCGCCGGTGACGATCCGCAGCGGCTCGCCGCCGGTGTGCATGTCGACGACGGTGAGGGTCATTCGCCGGGCCCGACCTAAGCTGACGATTTGGCAAACAGCGCCTGCAGCTTGCCGAACGGCATGGCGGCGCGGGTGAAGCCGAAGGTGCCATCCTGCTGGATCTCGCGCGCCGCGGTCTCCAGCATGCCGAAGGCGAAATTGGTGAGCCATGGACCGAGCGAGACGCGCTTTACCCCCGCCGTGGCCAGGTCGGCGATGGTGAAGCCGGGCCTGGCCATGACGTTGACCGGCTTGGTCAGCGCCGAGCAGACGGTTCGCACCATCTCGATGTCGCCCAGCCCCGGTGCATAGAGCACGTCGGCGCCGGCCTTCTCGAAGGCCTGCAGCCGCTTGATCGTATCGTCAAGATCGGGCTTGCCCCACAGGAAATTCTCGGCCCGCGCGGTGAAGACGAAATCGCGTTTCAGTGCCCGTGCCGCTTCTGCCGCCGCCGCGACGCGCTCGACGGCATGCGCAAAATCATAGATCGGCTTGTCGGGCTCGCCAGTATGGTCCTCGATCGAGCAGCCGGCGAGGCCAGCCGCCTCGGCGGCGAAGATGGTCTCGCCGGCACTTGTTGCGCTGTCGCCCTTGCCCTTTTCGAGATCGGCCGAAACCGGCAGCCCGGTCGCCGCCGACACTTCACGGCAATGATGGATCATCGCCTCGAACGTCACCGCACCATCGGGCAGGCCGCGCGAAAAGGCAAAGCCGGCGCTGGTCGTGGCCAGCGCCTTGAAGCCGAACGAAGCCAAGAGCTTGGTCGTCCCGACGTCCCAGGAATTGGCCATGACGAAGATCGAGGCATGCAGGTCGCGAAAAATCTTACCCTTGTCCATGGATGCTCCCCTCCAGTACAGAATGTGAGGCAAATTCTAGCTCGGCGGAAGGCGCCGGGCAAACAAATGCGGTTGGCTCAGAAGCGTTTGGCGTTGTCATCTGCCAATCGGTCCAGCGCATCGGAATCCTTGACGTAGCGCGAAGCATTTTTGTCCCAATGATAGGTGACGGAAATGTCGCGCGAAGACGCCTTTGGCGGCTGCTGGCCGTCGCAGCTTTCTTCTCCCGGTAGCGTCGCGTCGGTCACTGTGACCTTGATGGCTGCATAAGGCTGGCCGTCGGCGACCACCTGGAACGCCGCATTCTGTGTCCTCCTATGAGTGCAGAGGTTTTCGTCGAACGTATAGATCATGTCGATCAGCTCGAACCTGTCGTTGCGGACCATGATCTGCGGCGTGATCCCATAGCCCTGGCTCGAATTGAAATGCATGCTCATGCTGATGATAGCGTCGTCACCAGGCCCGATCGCCAGCTTGCCCGGATCGCGAAGATAGGTGATGCGGTCGACGGCGACATTGACCGCGTCGAGCAGCGCCGGCTTGCCGGTGATGTCGTAGAGTGCCAGCACGGCATAGCCCTCGGCGCTGTCAGGCGAGTCGCCAAGGTCGAACAGCATGGCCAGCCGCTCCTTGCCGCCGGCCTTGATGCCGAGCACGCCGGCGTTGGAAAGACCCGACGTCGCCGGCGGGGAGCCGCCGTAGTCCGGACCAGCGATGTGGCGCATCTCGATCGGCGTCGAACCCCGGAAAAAGCCGTCCTTGTCCGCGGCCAGATCGGGAATGACCATCCTGGCGAGGTCGAGATAGGTGACATCGCCGTGGCCGGGGACAGCGCTGCCGAGCTCCGGGAAACTGACGGCCTCGGCGCTGGCCGTCGTCCAAAGACAAGGCAGCAGCAGGCAGGCAAGGATGAAACGAACCAGCGAGAAGGCCATGCGCGCGCTCGTTATGTCGGGCGCGCGCAAGCTAGAGCATTTTGCGGCCAAGAGGAAACACCTGGCGTTACCCCGCTATGTTGGTTTGGCTTCGGTCGCCAAGGTCTGCTGGAAAACAGGAACCAGCTGATCCATGGCGGCTGCGAGCCACGCGCCGAGTTCGTCTGGCAGAGTGTCATGGATCCAGACCAGGCGGCTCCGGCCCTCGCCCTCGGCAAAGACCTGCATGGAGGTGTTATCGTGGGTGACCTCATCGCCGAGCCATCCCCACACGATGCGCCGGCTCTGCTCGTCGCGGGCGATGAGCCGCTCTCGCACAATCTTGCCGTCGGCGAAAGTAAGGGCCCGTACGTCGTCCTCATCCACCCTGCAGTCGACGAAAACGCCTGGGGCTATCCGTTGGGCGCCGCCGGCGAAGTCGCCGACCGTCGCCCACACGCTTTCCGGTGAAGCATCTACGATGATTTCCCTGACTATCGAAGCCATGTTCGCCTTTCCTTCATTAGTAGGTAGACCTGTCTGTCTACATATGGATGTATACAGACCTGTCTGCTATATAGTCAAGGCATGTCCGCAGCCCGAATCAACGATCGTCCCGAAAGTCTTGCGCGCCGTCGCATCCTCGATACGGCGACCGCGCTGTTTTCTCTGGAGGGGGTGCGCGCAGTCGGCATCGACCGCATCATCGCCGAGGCCGGCGTTGCCAAGGCGACGTTCTATCATCATTTCGCAGCCAAGGACGATCTCGTCCGCGCCTACATCGAGGAGCTCAGCAAGGGAGGACGGGCGGCAATCGCGCGCCTTGGCCGGCGGCCACCTCGCCCGATGATCCTTGCGATATTCGATCTCATCGCTGATGCGGCAGATCAGCCGGGCTACCGCGGCTGCCCGTTTCAGAACGCCGCTGCTGAATATCCCGACCCCAGCAGCCCGGTTCGCCAGGCGATCGATAAGCATCGTCACTGGAAGTGGGGTATCCTCAGGGATCTGCTGATCGCGGACGCAAATCCCGATCCGGACCGCACAGCGGACGCGCTAACGGTGGCGGCCGACGGCCTCCTTGTCGTCAGTCATCTCGACAGGCCGGCCAATCTGCGCAGCCTCATACGCGACACGGTCGACCGAGTACTTGGAGCCCCACGCCCGGTCTGAGACCGGATGCGCATGCAGCCTGCCGGTCAGTGGATCGGCACCAGCCCGGCCAGTTCACGCATGTCATCGAACAGGATGCCGCCAGCTTCGATCAGTCCATCGCGGTCGGAAAGCGGGTCGCCGTGGTAGGAATAGACGCGCATGCCGGCGGCGATGCCGGCTGTCGTCCCGGCGACGCTGTCCTCAATGACGATGCAGTCGGCGGGCGCGAAGCCCATCGTCGCTGCCGTATGCAGGAAGAGGTCGGGGAACGGCTTGCCGCGCGAGACCATGGTCGAGCTGAACAGCGCATGTTCGAACAGCGGCAGCAGCCCGGTCTGGCCGAGTGTGATGTGCATTTTCGACACCCGTGCCGACGAGGCGACGCAGGTGGCGATGCCGGCGGCGTGCACGGTTTCGATGAACTCGCGAACGTAGGGGATGGCCTCGACGCCATGTGCGAACAGGTCCGGCAGGCCGGCGTTCCAGCGCTCGACAAAATCGGCGCCAAGGCTGACGCCGGTCGCCTCGACTTCCTTCTGCACCGAGACCATGCTGCGGCCGGAGAAATACTTGCGACAATATTCGAAGCTGGCCGGAAAGCCTGCCGCGGTCAACCATTCGGCGAGGCGCCGATTGGCCAGGTTCTCGGTATCGACCAGAACCCCGTCGCAATCGAAGATGACGAGTTTGGGTATTTTCATCAAGCAGTGCCGGTCGATCCGAAGCCGCCCGAGCCGCGCGCCGTGCCGCCGGCCAATGTGCGCTCCTCGACGGTCGCCTGCGTTACCGGGGCGAAGACGATCTGGGCGATCCGCATGCCGCGCGTCACCGCGAAATCCTCGTCGCCGAGATTGATCAGCAGCACCTTGACCTCGCCGCGATAGTCGCTGTCGATGGTGCCCGGCGTGTTGAGGCAGGTGAGCCCGTGCTTGAAAGCGAGGCCCGAACGCGGCCGGACCTGGCCTTCGACGCCCTCCGGAATTTCCAGGACCAGCCCGGTCGGCACCAGCGCGCGCTTTCCGGGCAGGATCAAAAGCGGCCTGTCGTCGGGGACGGCGGCGCGCAGGTCCATGCCGGCGGCGCCCGAGCTCTCATAGGCGGGAAGCGGCAAGCCCTCGCCATGCGGCAGCCTGACGAAACCGACAGCCGGACCGATGACGGAGGTAGGATAAGGTGCTGCGCGCATAAGGCTGATCCTATCGTCGCGAACGCTGGTTCAGTCAACTCGGCGGCAATGCTATCAACGGCTTTCTTTCAGCGCAGTTCCGCCTCAGCGCAGTTCCATCGGAACGACCGTGGTCTCCTTGATCTCCTCCATGACGAAGGAGGCCGAAACGTCCGACAGCGCCACCTTGGCGATCAGCCGCTGGTAGAGCCGGTCATAGGCCTTCACATCGGCGACGCGGGCGCGCAGCACATAGTCGAGATCGCCGGACATGCGGTAGGCGCCGGTGATCTCGGCAAAGCCGGTCACCGCCGCCCGGAATCTTTGCAGCCAGTCGGGATCGTGGTTCGAGGTGCGGATCAGGATGAACACCGAAAGGCCGAGTCCGAGCTTGTCGGCGTCGACCAGCGCCACCCGACCGGTAATGACGCCGTCTTCCTCCAGCCGCTTGACCCGGCGCCAGCAGGCATTGCGCGACAGCGATATTCTTGCCGAGAGCTGGTCGACGGACAGCGTGCCGTCGCGTTGCAGCTCGGCCAGCAATCTCCGGTCAATTTCGTCGATTTCCGCCATCATGTGGGATGTTTGTCCCAAAATTTGGCTTTAGACAAGGACAATTTGAGACCGATGAACCTGATAGCCGTGGCAGGATATTCATCGCTGGCTCTTCATGCCGGCAGGAGGGATCGACATGACAGCACGGCTCGCAAGACTTTTCACCTCTCACCCGGCCGCGGTCGGCGAGAGCTATTTCGGCCATATGGCTTTCGCCGCATGGTTCTCGTCGCGATTGTTCATGGCGGCCTTTGCCGCGCTCATTCATGCTTTCTTGCCGTTTCTGTTCGAGACCACGGCAAGCGGCATCATCCGTGAGCTCTACGAACGGACGCATAACAGAGGACGGTAAGCCGTAGAGGTGCCGATCGCGGCGAGGCTGCTGGACAGCGCCGACGCTCAACGGATCCCGGCAGCGCAATCCCGATCAAGCGCCGCCGTCGTCGAAATACCGAGCCAGGCTTGAAGCCGCGCCGCAATCCGCCATTTTGAGGAGCGCGGCGCGATAGCCCGGAGCAGTCATGATGGATATCGTCTTTTCCTCGACCACCAAACTGGCCGCGGCCATCCGCGACCGTACGGTTTCCGCAATAGAAGTGCTGGACGAGCATCTGGCGCAGATCGACAGGCACAATGAGGCGGCCAATGCTGTCGTCACGCTCGACAGGGAGGGGGCTCGCGCTCGAGCGCAGAAAGCCGACGAAGCGCAGGCGCGCGGCGAGGCACTTGGGCCGCTGCATGGCCTGCCGTTCACACTGAAGGACACGCACGAAACCGCTGGCATGAGAACCACCGTCGGCTTCCCGGCCTTCGCCGACTATGCCCCGAGGGCAGACAGTTCGGTCGTTGCCCGGCTAAAGGCGGCAGGCGGCATACTGGTGGGCAAGACGAACGTGGCGACAATGCTCGGTGACTGGCAGTCGAGCAATCCGCTATTCGGCCGCACCGGCAATCCCTGGGATCTCCAGCGCACCGCCGGCGGCTCCAGCGGCGGTGCGGCGGCGGCGCTCAGCACCGGTATGACGCCGTTCGAGGTCGGCACCGACATGCAGGATTCGATCCGGCTGCCGGCCGCCTTTTGTGGCGTCTACGGCCTCAAGCCGACCGAGCACCGCGTCTCGCTCGCCGGCGCCTTCCCCGATCCAGGCGGGGCGCCGCGCAGCGTGCGGCTGATGTCCTGCCTCGGACCGCTGGCGCGCAGCGTCGAGGACCTGGCGCTCATCTACGGCCTCATTGCCGGCCCGGATGGAAGCGATACCGACCTTGCGCCGGTACCGGTCGAAACCATGCCGGAGCTGGACCTCAAAAATTTGCGCATTGCCGTCGCGCCGTCCTTTCCGGGCTTTCCAGTGGCCGGCGAGATCAGCGCGGCGGTCGAAAGTCTGGCAAAAGAGCTTCAGGCTGCGGGCGCCATCGTCGAGGAAGCCGAATTGCCGGAGCTCGACCTGCACGACGACCTGAAGCAGGGCGGCGTCCTGATCGGCATGATGCTGGAGGCGGCGCAGCCCGAACCACCGGAGAATCCGACGCCGGTCTCGCGCTGGTTCGAGGCGCTCGCCCGCCGCGACCGCTCCATCCTGGCATGGGAACGGTTCTTCGACGGTTGCGACGCCTTGCTGTGCCCGGTCGCCATGGTCACCGCCTTCCCGCATTGCGAGCCGGGAACGCCGATCGAGGTCGACGGCGAGAAGCAAAGCTACTGGATACTGCCGGCCTATGGCGCGGTGTTCAACTACAGCGGCCATCCGGCACTGTCGCTGCCCTGCGGACAGGATCGCGACGGCCTGCCCATCGGACTACAGCTTGTTGGCAAACGCTGGTCGGAGTCGCGCCTGCTCGGGATCGCCAGCGCAATCGAGCCGCTGGCCGGCGGCTTTCGCCGCCCGCCCGGTTATTGAGTAAACCGCGCCAGCCCGTAGGGATCAAGCAGCGGATCGCGCTCGCCGTCGAGGATTTCGTGGGCGGCGAACAGGCCGACGGCCGGCGCCAGCGTGATGCCGGAATGCATAACGGCGACGTAGACGCCGCCCGTGCCTTCGGCGCGGCCTGTGATGGGAAAGCCATCGACCGGCGTCGGCCGGTAGCCAATGGTGTGGAAATCGAGTTCCAGCCCATCCGCGCCGCGCAGCATCGCCTTCATCGCCGCAAACAGGGCGCGGGCGGTGGCCGCGGCATCCATGCCGGGATCGGCGCCGCCGAAATCCGAGCCGGCGATGACGCGGCCTTCCGCCGTCTGGCGCATATGCAGTCGGTCGCCGATCACCAGCCCGTTGAGCAGCTTTTCGTAGGGGCGCGAATGCACGATCAGGCCGGGTGGCGTCTCGATCGGCAGTTCTATTCCGGCTGTTGCCGCTAGTGCAGGAGAGCCGGCTCCGGCCGCGATCACCACCTCGTCGGCAGCAATCCGCCCGCCGGATGTATCGACGCCGGCAATCCTGCCGTTGGCCTGCACAAGCGCGGTCGCGGTAACTCCCGTCAGCAGCCGCGCGTCGCGCCGTCCGGCGTCGGCCAGCAGTGCTTGCGTGGCGGCGACCGGCTCGGCGACACCTTCCTTGGCGACATGAAGGGCGAAGTCGGGAAGTTCGGCCAGATTGGGCTCGATGCGGGCCGCTCCGGCACGGTCGACACGCTCGATGCCGTAGCCCCATAGGGAATGTTCGGCGGCATAGGCTTCAAGTTCGGCCGCGGGCAGGTCCCAGCACAGGCCACCGCACCATTGCAACGGGATGCCGGGCACCTCGTTCGCCAGCCGCGTCCATTCGGCCATAGCGCGAACGCGCAGCCGGAAGTACAGCTCTGGATTGCCCCAGCTGGCATTGATCCAGGCAAAGGAATTCGGCGTCGCAACGCCGCCGGCGCCGCTGCCGGCAATGACCGTCACCTTTGCTCCGGCTCTGGTCAGGTGCCAGGCGATGGAGGCGCCGATGATGCCGGTGCCGATCACGATGACTTGTCTCGCCGCTGCCATGCTTCACTCCTCGTTCCAACGCCACCACTGCGATGCCATTGCCCGTGGGTTCTGCCAAGAGCGCGCGGTATAAATATGCTTCTTGACTTTAATACGTACGTACGTATTGTGCCGACATGGCTAGACATTCACTTCGCGAAAAGCTTCTCGACGCCGGTTTCAAGACCATCTGGAGTTCCGGCTATTCGGCCGCCGGCGTACGCGACATCGTTGCCGCGGCCGATGCCCGTCCGGGGTCCTTCACCAATCATTTTGCCTCCAAGGAGGCGTTCACCGGCGAGGTGCTGGACCGCTATTTCGCCTATGTGAGCGGTTTGGTGGAGCAGGCCCTTGCCCGGGACGGCACGCCTCCGGTCGGGCGCTTGCGCCGCTATCTCGAAATCATCACGTCGAAGCTGGAGGCCCATGATTGGGCACGGGGCTGCATGATCGGCAATCTCAGCCTCGAGACGGCGGCTCACAGTGAGGCGCTGAGGCTGCAACTCGTCGCCATTTTCGAACGCTGGCGCAAGCCCTTCGCCGAATGCATCGCCGAGGGCCAGGCGGCCGGCGATATCACCGACGCATTCGATGCCGAGGACCTCGCCGATTTCCTTTTGAGTTCCTGGCAAGGCGCGATGCTGCGCATGAAGGTGGAGCGCAGTCCCGAACCGCTCGAGCGCTTCAAGAACATCGTCTTCAAAACAGTCTTCGCAAAAAGGAGCTGATCCGATGAACCCGAAATTCGAAAAGCAGCAATCCCGCACAATGCTGCGGCGGTCGCAAATCGCAGTACTCGATTCCACCATCTCCTATGTCGAGGCAGGCACGGCCGGCCCGACAGTACTCTTCCTGCACTGCAACCCGACGTCGTCCTACATCTGGCGCGACATCATCCCGCATGTGGCGCCATTCGGCCGCTGCATCGCGCCCGACCTGATCGGCTATGGCCGATCCGGCAAGCCGGATATCGACTATCGCTTCTTCGACCACGTCCGCTATCTCGACGCTTTTATCGAGACGCTTGGCATCACCGACATGGTGGTCGTCGCGCAGGACTGGGGCACCGCGCTCGCCTTCCATCTCGCCGCCCGGCGGCCGCAGCGGATCCTCGGCCTCGCCTTCATGGAGTTCATCCGCCCCTTCGAGAGCTGGGACGATTTTCACCAGCGTCCGCAGGCGCGCGAATTGTTCAAGGCAATGCGCACGCCCGGCGTCGGTGAGAAGCTTGTTCTGGAAGACAACGTCTTCGTCGAAAAGGTGCTGCCGGCTGCGATGCTGCGCACGATGAGCGATGAGGAAATGGCCTCCTACCGGGCACCGTTCCCGACACCACGATCGCGCAAGCCGATCCTGAGGCTGCCACGCGACCTGCCGATCGAAGGCCAGCCCGCCGATGTCGCCGCCATCAGTGAGCACGACCATCGGGCGCTCCGGGCTTCCTCCTACCCGAAGCTGCTTTTCTCAGGCGATCCGGGCGCCCTCGTCTCGCCGCAGGCGGCACGGGAATTCGCAGCCGGCCTAAAGAACTGCCGGTTGATCTATCTCGGACCCGGCGCGCATTATCTGCAGGAGGACCATGCCGACAGGATCGGTACCGCCATTGCAGAGTGGATTCCCGAGATAGCCTTCGAGAGCCATGCCCCCGAACCGGCGTGAGGCCGGGAGCGTGGCCACTCCGCCGGAGAGGTCGACAGCTCTGCACTCCGCTGCTAGAAGCCCGGCCTCACACGGAAATCCTGAAAATGTCCGAAACGATTACAGATGCGGTATCGCGCCGCCGCACTTTCGCGATCATTGCTCACCCCGACGCCGGCAAGACAACGCTCACCGAAAAGCTGCTTTTGTTTGGCGGCGCGATCCAGCTTGCTGGCGAGGTCAAGGCCAAGAAGGACCGCATCCAGACCCGGTCCGACTGGATGAAGATCGAACGCGAGCGCGGCATTTCGGTGGTCACCTCGGTGATGACCTTCGAATATGAGGACACTGTCTTCAACCTGCTCGACACGCCCGGCCACGAGGATTTCGCCGACGATACTTATCGCACGCTGTCGGCGGTCGACAGCGCGGTCATGGTCATCGACGCCGCCAAGGGTATCGAGCCGCGCACGCTGAAACTGTTCGAGGTCTGCCGGCTGCGGGACATCCCGATCATCACCTTCGTCAACAAGATGGACCGAGAAAGCCGCGACCCGTTCGACATCCTCGACGAGATCGAGCAGAAGCTGGCGCTTGATACCGCACCGATCACCTGGCCGATCGGCCGCGGCAAGACCTTTTCCGGGACCTACCATCTGGCACTGAATGCTGTGCGCAAGGGCGACGCCGAAAAGGAGCGCACGCCGGTCAACGGTCCCGATTCCAACCGCGTTGCCGGCCTGCTGCCGGAGAACGAGCGCGAGGCTTTCATCGAGGAGCTGGAGCTGGCGCGCGAGGCCTGCCGCCCGCTCGATCTGGAAGCCTTTCGCGAAGGCCATCTGACACCGGTCTATTTCGGCTCGGCGCTGCGCAATTACGGCGTGCGCGACCTGATCGAGGCGCTCGGCGCCTATGGGCCGCCGCCGCGCGCGCAGGAGGCCGACACGCGCAAGGTCGAGGCGACCGAGGACAAGATGACCTCCTTCGTCTTCAAGATCCAGGCCAATATGGACCCCAACCACCGCGACCGTATTGCTTTCGTCCGTGTCTGCTCCGGCAAGCTCGAGCGCGGCATGAAGGCCAAGCTGGTGCGCACGGGAAAGCCGATGAGCCTGTCGGCGCCGCAATTCTTCTTCGCCCGCACCCGCGTCACGGCCGACGAGGCGTTCGCCGGCGATGTCGTCGGCATCCCCAACCACGGCACGCTGCGCATCGGCGACACGCTGACCGAGGGCGAGGAGATCCTGTTTCGCGGCGTGCCGAATTTTGCGCCGGAAATCCTGCGCCGCGTCCGCCTCGGCGACGCGATGAAGGCCAAGAAGCTCAAGGAGGCGCTGCATCAGATGGCCGAGGAAGGCGTCGTGCAATTGTTCTCGCCGGAGGACGGCTCGCCGGCCATCGTCGGCGTCGTCGGCGCCCTGCAGCTCGATGTCCTGAAAGAGCGGCTGAACTTCGAATACACACTGCCGGTCGATTTCGAGATGTCGCGCTTTTCGGTCTGCCGCTGGATCTCCGCCGACAAGGCCGAGCTCCAGCGCTTCATCGAGGCGCATCGCGGCGACATTGCCCGCGATCTCGACAACGATCCGGTGTTCCTCGCCCAGCACGCCTTCTCGCTCAATTACGAGGCCGAGCGCTGGAAGGCGATCCGCTTTGCGGCGGTAAAGGATTATCAGGTCCGCGACAGAGCGGCCTGATGCGCCCCTTCCCTTGTCCCCTTCTTGTGGGAGAAGGTGTCGCCGAGGGCGACGGATGAGGGGTGTTCCAGGAACACCAACGTCTCATTCCGTCCAGCACCCCTCAACCGTCTCGGCACTTCGCGCCGATCCACCTTCTCCCACAGGGGGAGAAGGAGAGATCGCGTTCGTTCACCCTTTCGCTGCCTCTTCGATCTTGGCGATGTCGATCTTGCTCATCTGCATCATCGCCTGCATCACCCGGCCAGCCTTTTCCCTGTCGGGGTCCAGCAGCAGCTTGGGCAACTGCTCGGGAACGACCTGCCAGGAGAGGCCGAACTTGTCTTTCAGCCAGCTGCACTGGCTGGGCTCGCCACCGCCCGCGATGAGCCTGTCCCAGAAATAGTCGACCTCGTCCTGCGTCTTGCAGTCGATGGAGAGCGAGACTGCCTGGGTGAACTTGAATTGCGGCCCGCCGTTGAGCGCCTGGAACTGAACGCCGTCGAGCTCGAATGAGACCATCAGCACCTTGCCCTCATTATCGCCGCTGCCCTTGGGCCAGCGCATCACGCTCAGCACCTTCGAATTCTTGAAGATGGAGATGTAATGGTTCATGGCCTCCTCGGCCTGGTCGTCGAACCACAGGCAGGGGGTGATCTTTTGCATTCTCTTGCTCCTCTCGGACTGGTTTTGGCTTTGTTTTCACTCGCAAAACGGCCGGCTGGCGATTGATGGCCGACCCCGCCGTCTGCCCAAGGACGCTCAAGCGAAACCCGATCCGACAGCACCTCTGACTTTTTTACGGCCTGGACCGGCTGCGTCTTTGGCTGGCGCTCGTTCCGCGCCCTGGCGCAGCGCAAAATTGTGGCCAGACCAGAGCTTGGCGTCTATAAGGCCTGCGGCTCAATTCCGGTTTTCCGCGCCTGTGCGGCGCGAGCAGACAGCAAGGACAGTTCAATGCCCGCCTACCGTTCCCGCACCACCACCCATGGCCGCAACATGGCCGGCGCCCGCGGCCTTTGGCGCGCCACCGGCATGAGGGATTCGGATTTCGGCAAGCCGATCATCGCCGTGGTCAATTCCTTCACCCAATTCGTGCCCGGCCATGTCCATCTGAAGGACCTAGGCCAGCTGGTTGCCCGCGAGATCGAAAAGGCCGGCGGCGTCGCCAAGGAATTCAACACCATAGCCGTCGACGACGGCATCGCCATGGGCCATGACGGCATGCTCTATTCGCTGCCGTCGCGAGAATTGATCGCCGACTCGGTCGAATACATGGTCAACGCGCATTGCGCTGACGCCATGGTCTGCATCTCGAATTGCGACAAGATCACGCCGGGCATGCTGATGGCGTCGCTTCGCCTCAACATCCCGACCGTCTTCGTCTCCGGCGGACCGATGGAGGCAGGCAAGGTGGTGCTCGCCGGCAAGAGCCAGGCGCTTGACCTGGTCGACGCCATGGTCGCGGCCGCTGACGACAAGGTGTCCGACGAGGACGTCAAGATCATCGAGCGATCGGCCTGTCCGACCTGCGGCTCGTGCTCGGGCATGTTCACCGCCAATTCGATGAACTGCCTGACCGAGGCGCTCGGTCTGTCGCTGCCCGGCAACGGCTCGACGCTGGCGACGCATGCCGACCGCAAGCGGCTGTTCGTCGAGGCCGGCCATCTGATCGTCGATCTCGCCCAGCGCTATTACGAGCAGGACGACGACACCGCGCTGCCGCGCAGCATCGCGTCGAAGGGCGCCTTCGAGAACGCCATGACGCTCGATATCGCCATGGGCGGCTCGACCAACACCGTGCTGCACATCCTCGCCGCGGCACATGAGGGCGAGGTCGACTTCACAATGGAGGACATCGACCGGCTGTCGCGGCGGGTGCCGGTGCTGTGCAAGGTGGCGCCGGCCAAGGCCGACGTCCACATGGAGGACGTCCACCGCGCCGGCGGCATCATGGCGATCCTCGGCCAGCTGGATAGCGCCGCGCTGATCAACCGCTACCTGCCGACGGTGCACACCGCCAGCCTCGGCGAGGCGCTCGACCACTGGGATATTTCGCGCACGAGCAGCCAGAACGTCCGCGACTTCTTCCTCGCGGCACCCGGCGGCGTGCCGACGCAGGTCGCTTTCAGCCAGGACCGCCGCTGGGACGATCTCGATCTCGACCGCGAGACGGGCGTCATCCGCTCGGCCGAACATCCTTTCTCAAGGGACGGCGGCCTTGCCGTGCTGAAAGGCAATCTCGCGCTCGACGGTTGCATCGTGAAGACGGCCGGTGTCGATGAATCGATCCTGAAATTCACCGGCCCGGCAAGAGTGTTCGAAAGCCAGGACGCCAGCGTCAAGGCGATCCTGTCGAACGAGATCAAGGCCGGCGATGTCGTCGTTATCCGTTATGAGGGCCCGCGCGGCGGCCCCGGCATGCAGGAAATGCTCTATCCGACCAGCTATCTCAAATCGAAGGGCCTCGGCAAAGCCTGCGCACTGATCACCGACGGTCGTTTTTCCGGCGGCACCTCCGGCCTGTCGATCGGCCACGTCTCGCCGGAAGCGGCTGAAGGCGGGCTGATCGGGCTGGTCAGGGAAGGCGACACGATCGAGATCGACATCCCCAACCGCACCATCAGGCTTGCTGTCGACGACGCCGAACTCGCCGCCCGTCGCGCGGCGATGGAGGCCAAGGGACCAACTGCCTGGAAGCCCGAGGAAAAGCGCAAGCGCAAGGTGACGACGGCCTTGCGCGCCTATGCGGCGATGGCGACAAGTGCCGCCAAGGGGGCGGTGCGGTATGTGCCGGAATAGGCATACTCTTCAAAGGGGTAACGATAGATGGATTTCGACCTTGTGGTGCGCGGCGGCACGCTGCCGGACGGCAGGATCGCCGATATCGGCATCGTCGGCGAAACGATCGCAGCGATAGAGCCCGAGCTGAACGTCAGCGCCGGCACGGCGATCGATGCCCGTGGCAATCTGGTCTCGCCGCCTTTCGTCGATCCGCATTTCCATATGGACGCAACGCTTTCGCTCGGCATTCCGCGCATCAATGTCTCTGGCACGTTGCTCGAAGGCATTTCGCTGTGGGGCGAGCTGAAGCCGCTTCTGACCCACGAGGCGGTGCGCGACCGTGCGCTTGCCTATTGCGACTGGGCGGTGTCGATGGGCCTGCTCGCCATCCGCACCCATGTCGATGTTTGCGACGACCGCCTGCTGGCGGTCGAAGCGCTGCTCGACGTGAAGAAGACCGTTGCGCCGTATATCGACCTGCAATTGGTCGCCTTCCCGCAGGACGGCTTCTATCGCTCGCCGACGGCGCGCAGCAACACCATCCGGGCGCTCGACATAGGCGTCGATGTCGTCGGCGGCATCCCGCATTTCGAGCGCACCATGGCCGACGGCACGCGCTCCGTCACCGAGCTCTGCGAGATCGCGGCCAAGCGCGGCCTGATGGTCGACCTGCATTGCGACGAGACAGACGATCCGCTGTCGCGCCACATCGAGCAGCTTGCCTATGAGACGCAGCGGCTCGGGTTGCAGGGCAGAGTGGCCGGCTCGCACCTCACCTCAATGCATTCGATGGATAATTACTACGTCTCGAAACTGTTGCCGCTGATTGCCGAGGCCGGCGTTTCGGCGATCCCCAATCCGCTGATCAACATCATGCTGCAGGGCCGCCACGACACCTTTCCCAAGCGCCGCGGGCTGACGCGGGTCAAGGAGATGCTGGCGCACGGCATCCGCGTCGGCTGGGGCCAGGATTGCGTGCTCGACCCCTGGTATTCGCTGGGCACCGCCGACATGCTCGACGTCGCCTTCATGGGCCTGCATGTTGCCCAGATGTCGAGCCCGGCCGAGATGGCGCGCTGCTTCGACATGGTCACCAACGTCAATGCCGCCATCATGGGCCTCGACCACCTTGGCCTGGCGGTCGGCAAGCGCGCCAGCCTGGTCGTTCTCGATGCCGGCAACCCGGTCGAGGCGCTGCGGCTGCGCCCAGAGCGTCTCTGCGTCATTGCCAGGGGCAAGGTGGTGGCCGAGCGCAGCCGGCAGGACACGCGGCTTTCGATCGCCGGAAGGCCGGGCACGGTGAACCGGCGCCACGCTTAGTCCAGCCGATTTCCGGCGCTGGTCTTACCGAATTCTCGATTTTCGCCTCGTCACGGCCGCTGCTTGCGACTACGACGCGGGTCACCGTACCCCACGGCGAGGAACCGGTAACGGAATGGCGCAGCCAGCAGCCCATAACTCGACGATCAGGAACGTGCTGCTGGCCGGCATCCTGCTGATGCTCGCCGGCGATTTCCTGTTTGCGCTGAACGACGCGATGGGCAAGTGGCTGGTAGCCGGTTTTTCCGTCGGCCAGGTCGTGCTGATCCGCTCGATCGGCGCGTTTTTCATACTCGGGCCGATGATTGCCCATCAGGGTGCGGCCAGTCTGTTTCTCATGGAGCGGCCGGAGCTGCAGCTGCTGCGCGTGGTGATGACGACGCTTGACACAGCGCTGTTCTACGCGGCGGTCGTCTATCTGCCGCTCGCCGATGTGATGAGCTTCTACATGGCCGGGCCGATCTACGTCGCGGCGCTGTCGCACTTCCTGCTCGGCGAAAGGGTCGGCTGGCGCCGCTGGGCGGCCATCCTGCTCGGTTTCTGCGGCGTGCTGATCATGCTGAAGCCGTCGTCGGCCGCGTTCTCGCTGCCCTCGATGTTCGCGCTCGCCGGCAGCATTTCCTTTGCCTTCGCCATCATCCTCAATCGGCGGCTGCGCGGCACCAGCGACACTTCGCTGGTCACCTGGCAAACCATCGGCACGCTGCTGGTCGGCGCTGCGCTGACCCTCGGCAGTTGGAGGACGCCGTCCTCGCTCGATTTCGGCGCCATGCTGCTTCTCGGCATCGTCTCCTGCGGTGCGCATCTGATGATCACCAGGGCGTTGAAGCTGGCGCCGGCCTCGACCTTGGCGCCGCTGCATTACAGCCTGCTGTTGTGGGCAGTGGTCTTCGGCCTCGCCTTCTTCGGCGATGTGCCTGGGCAGCGCATCCTGATCGGCTCGGCCATCGTCGTGCTGGCCGGCCTGTTCATCTTCCACCGCCAGAAGGTGGTCGACACGGTACCGCCCGAAAACGTACCGAAGGGTGTGAATTAACCCCGGCGCACCGCCGCGAGATGCCGCGAAAATTCCGGCATCTCCATCAGTGCCTTGCAGCGCGCAAACCGGCCGTCTGCATAGGCGCGAAAGTCGTCGGCCGGATTTTTGTTGGCAAGCTGGATCAGTCCCCACAGCGTCCACAGCAGGTCGCACATCGCCTTGTAGATGACGATGCGGGCGCGCTCCGCCGGTCTCGGCTCGCCGCCGAAATAGGCCAGCATCATTTCCTCGTCCTGCGCGGCGTCGAATTGCCCTTCGACGCTGAGGTCGCCGAGATCCCAGAGCGGATCGTTCATGCCGGAATATTCCCAGTCGACGATCCACATCCTGTCGCCCGTATCGAGAAAGTTTTCGCAGAGCGGGTCGCAGTGGCAGGCGACGATCGGCAGAGGTTGAGCCGCAAGTGCTGAGCGCACTGCCTCCGCCTCGCGGACCACATCGTGGTAGCCGGCAGGCAGCGCGACGTCCTTGGTTGACAGCACTTTCAGATAATCGTCGATCATCGCAAACAGCTCGAAGCGGAAGGGGAACACCGCGCCGGATGTGTGCAGCTTGCGAAAGGCCTTGCCGGCGCGTGCCGGGCTGCCCGGGCGGGTCTTGAATTTTTCCGGCGACATCGTCTCGGCGCCGGCGATGAAGCGGGTCACCAGCACGCCCGTCTCGGCATCCACATGCAGCACTTCCGGGCTGACGCCGGCCTTTGCCGCTTCCCGGGCCGCCACTGCCTCGTTGGCGCGGTTGATGTATTCCTCGGTACCCTTGCCGGGGATACGCAGGCAGAAATCCTTACCCCTGAAGACGAGGTTGGTCAGGCCGCCGAGCCGCTCCAGCGGGCCGTCATAGCCGGCCAGCATCGGAATGGCCGCAAGCGCGGTGCGTGCCTGCTCATCCGCCATGGCTTTCGCTCCTTTTCCCATCTTTATTGTCGCGACGACGGTTCCACAGTTTTCGCCGTTTGGCTATCATCGCGTAGCGGATCAATACCAGGCGACGGAACAGCAATGACGGACAGCAAACAGCAGAGCGCACTCGCCGCAGCCTATGCGGCGAAGCGGCCGGAAGACGTAGCCGCGCTCTACGACAGCTGGGCCGGCACTTACGACGCCGACATGTCGGCGGCCAGCTATCGCCATCCCACCATCTGCCTTGCCTTGCTGGCCCGCCATCTGCCGCGCGGCGCCGCACCTCTGCTCGATGCCGGCGCCGGCACCGGGCTCATCGGCGAGTGGCTCGCCATTACCGGTTATCCGCAGGTCGAGGCGCTCGACATCTCGGAAGGAATGCTGGCGCAAGCGGCGCGCAAGGGCGTCTATTCGGCGCTTCACTGCCTGGCGCTTGGCGAGCCGCTGCCCTTCGTGGATGATGCCTATGCCGGGATCATCTCAGCCGGCGTCTTCACGTCGGGCCATGTCGGAGCCGAGGGTCTGGATGAGCTGATCCGCATCTGCCGGCCGGGCGGAGTGATCGTCCTGACGGTGAAGAACACGCTGTGGGACACGGGTTTTGCCGCGCGGATCGCCGAGCTCGAGGCGCAAGGCATCGTCACCCGCGCCGAGGAGACGCCGCCCTATGTCTCGATGCCAGGCGAGGCCGATACGGTGCCGAGCCGGGGGCTGGTGCTCATCGTGAACTGAGGCGGGAGGCTCTACGCCTTCACCTTTGCTCCTGCCGGGTCGTAAAGCGGCTCGAGGTGAATCTTCGCCGGCGTCCGTTCCATTGCCACAACCAGCTCGTAGTCGCCGGAGGTGAGGAAATCATCGCTGACGCCATAGGCATTGCGCACATAGCCGTAGCCGATGTTCTTGCCGATGGTGTAGCCATAGCCGCCGCTGGTGAGATAACCGACCGCCTCGCCGTTGCGCAGGATGGTCTCGCGCCCGAGCAGCACGACGTCCGGATCGTCGACAGTGAAGCCGGCAAAGCGTTTCCTGAGCGTCGAGCCACCGAGCTTTTCAAGCGCCCGCCGGCCGAGGAAATCGGTGTTCTTCCTGAGCTTCACCGCCCAGCCGAGGCCGGCCTCCTGCGGCGTGTCGTTGGGCGTGATGTCGGCGCCCCAGGCGCGGTAGCCTTTTTCCAGCCGCAGCGATTCCATCGCCCGGTAGCCGACCGGGCGGATGTCGTGGGTAGCGCCCGCCGCCATCAGCGCGTCGAAAACCTCGCCTGTCGCCGCGATCGGCGCATGCAATTCCCAGCCTAGTTCGCCAACATAGGTGACGCGCAGTGCCCGCACGGCGTGGCCGGCAATGGCGATCTCGCGAGCATGGCCGAACGGAAAGGCGGCATTCGAGACGTCAGCATCGGTCGCCGCCGACAGCACATCACGTGCGCGCGGCCCCATCAGCGACAATGTGCCGAAATCCTCGGTGACGTCGGTCAGCGTCACGTCGAACTCCCTGCCGATATGATCGGCAATCCAGGAGAAATCGTGCGTGCGGAACCCGGTGCCGGTGACGATGTAGAACTTTTCCTCGCCGAGCCTCGCCACGGTCAAATCGGCCTCGATGCCGCCGCGCGTATTGAGGAGCTGTGTGTAGGTCAGCCGGCCGACCGGCTTGGCGACGTCATTGGCGCAGATCCAGTCCAGCGCCTTCAGCGCGTCGGCTCCGGTCATTTCGTATTTGGCAAACGACGATTGGTCGAAAATACCGATCTTTTCGCGCACATGGCGATGCTCGTCGCCGACGGGTGAAAACCAGTTCTGCCGGCCCATCGAATAGACGTCCTTCGGCTCGATGCCCGCCGGCGCGAACCAGTTCGGCCGCTCCCAGCCAAGTTTCGAGCCGAACACGGCGCGATGTCTTTGCAGCCGCTCGTACAAAGGTGAGACGATGCGCGGCCGTCCGCTGACATATTCCTCATGCGGGAAGCCGATCGTGTAGTGCTTGCCGTAGGCTTCCAGCGTGCGGTCGCCGACCCATTTCCGGTCGCGGTGCAGGTCGGAGAAGCGGCGGATATCGACCACCCACAAATCGAGCGGCGCCTCGCCGTCGACGACCCATTGCGCCAGCGCCCAGCCGGCGCCGCCGCCGGACGCGATGCCGAAGGCATTGAAGCCGGCGCCGACGAACATATTGGGGCATTCCGGCGCCACGCCGAGGATGAAATTGCCGTCCGGCGTAAAGCTCTCCGGCCCGTTGATCATCTGCTTGACGCCGACATTGGCAAGCGCCGGGACGCGCTCGATCGCCTGGCTCATATGCTGCTCGAAATGATCGTAATCATCGTCGAACAGCCGGAACTCCCAATCGTCCGGCACATCGCCGCCGGGTAGGCCGGTCGTCCACGCCTGCGGGTTCGGCTCGTAGCCGCCCATCACCAACCCGCCGACCTCTTCCTTGAAATAGGTGCGGCGATCGGGGTCGCGAATTGTCGGCGCGTCGGTCGCCAGGCCGACGATCCTCTCGGTGATGATGTACTGGTGCTTCACCGGCTGCAGCGGCACGTTGATGCCGGCCAGCGCACCCACCTGCCGCGCCCATTGCCCGGCGCAGTTCACCACCTTGTCGCAGGCGATATCGCCCCTGTTCGTCCTAACCTTAACGATCCGGCCGTTGGTCATTTCAAAGCCGGTGACCCGCACCTCCTCGAACAATTTTGCGCCATGCATGCGCGCGCCCTTGGCCAGTGACTGGGTGATGTCGGAAGGGCTTGCCTGACCGTCGGTCGGCAGCCAGGACGCGCCGACGAGGTCGCCGGTTTCCAGCAGCGGCCACATTTCCTTGACCTCGGCCGGCGACAGCAGATGCATGTCCATGCCGAAGCTCTTAGCCGTCGTTGCCAGCCGCTCATACTCGGTCCAGCGGTCGGCATTGGTGGCGAGGCGCAGGCAGCCAGTCATCTTCCAGCCGGTGGCGAGGCCGGTTTCGGCTTCCAACTCCTTGTAGAGATCGACTGAATATTTGAGCACGCGCGTGATCGACGCCGACGAGCGTAGCTGGCCGACCAGCCCGGCAGCATGCCAGGTCGAACCCGAGGTCAGTTTGCCCTGTTCGAGCAGCACGATTTCGGCCTTGTGGTCGCGCGCCAGATGATAGGCCGTCGAACAGCCGATGATGCCACCGCCGATGACCACGATCCCGGCCTGGGCGGGCAAGGTCATGTCCGCGTCCCGTGTTTTGTCCTGTAGTTTTCCAGGGCGGCTTCGAGCCGCGCCAGGTTTTCGTCGGCGTAGGCGGCGTAGTCGACGCCGGGCGCATCGAGGTAGAGCTCGGAAACCATGCCCCACATCGCCTCACGCAGCAGCGACGCGCATTGCATGGCGGCGTGCGAGCGCCGTATCGCCGGGTCCGGCTCCTTCATGAAATAGGCGGTCAGGAAGGCGAAGGATTCCTCGTCGCTCATGCCGGCGTTCGAAGCCGCACCGGCAAGGTCGAACATCGCGGTGTTGAAGCCGGCATATTCGAAGTCGATGAGCCACAGCCTGTGACCGTCGTCGATTACGTTGGCCGGCAGAAGATCGTTGTGACCGAAGACGATCGGCAGCAGTTTTTGCGCGCGCTCGAGCTCGTCCGCCAGGGTCAAAAGGCGTGGCAATTCGTCCAGCTTGCGGCTGCGGCCTTCCTCCAGCGTGCGCGCATAGTCGCGAATGACGTGGAACACCCAGAACATGAAGCCGGCGCCGGAGATGTGACTGGGCATCTCCCGGTGGAAGCCGCGCAGCAACGCGGCAACGCGGCCGAGATCAGCGCGCACGTCCTGCGCGACATAGGCCTTGGCGCCGAGATACTCCGTCACCATGACGCCGGGTCCGGTGTAGTGGACGGCCGGAGCGAAGCCTGCCGCGTGCGCTGCCCGCGCGGTCATCATCTCGCGCTCGCGAAAGACATGGTGGAACGGATAATCCTGGCCGATCCGCACGACGTGCCGCCCGGCCGCGTCCTTGACCAGATAATTGGCATTGCTCAACCCGCCCGGCAGCGGCGCGATATCGATGCCGCCGGTCCAGCAAGGCAGCGCACGGATGCGGTCTTCGACAGTCACGATCTCGTCCAACATCGGGTCAATTTTCCACGCATGTCACGGCTGGCCAGCGATGACAATCGGACGGAGGAATGGCGGCAACGCGAAGATCTCGTCGGTGCAGATCTCGGGATCGGTATCCCGCACCGCACCGACGAGCCCCTTTGTGCCGGGTTCTTCGACGCCGGCATCCGCCCCCGCGGATCCTGAATTTCGGTACCCTTGCACCCGACGATCTCCCGGGCATTCGGGCAGGCGATTTTTCGTGCGGCTCAGCCGTCGTCCTCCGTTCCGAGCCTGTCACGGCGATAATGTCGCGCCACGCTGGAGGCGTTGTCAACGCGAAATTGTGGTGTTTTCTGGTTTTTTGCCCGAATTTTGCTAAATTTCCTGGAGTTAGTGGCATTTATGCCGTAGAATCGGTCAATGGTGCAACAATCCGACCGGATGGAACTGATGCTCCACTCGAAGCGGCATGGCGAAATCCTGCGCCTCCTCAAGGAGGAAGGCACCGTTACCATTGCCAGCCTGGCTGATCGGCTGGGCGTCTCGCTGGAGACAGTACGCCGCGACGTCAAGCCACTGACCAGCGACGGTTCCATCCTCAAGATGCACGGCGCCGTCGGCCTGCCGTCGATTGCCGGCGAAGCGCCGTTCGAGCGGCGCATGCGCGAGAACGCCGATGCCAAGCGAGCTATTGCCCGCATGGTCGCCGCCACCATCCGCGACGGCGAATCGATCATGCTCGACACCGGCACCACCACCTCATTCCTGGCCCGGGAACTGCTCGGCCACCGGCGGCTGACGGTCGTCACCAACTCCTCCGACATCGCCCGCACACTGGCCACCGTCAACGGCAACAAGGTCTATATGGCCGGCGGCGAGCTGCGCAGCGATTCCGGTGCTGCCTTCGGCGTCTCGGCCATCGAATTCGTCAGCCGTTTTTCCGTCAGCCATGCAGTGATATCGACCGGTGCGGTCGATGCTGTCACCGGCGTCATGGACTATGATCTGGAAGAGGCCGAATTCGCCCGCATGGTGCTGTCGCGCGGTCAGCGTTCGCTTGTCGTCACCGACCACAGCAAGTTCGGCCGCCAGGGCCTTGTTCAGGTCTGCGGCTTCGGCGGCTTTTCCGAACTCGCCACCAACCGGCGGCCGCCGCACGACATCGCCGCCGCCCTCGTCCAGGCCGGCGCGCGGCTCAGCATTGCGGACGGCGGAAGCGAGGGCTGAGCTCTATCGGCAGATCGGCACCAGCACCCACTTCCCAGCGCCGCCTCTGCCGTGTTTAGTCCGGCCATGGCTTTCACCATCCGCCAATTGCAGTTCTTCATCGCCGTGGCCGAGCAGGGCACAGTGTCGGGCGCCGCCCAGAACCTGTCGATCTCGCAATCCTCGGTCACCGAAGCGATCAAGGAGCTGGAGCACGATCTCGGCGTCGAGCTGTTCGAGCGCCACCCGCGCGGCTTGAATATCACCCACAAAGGCCACCAGTTCCTGCGCCATGCGAGGAAGATCCTGGCCGACGTTTCCGATGCGCGCCGCGCCTTCTTCGGCGAACGGATCGCGGCAAGCGGGCGGCTGCAACTTGGCGTCACCTCGTTGGTCGCTGGCTATGTGCTTTCCGATCTTCTTGCCCGCTACCGCCGCGCCTATCCGGGTGTCGAGGTCTCGGCGATCGAGGACAATGGCGACTATCTCGAGCATCTGTTGATCGGCGGCAAGCTCGACATTGCCGTCATGGTCACCTCGAACCTGCGCGACCGCACCGCGCTGCAGTCCGAAATCCTCGAAGTCTCGGCCTACCGGCTGTGGCTGCCGCTCGGCCACCCCTTGGCCGGTGCCGACATCATCGGCATCGGCGACATCGCCTCGGAACCGCTGATCATGCTGACCGTCGACGAGATCGAGGAGAATACCGGAAAGCTGCTGACGGCAATCGGCGCCAAGCCGCATGTGGCCTTCCGCACCCGCTCGGTCGAAGCGGTGCGCAGCCTCGTCGCTACCGGCGCCGGCGTGGCGCTGCTGCCCGATCTCGTCTACCGGCCATGGTCGCTGGAAGGCGACCGCATCGAATCGCGCGATATTTCGGGGTCGTTGCCGGTCGTCCAGGTCGGCATGGTCTGGCGGCGCGGCTCCGGTCTGCCGCAGGCGGCGCGCGACTTCATCGGACTTGCCCAGTCGCAGCGCATGGTGCGCCAAAGGCCCGAGAAGATTGGCCGCTGACGTATCGGAAAAATCGATATCGGGTTTCTGATAAATGAATTTGCGAAACCGGAAATTTCGCAGCACTTTTCGGTCAGGGAACAAAGCTGCCGCCGGAGCACGGCCCCTCAGAGCCGCGCATCCAACGTCTTTGAACGGGCGCATGATCTTCTTCCGAAAACCGAAACCGGTTTCGAGGTCATGCAAAAATGGGAGATCGACGATGAATTCATTGCTGAAATCATGCACTGCTTTGACGGTCGCGCTGAGCTTCTCCGGCCAGGCCGTCGCCCAGGTCAAGGAGCTCGGCAAGGGCGAAGGCGAGGTCAATATCGTCGCCTGGCCGGGCTATATCGAGCGCGGCGAAACCGACAAGGGCTATGATTGGGTCACTTCGTTCGAGAAGGAAACCGGCTGCAAGGTCAACGTCAAGACCGCCAACACCTCCGACGAGATGGTCTCGCTGATGAACGAGGGCGGCTTCGATCTCGTCACCGCCTCGGGCGACGCTTCGCTGCGCCTTGTCGCCGGCAAGCGCGTCCAGCCGATCAACACCGACCTCATACCGAGCTGGAAGACGGTCGACGACCGGCTGAAGGATGCGCCCTGGTTCACCGTCGGCGGAGTCCATTACGGCGTCCCCTATCAGTGGGGGCCGAACGTGCTGATGTACAACACCGAAGTGTTCAAGGAGGCGCCGAAGAGCTGGAACGTGGTCTTCGAGGAAATGAAGCTTTCCGACGGCAAGTCGAACAAGGGCCGCGTCCAGGCCTATGACGGGCCCATCCACATCGCCGATGCCGCCAATTACCTGATGGCCCACAAGCCGGAGCTCGGCATCAAGGATCCGTACGAACTGACCGAAGACCAGTACAAGGCCGCGCTCGACCTTCTGCGGGTCCAGCGTACGCTGGTCGGACGCTATTGGCACGACGCCGCCATCCAGGTCGACGATTTCCAGAACGAAGGCGTCGTCGCCTCCGGCTCCTGGCCCTACCAGGTCAACACGCTGATCGCGGCCAAGAAGCCGGTCGCCTCGACCATCCCCGAGGAGGGCGTTACCGGCTGGGCCGACACCACGATGATGGAGGCCGATGCTGCCCACCCGAACTGCGCCTACATGTGGATGGAGCATTCGCTGTCGCCGAAAGTGCAGGGCGACGTCTCCGCCTGGTTCGGCTCGCTGCCAGTGGTGCCTGCCGCCTGCAAGGGCAACGAACTGCTCGGCGAAGAAGGCTGCAAGACCAACGGCTACGACAATTTCGACAAGATCAAGTTCTGGAAGACGCCGGTCTCGAAATGCGCCACCCAGAACGACCAGTGCGTACCCTACTACCGCTGGGTGTCGGACTATATCGGCGTCATCGGCGGGCGGTGAGTTCGCCTCACCTACGAAGCCCGGCGCTGCCCGTCACCCTTACCCTCTCCCGGTGAAGAACGGGGGCCGCCAGCGTTGGAGCGTCTCCCTTCTCCCCGTCCACCCTACGGGGAGAAGGTGCCGGCAGGCGGATGAGGGGCGGCGCAACCGCATGAAAATTTGATGAGCCTGACAGATCAGGACAGCCCCATGACCTCCGCCGTTTCCTTCCAAAAAGTCTCCCGCCATTTCGGCAGCGTGCGTGCGGTCGACGCGATCGATCTCGACATCGTGCCGGGCGAGTTCTTCGCCATGCTCGGGCCTTCCGGCTCGGGCAAGACGACGTGCCTGCGCCTCATTGCCGGTTTCGAGCAGCCGACGGCGGGGTCGATCTCGATCTTCGGCGAACGTGCCGAGGGCGTGCCGCCCTATCGCCGCAACGTCAACACCGTGTTCCAGGATTATGCGCTGTTCCCGCATCTCAACGTGCTCGACAATGTCGCCTATGGGCTGATGGTCAAGGGCATCGGCAGACCGGAACGGCAAAAGGCGGCGGAAGACGCGCTGGCGCTGGTGCGGCTTCCCGGCTATGGCGCGCGTCGCCCTGGCCAGCTTTCCGGCGGCCAGCGCCAGCGCGTCGCGCTCGCCCGTGCGCTGGTCAACCAGCCCAAGGTGCTGCTGCTCGACGAGCCGCTCGGCGCGCTCGACCTCAAGCTTCGCGAAAACATGCAGGAGGAGTTGAAATCGCTGCAGAAGGCGCTCGGCATCACCTTCGTGTTCGTCACCCACGACCAGGGCGAAGCGCTGTCGATGGCCGACCGCGTCGCCGTGTTCAACGATGGCAAGATCATGCAGATCGGCACGCCGGAAGACATCTACCAGCGCCCCAAGACCCGCTTCGTCGCCGATTTCGTCGGCTCGTCCAACGTGTTGCCGCCGGATTTCGTCCAGCGCTATGCCGGCCAGCATCGCTGGGGCAGCCTGCGGCCCGAATCCATTCGCATCGGCCGGGCGGCCAAGGGCGACGGCGTTGCCGCCCGCCTGGTGTCGACTAATTATCTCGGCGCCACGACAAGACTGGCACTCGATGCAGAGGGCTTGCGGCTGCATGTCATCGTGCCGGCGGGTGCTGCCTTGCCCCGGGAAGGCGAGGCGGTGGCGCTCACCTTCAACCGCGAGCAGTTACATCTGATGGACGATCTCGGATGAGCCTGGACGCTGCCATGCCGCGGGCCACGGCGCCCGCCATCCTGCCGGGAAGCGGCGGCCTGCGTGGCGCGCTCTCCGACCTCTTCTGGCGCCGGCCGCAATTCCTGCTTCTGCTCATGCTGCTGCCGCCGGTCCTGTGGCTCGGCATCGTCTATATCGGCTCACTCTTCGCACTGCTTTTGCAGAGCTTCTTTTCGATCGACGAGTTCTCCGGCCTGATCAACCGGCAGTTCACGCTGAAGACTTATGGCGACCTGCTGCAGGCCGCCAATCTCGACATCATCCTGCGCACGGTGACGATGGCGGCGCTGGTGACGCTGGCGGCGGCGGTCATCGCCTTTCCCATCGCCTATTACGCGGCGCGCTATGCGCGCGGCCGTTGGAAGGCGCTGTTTTATCTCGGCGTCATGCTGCCGCTGTGGTCGAGCTACCTGGTCAAGATCTATGCCTGGAAGCTGATTCTCGCCAAGGAAGGCATCCTGACGTGGCTACTGGCCAAATTGCATCTTCTGTGGCTGCTCGACGCCTGGCTGTCGCTGCCGGTCGTCGGCGGCAACTCGCTGTCGGTCTCCTCAACCGGCACCTTCATCGTCTTCGTCTATGTCTGGCTGCCGTTCATGATCCTGCCGGTGCAGGCCGCACTCGAGCGCGTGCCGGGCAATTTGGTCGAGGCTTCGTCCGATCTCGGTGCCTCGCCCGGGCAGACCTTCCGCAACGTGCTGTTCCCGCTGGCGCTGCCCGGCATCGTCGCCGGCTCGATCTTCACCTTCTCGCTGACGCTCGGCGACTACATCATCCCACAGATCATCGGCACCTCGCGGCTGTTCATCGGCCAGGCCGTTTATTCGCAGCAAGGCACCGCCGGAAACATCCCGCTCGCCGCCGCCTTTACCGTGGTGCCTATCGTCATCATGGGCTTCTATCTCTGGGGCGCCAAGCGCATGGAGGCCTTCGATGCGCTCTGACCGTGGCCCATCCGCGCCGATCGGACTGAAGCTCGCTGCCACCGGCGGCCTGCTTTTCCTGCATTTGCCGATTCTGCTGATCTTCGTCTATGCCTTCACCACCGAGGAGAAGAGCTTCGTCTGGCCGCCGCCGGGCCTGACCACGCAATGGTTCGCCGTCACCTGGAATCGCCCCGACGTCTGGCAGGCGCTATCGCTGTCGGTGCGGGTCGCGGCGATCTCGACCGCCATCGCGCTGGTCCTCGGCACGCTGTGCGCCGCTGCCGTGTCGCGCACAAAATTCTTCGGCCGCGAAACCATCTCGCTGCTGGTCATCCTGCCCATCGCACTGCCCGGCATCATCACCGGCATCGCGCTGCGCTCGGCCTTCGCGCTCGCCGAAATCCCGTTCTCGTTCTGGACGATCGTGCTCGGCCACGCCACCTTCTGCGTGGTCGTCGTCTACAACAATGCGGTCGCCCGTTTCCGCCGCACGTCCGGCTCAATGATCGAGGCGTCGATGGACCTCGGCGCCGATGGTTTCCAGACCTTTCGGCATGTCGTGCTGCCCAACATCGCAACCGCGCTGCTGGCCGGCGGCATGCTTGCCTTTGCGCTGTCCTTCGACGAGGTCATCGTCACCACCTTCACCGCCGGCCAGCAGCAGACGGTGCCGATCTGGATGCTGGAGGAATTGATCCGTCCGCGCCAGCGTCCGGTCACCAATGTCGTGGCCATGGTCGTGGTGCTGGTGACGCTGCTTCCCATCCTCGCTGCCTATTACCTGACCCGCGACGGCGACCAGATCGCCGGTTCGGGCAAATGATCTCGTTCATAAGTGAGAGACTTCCATGGACACGCAGATGCTGATCGGCTCGAAATTCGAAAAAGGCACCGAGACCGAGGAACCGATCCTCAACCCGAAGACCGGGGCGACCATCCTCAATCTGCCCGAGGCCAGCCCGGTCCAGATCGAGGCGGCCGTACTTGCCGGCGAAAAAGCCTTCGTCACCTGGTCCCGCACAACACCGGCGCAGCGCGCCGGCTATCTCCTGAAGATCGCTGATCGCATCGAGGCTGCGGCAAAGGATTTTGCGGCGCTCGAGGCGCTGAACTGCGGCAAGCCGATCAATGCCGTGCTCAATGACGAGATCCCGGCGATCGTCGACTGCTACCGCTTCTTTGCCGGCGCGGTCCGCTCGATGCCTGGCCAGGTCGCCGGCGAATACATTCCCGGCCACACCTCGATGGTCCGACGCGACGCCATCGGCGTTGTGGCGTCGATCGCGCCGTGGAACTATCCGCTGATGATGATGGCCTGGAAGCTGGCGCCGGCGATTGCCGGCGGCAACACGGTCGTCTTCAAGCCGTCGGAACAGACGCCGCTGACCGCGCTGAAGCTGGCGAAAATCCTTGTCGAGATCCTGCCGGAAGGCGTCGTCAACGTCGTGCTCGGCCGCGGCGACAGCGTCGGCAACACGCTGATCAACCATCCGAAGGTCAACATGATCTCGATCACCGGCGACGTCGCCACCGGCAAGAAGGTGCTGCAGGCCGCCGCTAAATCGGTCAAGCGCACACATCTCGAGCTCGGCGGCAAGGCGCCGGTCATCGTCTTCGACGACGCCGATCTCGGTGCGGTGGTCAACGGCCTGCGCGCCTTCGGCTATTACAATGCCGGCCAGGATTGCACCGCCGCCTGCCGCATCTATGCCGGCAAGAAGATCTATGACAAACTTGTCGCGGACCTCTCCGCTGCGGTCTCGACCATCAAGTATGATCGCCCCGATGATACCGAGAACGAGATCGGCCCGCTGATTTCGCGTCGCCAGCGTGACCGCGTCTCGAGCTTCGTCGAGCGCGCCTCGGAGCTCAAGCACATCGAGATCACTACGGGCGGCATGCCGGGCGAGGGCTCCGGCTTCTTCTACCAGCCGACCGTCGTCGCCGGCGCGCTGCAGGAGGACGAGATTGTGCGCCGCGAAGTGTTCGGCCCGGTGGTCTCGGTCACCCGCTTTTCCGAAGTCGACGAAGCGGTGAACTGGGCCAATGATTCTGACTACGGCCTGGCGTCGTCGGTGTGGACCAAGGATGTTTCGCGCGCCATGGCGACGGCCGCGCGCCTGCAATATGGCTGCACCTGGATCAACACCCATTTCATGCTGACCAACGAGATGCCGCATGGCGGGTTGAAACAATCCGGCTACGGCAAGGACATGTCGCTATATGCGCTGGAGGACTATACCGCAGTCCGCCACGTCATGATTGCGCACGGATAGCGCCCTCGGGGAGACGGTGGCCTCAGGCCGAAGGCGCCACGCGATTATTCTTCCGCCTCCTCCGCCCCGCTCGCGGCCGGCGCAACCAGCAGCACAGCGGCGCCGAGGATCGCTGCGATGAAAGAGCCGGCGAGGATGCCGACCTTGACCGCGTCCTGCAGAGCGACGTCGCTGGCGAAGGCGAGCAGGCCGATGAACAGGCTCATGGTGAAGCCTATGCCGCAGAGCAGCGAAATGCCGATCATGTGCAGCCAGCCGGTATTGACCGGCAGATCAGCGAAGCCAAGCCGGATGGCAAGCGCGGAAGACCCGAACACGCCGACCAGTTTGCCGGCGACGAGACCCGCGGCGACGCCGAGCGTCAGCGGCTCGACCAGGGCGGCAGCGCTGAGACCGCCGAGCGAAACGCCGGCGTTGGCAAAACCGAAGATCGGGATGACGAAAAAGGGTACGATTTTGTGCAGGCCGTGTTCGAGCCGGTGCAGCGGCGAATGGTCGAGATCGTGGCCGCTGCCCGACGAGATCTTCAGCGGTATGGTGAGAGCCAGCGCGACCCCGGCGAGCGTCGCATGGACGCCCGATTTCAAAACCAAAACCCACAGCACGACACCAAGCACGATATAAGGCAGCAGCGTCAGCACCCGCATGCGGTTGAGCACCACCAGCAGCGCGATGACGGCGAAGGCGGCGCCGAGATAGGCGAGCGACAGGCCGCTGGTATAGAACACCGCGATGATGAGCACGGCGCCGAGATCGTCGATGATGGCGAGCGCGGTAAGGAATATCTTCAACGAGCCCGGCACGCGGCTGCCGAGCAGCGACAACACGCCGAGCGCAAAGGCGATATCGGTGGCGGTCGGGATCGCCCAGCCGGACAGAGCGGCTGGATTATTGCGGTTGATGGCGACGTAGACCAGTGCTGGCACCGCCATGCCACCGGCGGCGGCGATGCCGGGCAGCACGCGGCGCGGCCAGGTCGAGAGTTGGCCGTCGAGCATCTCGCGCTTGATCTCGAGGCCAACCAGCAGGAAGAACACCGCCATCAGGCCGTCATTGATCCAGTGCGAGACGCTGAGCGGTCCGAGATAGGCATGGAGGGCGGAGAAATAAGCTTCGGCCAGCGGCGAATTGGCGACGATCAGGGCCAGGGCCGCCGCAGCCATCAGGATGAGGCCGCCGGCCGCCTCGCTGTCGAGGAATTCGCGCAGCATGGAGACCAGCCGCTTTTCGTCCTGCATGTCGCCTCCGTCGTATCAGCGGCAAGGTCCGACGCACCGCCCAGCGATGATGCGCAAACGGCGCTGGCCGGGCAAGCCTGCAGTCAGAACCTTTTAGCGCGGCGCGCGCTTGGCGAGGATGCGTTGCAGCGTGCGGCGATGCATGTTCAGGCGGCGTGCGGTTTCCGAGACATTGCGGTCGCACATTTCGTAGACGCGCTGGATGTGTTCCCAGCGCACGCGATCAGCCGACATTGGATTTTCCGGCGGCGCGGCACGTTCGCCCGCCGTGCGGGTCAGGGCTGCAAAGATGTCGTCGGCATCGGCCGGCTTCGATAGATAGTCGATGGCGCCGAGCTTTACCGCCGTCACCGCAGTGGCGATGTTGCCATAGCCTGTAAGGATTATGGCGCGAGCATCGTCGCGCTTCTCGCGAATGGCAGCGACGACGTCGAGGCCGTTGCCGTCGGCCAGCCGCATGTCGACCACCGCATAGGCCGGCGGATTGGCGCGCGCCTTGGCAACCGCCTCCTCGACGCTCTCCGCCGTCTCGACCACGAAACCCCTGGTTTCCATGGCGCGGGCAAGCCGCGTCAGGAACGGCTTGTCGTCGTCCACGATCAGCAGCGAGGTGTCCTCGCCTTCGACCATTGCGCCAATCGTTTCGTCAGTACTCATCGTGCTGAAAATCCTGCTGCCTGATTTTTACGCAAATATAGTTTCGCAACGCTATTGTCCAATTTAGGCCGTGTCGAACATGGTGGCCGAAGCCTGCTCGGGATTAAGGAAGACGCTGCGCGGCCACGATATCTGCACGATAGCGCCCTCGCCGGGCTCGCTCGAATTGCGGAAATCGAGCGTCGCGCCGGAGCGTTCGAGCAAGGTCTTGGCGATGAATAGGCCGAGGCCGAGGCCGCCGCCGGCTTCGGTGCCCTGGCGGGTCGACATATAGGGTTCGCCGATACGGTCGATGATCTCCGGTGGAAAGCCCGGCCCGTCGTCGATGATCGAGAAGCTGACGGCGGCCTCGTTCCACCTCCAGCGTATGGTGACGTTCTTGCGGGCGAAGTCGACGGCGTTCTCGACCAAATTGCCGAGCCCGTAAATGACGCCGGGATTGCGCCGGCCCACCGGTTCCGGGCCGATGCGCTCCCCCGGCCGAAGCTTGATCGAAATGCCGAAATCGCGGTGCGGTGCCGTCACTTCCTCGACGAGCGAGGTCAGCGGCAGGCGCGAGAGGTGCACTTCGCTCTCGGAGGAAAGGCTGGTCAGGCGCTTCAGGATTTCGCGGCAGCGCTCGCTCTGCGAACGCAGCAGCTTCACGTCCTCGCCGTATTTCGGATCTTCGCCAAGCGCCTTCTCCATCTCCTTGGCGACAAGCGTGATGGTGGCGAGCGGCGTGCCGAGTTCGTGCGCGGCGGCCGCGGCGAGGCCGTCGAGGGCCGAGAGATGCTGTTCTCGCTGAAGCACCAATTCCGTGGCGGCAAGCGCGTTGGCAAGCAGCCGCGCCTCCTCTGCCACCCGGAAGGCATAGATCGCGGTAAAGGCGATGGAGCAGAACACCGCCATCCACATGCCGGCGACATAGATGAACGGCATCGCCAATGGCGCCCCCTCATGCCAGGGCAGCGGCAGGTGGTAGAAGACCAGCAGCGTCGCCGCCACGATCACCAGCGCACCGAGCAGAGCCGTCAATCGCAGCGGCAGCGACGTCGCCGAGACGACGACGGGCACGGTCATCAGCAGCGAAAACGGATTGGTAAGGCCGCCGGTCATGTAGAGCAGGCCGGCAAGCTGCAGGCTGTCGAAGGTCAGGATGGCAAAGGCCGAGAACGGGGTAAGCCGATGCGCCGCCGGATAGCGGAAGGTCAGCAACAGGTTCATCCAGGCCGAACAAGCGATCAGCGCAAAACACATGCTGACCGGCAGCGGAAATTTCAGCCCGTAGGCGACGACAAGCACGGTCAGGCTCTGGCCGACAATGGCAAGCCAACGCAGCCTGATCAGCGTGTTGAGGCGCAGCCGCTGGCTTTGCTGGAAGTCGGGCGCGTGCAGAATGTTTATCATGGCGGGATTATAGAGGGGAAACCGCTGGAGGTCTTTCCGAAAACCGGGACCACTTTCCCCTGACGCGGACCTTCGGGTTGTGATCATGGTCCGGGAAGCATCAGGTACCGCGCGGCTTCGCGCGGCTGGTGGCGGCGGCGAGAAGCGGGTTCTCCGGCCAGACATGCCTGGGATAGCGGCCACGCATGTCTGCCCGCACATCGGCCCAGGAGCCGCGCCAAAAGCCGGGCAGGTCGCGCGTCGTCTGGATCGGCCGGTGCGCCGGCGACAGCAATTCGAGGGTCAGCGGCACAGTGCCGTTGGCGATCGCCGGATGCCGGTCGAGGCCGAACAGCTCCTGCACGCGCGCCGCCAGCACCGGCCATTCGCCGTCATAGCGGATCGGTAGCCGGCTGCCCGACGGCGCGTCGAAATGGGTCGGCGCCAATGTGTCGATCTTGCGCTGCAATTCGTGCGGCACCAGCGTCATCAGGCCTTGCGAAAGCACGCTAGGATCAATCGCCGTAAAGGCTGTGGCACCGGAAAGGAATGGCAGCAGCCAGTCGTCGAGGCACTCGACGAGCGCGGCATCGGAGACATCGGGCCATGGCGCGCCGAGGCCGCGATGCAGCCAGCCGAGCCGCTGCCGCAACGTCTCCGCCTCCCTGTTCCACGGCAACAGGGACAGGCCGTGTTCGCGCAAGGCGTCGAGGATGGCGCGATCCGCGTCGGCACCGGTCGGCGCCGGCAGCATGCGTTCGGACAACGTGATGGCCCCGAGGCGAACCGTTTCGCGCACCCGCACCGCGCGCCTGTCGCGGTCGAAGCTGACCTCGCGGCGCGTCTCGATCCTTTCCGCCAGCGCGGCACGGATATCGGTCTCATCGATGGCTGCCGCCGCGGTGATGCGGGCGTTCTGCGCCTTGCCCTGCAGGTCGGCGACGACGAGCCATGTCTCGCCGGCCAGCGGATCGGAGGCGTCGAGCATGGCGCCCGAGCCGTTGGCAAGCACGAAGCGGCCACGCTCGCCGCGCGCTTTGGCGACCCGATCCGGCCAGGCATGGATGAGGAGCGAGCCGGCAGTGCTGCCCTCCTCCTTTAGGGGAGGGTTGATCCGCGTAGCGGATCGGGGCGGGGTCGGTTCGGGCACGCCATCGGCGGCCCCGCCCCGTCTCCCTCGTCTCGCTGCGCTCGGCTCGTTCGCCGACCCTCCCCTCGAGGGGGAGGGTGAAGCCTGCTTTGCCAACCTCTCGGCCAGTTGCCGGGCAGCGGTGGCACGCTGCGATCTTTCGGCGTGAAAGCGCATTAGCCGCCGTTCCAGATCGGCACCCTCGCCGCCAAGGCCACGCTCGGTCAATAGCACGGCGAGCATCGCCGCCTCGAGCCCCTGTCCGGTCCTTGCCGCCTCGGCGACCATGTGGGCGAGCCGCACCGGTAGCGCCAGCCTGCGCATCGCGGCACCGGCATCCGTCAGGCGTCCTGCCGCATCGACCGCATCGAGCGCACGCAGCAGCGCCCTCGCCTCGGTGAGCGCCGCAGCCGGCGGGGGATCGAGGAAGGACAGGCTGGTCGGATCGGCGACGCCGAACGCGGCGCAATCGAGCAACAGGCCGGAAAGATCGGCCTCGAGGATTTCCGGCGGCGTGAAGGCCGGCAGTGCCGTCGTCTGCTCGGCCCGCCACAACCGAATGGCGACGCCGGGCTGCGTGCGCCCGGCACGGCCGGCGCGCTGGTCGGCGGAAGCGCGGGAAGCACGTACCGTCTCCAGCCGCGTCAGGCCGCTCGCCGGCTCATAGCGCGGCAGCCGCGACAGGCCGGAATCGATGACGACGCGCACGCCGTCGATGGTGATGGAGGTTTCGGCGATCGACGTCGCCAGCACGACCTTGCGGCGGCCGGGCGGCGCAGGCTTGATCGCCGCGTCCTGCGTCTTGTTGTCGAGCATGCCGAAGAGCGGCACGATGTCCGTGTCGGCGCCGACCTTGCCGGCCAGCCGCTCCGCGGTGCGCTCGATCTCGCGCTGGCCGGGCAGGAAAGCGAGCACGCTGCCCACCTCCCCGGCAAGCGCCGAGCGGATCGCCCTGGCCATCGCGTCCTCGATGGCGATGCCGGCCGGCCGCTCGTCAAAGCGGATGTCGACCGGGAAGGCGCGGCCTGCGCTCTCGATCACCGGCGCGCCGGACAGCAATTTTGCGACACGCGCGCCATCGAGCGTCGCCGACATCACCAGCAATCTGAGGTCGGGCCTCAGCGCACTTTGGACGTCGAGCGCCAGCGCCAGCCCGAAATCGCCGTCGAGCGAGCGCTCGTGGAACTCGTCGAACAACACCGCCGCGACACCGGGCAGTTCGGGATCGTCGAGGATCATGCGGGACAGCACGCCTTCGGTGACGACGAGAATCCTGGTCTTCGCGGACGTGCGGTTTTCCATGCGCATGGCATAGCCGACGGTTTCGCCGGGCTCTTGGCCAAGCAATTCGGCCATGCGGCGGGCAGCAGCGCGGGCGGCGAGGCGGCGAGGCTCGAGCAGAACGATTTTTCCGGCGCCGAGCCATTCAGCGTCGAGCAGCGCCAGTGGAACCAAAGTCGTCTTGCCGGCGCCGGGCGGCGCCACCAGCACGGCGCTGTTACCATGGCTCAGCGCTTCATCGAGCGCCGGCAAGACAGCGGAGACCGGCAGGTCCGGCAAGGGTTTTGTGGTCATTGTGCTATGCTGTGCAGCCAGTTGGCGCCGATCGCATATCAGCGGTGGCGGTCGCGGCGCAACCTCGGCGCCGATTCAAAGCCTGGTCCGCGAAAACGGGTTCCAGCGCACCGTGCCGAGCCGCACCTCCTCGCGCACCATTGTCAGCAGGCCGGAACCGCCGACCACGGCGAGCCCGACCAGCGACAGAAAATCGGGATATTCCCTGAAGAACAGCGCGCCCAGAAGCACCGCCCAGACGATCTGCGAGTAATGCGTAGGAGCGATGCTGTTGGCCGGTGCGTATTTGACCGCCAGCAGATGCAGCAGCTGGCCGCTGGCGGTGAAGGCGCCGGCCAGCACAAGCCACGCCCATTGCCTGCCATCCGGCAGCGAGAACGAGGTGGCCGCCGCACCGACGCCGTTGAAGAGCAGGCCGTAGCCGATCAGCACGCCGAGCATCGTCGTGCGTTTTTCCTGAGCGGCGAGCGAACGCATCAGGATGACATTGGTGGCGGCCAGGAAAGCGATGATGAACGCCGCCAGATGACCAAGATGCAACTCGCGAAAACCAGGCCTGACGACCAGCATGACCCCGGCAAAGCCAGCGACGACCGCAAGCCACCGCCATGGGCCGACCTTCTCCTTGAGGACCAGCGTGGCCAGGATGGTGACGAACAGCGGCGCCAGGAAGATCAGCGCATAGACTTCCGCCAGCGGGATGGTGGTGAAGGCATAGACGCTGAGCACACCCGACGCGATGCCGGCCCAGGCGCGGGCCTGTACCGCCCAGGGCCGGGTCGTGCGCCAGAAATCGCGCCAGCGCTCGCCTGGCGGCCTGGCGAAAAGCAGGAAACAGCCGGCAAACAATGTCGAGAAGAATCCGATCTCGAAGACATTGAACTGCCCGCCCAGGCTTTTGACAACGGCGTCGCTGCACGAATAGCTTGCATAGGCGATGAGAGCGAGCAGAATTCCGTTGGGCACGTTTTTCCGTTTCCGGGAGAGATGAGAGTGAAGATACTGGCGCTTGGCGCGCATCCGGACGACATCGAGATCTTCATGTTCGGTACGATGGCGGCCTATGCCGCGCAAGGCGCAGAACTCTTTTTTGCCATAGCCACGGATGGCACCAGGGGCGGCTATGGCGATCCGGCCGCGCTTGCCCGCACGCGCCGCAAGGAGGCGACCGCGGCGGCCGGTCTGCTTGGCGTGACGCCGCGCTTCCTCGACTTTCCCGATGGCGCGCTGGTGGCGGACGCGGCCCTGATCACGGCGCTGAAAGCAGTGATCGGCGAGATAGGGCCGGATCTGGCGATCACGCATGCGTCGAACGACTATCATGGCGACCACCGCGCGCTGTCGGATGGCGTGCGCATCGCCGCATCATTCTCGGTGCCGGTGCTGCATGCCGACACGTTCGGCGGCACCGGGTTTTCGCCAACGCACTACGTCGATACCTCCACGCATTTCGATCTCAAGGCGGAGGCGATCCGGGCGCACCAGTCGCAGGATCCCGAGCGTTTCGTCGACGCGGCGCGCACGCAGAACGCCTTTCGCGCCGGCCAGTGCAACGGCCCAGCCGGATCATTCGCCGAGGCCTTCCGCTTCGAGCCGGTCTTCCCCTTCGCCGATATCCGCGCGCTGCTGCCGCCGGCCCCAGTGATCCGACCGGTGACGGTCAGCAACAAGACGGTGACCTAGGCAGGCCGCCGCAACTTCTCACGTTGGTTCCTATCCAGCATGCTGCGGTGCAGCAACGAATTCGCTTGCGTTGTTTAGTAAAAATTGCATCACTAAACAAATTACTGAACATCTGGGCGTTGCCGCCATTGTGTTTAGGCCCCGGAGGAGAGGGGTTTAGCGGGCTCTTGAAACCGTCATCCGGACGCGTTTCGCAAATGGGAGGAAGGCATGAAATCGACCTTTAAATTGGCGTTGGGACTGGCCTCGGCACTCGTCGCGTCGACAGCCGTTTCGAACGTCGCGCAGGCAGAAGATCTGACGCTTTGCTGGGCAGCCTGGGACCCGGCCAACGCGCTTGTGGAATTATCCAAGGACTTCACCAAGGAAACCGGCATCGGCATGAAATTCGAGTTCGTGCCGTGGACCAACTATGCCGACCGCTTTCTCAATGAGCTGAATTCGCACGGCAAGCTGTGCGACTTGATCATCGGCGACAGCCAGTGGATCGGCGGCGCCGCCGAGAACGGCCATTACGTCAAGCTGAACGACTTCTTCGACAAGGAGAAGATCAGCATGGACGATTTCGTGCCGGCGACCGTCGTCGGCTATTCGGAATGGCCGAAGAACTCGCCAAATTACTGGGCGCTGCCGGCGATGGGCGACGTCGTCGGCTGGACCTACCGCAAGGACTGGTTCTCCAGGCCGGAGCTGCAGAAGGAATTCAAGGAAAAGTATGGCTGGGATCTCGGCCCGCCGACGACCTTCGACCAGCTGAAGCAGATCGCCGAATTCTTCCAGAAACGCGAGATCGACGGCAAAACCGTCTATGGCGCGTCGATCTATACCGAGCGCGGCTCGGAAGGCATCACCATGGGCGCCATGGACGTACTCTACAGCTTCGGCTTCCAGTACGAAAACCCGAAAAAGCCCTACGAGATGGAAGGCTTCGTCAACTCCGATAAATCGGTGAAGGGCCTGGAGTTCTACAAGGCGCTCTATGACTGCTGCACGCCTCCCGGCGCCTCGAACAGCTACATGGGCGAAGGCGTCGATGCCTTCAAATCCGGCCAGGTGGCGATGCACATGAACTTCGCCTTCACCTGGCCAGGCCTGCAGAAGGACGAGAATGTCGGCGGCGACAAGATAGGTTATTTCGTCAATCCCAAAGGTCCGGACGGCGACCAGTTCGCCCAGCTCGGCGGCCAGGGCATCTCGGTGGTCTCCTATTCCGACAAGCAGGAAGCCGCGCTCAAATACATCAAATGGTTCGCCAACAAGGACGTGCAGTCCAAATGGTGGTCGCTCGGCGGCTATTCCTGTCTCAACGCGGTCGTGAAGGACCCGGGCTTCCCGGCCAGCCAGCCCTACGCGCAGACCTTCCTCGACTCGATGGCCATCGTGAAAGACTTCTGGGCCGAGCCGAGCTATGCCCCGCTGCTGCAGGCATCGCAGAAGCGCTTCCACGACTATGTCGTTGCCGGGCAAGGCTTGGCCAAGGATGCCCTCGACGGCCTCGTCAAGGACTGGACCGAGGTCTTCCAGGACGATGGCAAGATGTAACCGGGCAAGATGTAACCGGCTCCTCCCGAGCCCATGACCGAACCGTCCCGTGCCGCCCTTGGCACGGGACACAGTTCAGATAAATTCCATTGTCGAGACGATCCAAGTGACCGAAGCAGGACTGACCATGCTCAATCGGACTGCGGACAGCGTTGCCCGGGCTACGCCCGAGCCGTTGGCCCGCAAGGTCCGGGGCATCAGCGACAAGGGCCTCGCCTGGCTGTTCATTTCGCCGACGATCCTGTTGCTTCTAGCCATCAACATCTTCCCGCTGTTCTGGGCGATCTATCTGTCCTTCACCAATTTTCGCGCCAATCGTCCCAATGAGGTGGTGAAGAACCTTGGGCTCGCGAACTACAAGCGCATTCTCGCCGACCAGGACATCTGGATCGCCATGCAGACGACGGCGCATTTCGTGTTCTGGACCATCCTGCTGCAGACGCTGATCGGCTTTACGCTGGCCTGGCTGATCGACCGCAAGTTCCGCGGGCACGCCTTCTGGACGACCATCATCCTGGTGCCGATGATGCTGTCGCCGGCGGTGGTCGGCAATTTCTGGCGCTTTCTCTACGAGCCGCAGATCGGGCTGTTCGCCTACGCTGTCTCGTTCGTCACCGGCATTCCGGCAACGCAGATCAGCATGCTCTCCAACGTGTCGCTGGCGCCATGGTCGATCATCATCGTCGACACTTGGATGTGGACGCCTTACGTGATGCTGATCTGCCTCGCCGGCCTGCGCTCGATCCCCGAATACATCTACGAAGCGGCCGAGGTCGACCGCGCCTCCAACTGGCGGCAGTTCTGGTCGATCACGCTGCCGATGGCGCTGCCCTTCATCATGCTGGCGGTGCTGTTCCGCGGCATCGAGAACTTCAAGATGTTCGACATGGTCAATTTGCTCACTGGCGGCGGGCCGGGATCGACCACCGAAGTGGCCTCGATCACGCTGAAGCGGCAGGCCTTCGAAAGCTGGCGGACGGGCTATTCCTCGGCCTTCGCCATCATCCTGTTCGTCGCGGTGTTCGGCCTGGCCAACATCTACGTCAAGGCACTGAACAAGGTGAAGCAGAGATGAGCCTGACGTCAGCCCATTCCGTTGTCGCACCCTCGGCCACGTCGAAGCGCGTCGCCGGCACGATCATCGTTGCCTACGCGCTGATCTCGATCGTGCCGCTGCTGTGGATCTTCGCCACCAGCTTCAAGACGCCGCCGGATTCGATCGCCTATCCGCCGAAGATCCTGTTCCAGCCGAGCCTCGAGGGCTACTGCAACTTGTTCTCGACCCGGACTCGGCAAACCCCGGAATACATCAACTCCCTGGGACCGGCGACGGGGGTCTGCGACGAGACGGTGCGCAAGCGCAACATGGTGATCGCCGGCCCGTCGAACTTCATGCCGCGCTTCGTCAATTCGCTGATCATCGCCTTCGGCTCGACGTTTTGCGCGGTGTTCCTCGGCACGCTGTCGGCCTATGGTTTTTCGCGCTTCAAGGTGCCGCTCGCCGACGACCTTCTGTTCTTCATCCTGTCGACGCGCATGATGCCGCCGATCGCGGTCGCGATTCCCATCTACCTGATGTATCGGGAGCTCGGACTGTCGGACACCGCGCTCGGCATGATCCTGCTCTACACGGCGGTCAACGTGTCGCTGGCAGTCTGGCTGCTGAAAGGCTTCATCGACGAGATCCCGCGCGAATATGAAGAGGCGGCGATGATCGACGGCTACACCAGGCTGCAGGCGTTCTGGCGCACCGTGCTGCCGCAGGCGACCACGGGCATTGCCGCGACCGCCATCTTCTGTCTGATCTTTGCCTGGAACGAATACGCCTTCGCTGCGCTGCTGACCTCGGGCACGGCGCAGACCGCGCCGCCCTTCATCCCGACCATCATCGGCGAAGGCGGCCAGGACTGGCCGGCGGTCGCGGCCGGCACGACGATCTTCCTGGTGCCGATCCTGGTCTTCACTATCCTGCTTCGCAAGCAATTGCTGCGCGGCATCACCTTCGGCGCGGTGCGCAAATGAGCCTGACCGTAAAACGCAAATCGCGCTGGCCCGTCTGGGCCAGGCGCGGACTGATGGAAAACGTCGCCACGGCGATCATCGCCATCGGCTTCCTGATGCTGTTCCAGCCCTTCGCGCTGGCGCTCTACACCTATTCGTTCGTCACCATGCTGGCCGGCACGGCGATGTTCATCATCGTCTCGAAATTTCCGGAGTAGACGATGGCTGAGATCAGGGTCGAACATCTGAGAAAGGCATTCGGCGATTTCGTCGCCGTGCAGGATTCCAACTTCGTCGTCGAGGACGGCGAATTCTTCGTCATGCTGGGGCCGTCGGGTTGCGGCAAGACGACGACGCTTCGTATGATCGCCGGGCTCGAACTGCCGACCGGCGGCAAGATCCTGCTTGGCGGCGAGGACGTCACCATGCGGCGTGCCCGCGAGCGCGACATCGCTTTTGTGTTCCAGCTGTTCGCGCTCTATCCGCACATGAATGTGAGAAAGAACATCGGTTTCCCGCTGCTGGCGCAAGGCATGCCAGGCGCTGAAATTCGGGCCAGGGTGGAAGAGACGGCGAAGCTGTTGCGGATCGACCATCTGCTCAACAAGTCGGTCTCCGGGCTAGCCGGCGGCGATCGCCAGCGCGTGGCGCTCGGCCGCGCCATCGTGCGGCGGCCAAAATGTTTCCTGATGGACGAGCCGCTCGGCACGCTCGACACCGAATTCCGCGACCTGATGGTCCATGAGCTGCGCGAATTGCACAACCGCATCCACGCCACCACCGTCTATGTCACGCATGACCAGATGGAAGCGATGTCGATGGCCGACAAGATCGCGGTGATGAACCACGGCGTGATCGAACAGTTCGGCACCCCGCGCGCGATCTATGATCGGCCGGCGACGATGTTCGTCGCCGACTTCATCGGCTCGCCGCCGATGAATTTCCTCGGCTTCGGCGGCGGCCTTTCAAAGGGCGCCAGGGAAGTTGTTGTGCAGGGCGCGAGGGTGGCCGTGCCGGAGGTGCGCGAGGATGTCGCGCCGGCCGAGATGGCGCTTGGCATCCGACCGGAGCACATCCGGTTCGACGACGCTTCGAAGCTGCGCGGAGCTATTTACGGCACGGAATATCTCGGCACCACCCAGATCGTGGCGGTGGAGACGGCAGACGGCATCATCAAGGCCAGGGTGCCGGCCGAAATCCGGCTCAATCCGGGCGATCATGTGGGCCTGGCGCTGAACAGCGCGCGGCTGTCGCTGTTCGCAAAGGGATCCGGCCGTGCGGTGCGCACCGAAATCCATGACTCGGCCTCCCAGGGGAGAGCGCATCATGGCTGACGTTCACATCAAAGGCGTGACAAAGGCTTTTGGCGAGCATGTCGCCGTCGACAATCTCGATTTGCATATCGCCGACGGGGAATTCGTCGTGCTGCTCGGGCCGACCGGCGCCGGCAAGACGACAACGCTCAGGCTGATCGCCGGGCTGGAGCGTCCGGAAGCGGGCTCGATCCATATTGCCGGCCACGACACGACGACGCTGTCGCCGGCCGAGCGCGACACCGCTTTCGTGTTCCAGCAATATTCGCTCTATCCGCATCTGTCGGTTTACGACAACCTCGCCTTTCCGCTGCGCTCGCCGGCGAGGAAAATGCCGGAGGATCAGATTCGCCGCCGCGTCGAGGACGTGGCCAAGATGGTGCGCATCCACCACAAGCTGAATAATCGCTCGACCAAACTCTCGGGCGGCGAGATGCAGCGCGTCGCTATCGGCCGCGCTTTGGTGCGCAAGCCGTCGATCTACCTGATGGACGAGCCGCTGTCGTCGCTCGACGCCAAGCTGCGCGCCGATCTCAGGCTCGAGCTGAAGCGCATACAGGCCGAACTCGGCGCCACCATGCTCTACGTCACCCATGACCAGATCGAGGCGATGACCATGGCCGACCGCATCGGCATCCTCGCCGACGGTGTGCTGGTGCAGATCGGTTCGCCGCGCACGATCTATTCTGAGCCGGCAAACCTTCACGTCGCGGCCAGGCTCGGCCAACCGGCAATCAATTTGTTGCCGGTCGGACTGCTGCCGGATGGCGGAGCGCCGGCGGGGACCAGGACAATCGGTGCGCGTACCGAACATCTTTCGATCGCGAAGGCGGCGAACGGCCATGCCGACGGCGTCGTCGATTGGGTCGAGCATCTCGGCGACCAGAACCATCTGCATGTGACGGTGGGGACCAGGAAGCTGGTGACGCTGACCGACCCCGACACCGACCTGGCGCAGGGCGACAGGATCATGATCCGCTATCGCTCGCCGCTGTATTTCGGCGCCGATGGGCGACGGCTGCTGTGAGCGCTGCGCGAGTGTTTTCCTGGCACCTTTCAACCGGCAATTTCGGGCACCGGAGTGGACCAATTCGATGAAGCATTTTTTCAATCGCAGGGATACGATCGTAACTGAGGCCCTGGACGGCTTTCTCGGCACGACCGGCACCGGCGATCTCGCCCGCCTCGACGGCTATCCCGAAATCAAGGTCGTCCTCCGTGCAGACTGGGACAAGAGCAAGGTCAGCATCATCTCCGGCGGCGGGGCCGGGCACGAACCCGCGCATGCCGGCTTCGTCGGCATGGGCATGCTCACGGCGGCGGTATCAGGCGAGATCTTTGCTTCGCCGAGCGTGGAAGCAGTATTGACGGCCATCCGCGCGGTGACCGGTCCCGCCGGGTGCCTGCTGATCGTCAAGAACTATACCGGCGATCGCCTCAACTTCGGCTTGGCCGCCGAGAAGGCGCGCGCCGAAGGCTTCCGCGTCGAGATGGTGATCGTCGCCGACGACATCGCCCTGCCTGATATTGCCCAGCCGCGCGGCGTTGCCGGCACCTTGTTCGTGCACAAGATCGCCGGCCACATGTCGGAAGCCGGCAACGATCTGTCGACGGTTGCCGCTGCTGCGCGGGCCGCGGCGGCGGATATCGTTTCCCTCGGCATATCGCTGTCATCCTGCTCGATCCCCGGTCAGAGCCATGACGAAAGATTTGGCGCCGACGACGCTGAACTCGGCCTCGGCATCCATGGCGAACCGGGCGTTGAGCGGATTGCGGTGCAAAGTGCCGAAAGGCTGGTTGCGATCATGTCGGAGCGCCTTGCCGCGCGGCTCGATCCCGCCAGCGACTACGCCTTGCTGATCAACAATCTCGGTTCGGTGCCACCGCTGGAAATGTTGCTTGTCGCCAATGCGGTGTTGACATCACCGCTGGCACGAAAGGTGACGCTGACGATCGGACCCGGGCAGCTTATGACCGCGCTCAACATGAACGGCTTTTCCTTGTCGCTGATCCGGCTCGATGCGCCGCGCGAAGCGGCGTTGAGGGCGCCGGTAGGCCCTCACGCCTGGCTGCCGGCAAGAGCCGTTCGCCAAGCCAGCGTCGTGCCGATGGCCAAAGCCGCCGGCCGGGGCAACGCGTCGAAAGCCAGCCCGGACGCACGCACCGAGCGGCTGGTGGTCGCCATCTGCGAACGGCTGATCTCGCTTGAAGGCGCGTTGAACGGACTGGACGCCAAGGCGGGAGACGGCGACACCGGATCGACTGTGGCGGCCGGTGCGCGCAGCGTGCTTGGCCGCCTTGCGGCGCTGCCGCTCGCCGACCCTGCCGCCACGCTGGCCGCCGTGGGCGACATCCTGAGTGCCAGCATGGGCGGCTCCAGCGGCGTGCTGTTGTCGATCTTCTTCACCGCCGCCGGGCAGGCGCTGGAGTCTGGCGAAACGCTTCCCAAGGCGCTTCTCGCCGGCCTCGATCGGATGTCCTTCTATGGTGGAGCGAGGATGGGCGATCGCACGATGGTCGATGCCTTGGAACCCGCCTTGAAGGCGCTGGATAGCGGCAGTCTGGAGGATGCGGCGGTCGCGGCGCGACGCGGCGCCGAGGCCACCGCTGCCATGCGCAAGGCCAAGGCCGGGCGGTCCGCCTATATTGGCAGCCAGCTCGACGGCGTGGTCGACCCCGGCGCCTTTGCCGTCGCCGAGGTCTTCACGGCCCTCGCTGCGTTGCTCGAACCCGCTTGACTGGGGAAAAGAATGCTTCAATTGCCGGATATGCAATTTTCTCGTACTGCCGGCAGCGTAGGGGCCAGGAGCATGGGTGATATGGCGGCAGCGGATATTTCCAGGCTGATCGAGGCGGCGGCAAACACCATCGCCGCCCATGCCGAAGAGCTGACCAGGCTCGACCAGGCCATCGGCGACGGCGACCATGGGCTCAACATGAAACGCGGCTTCGAGGCCGTGCGGGCCGAGGCCGGCGTGTTTGCGGCAAAGCCGTTGCCCGAGGCGCTGAAGGCGATCGGCACCAAACTGGTGATGACCGTCGGCGGAGCCTCCGGTCCCTTGTTCGGCACGCTGTTCATGGTGCTCGGCAAGGAGATTCCCGCGGCGCCGGATCGCGCCGATCTGGCGGCGGCCTTCGGCAAGGCGATTGAAGCAGTGGCCGCCAGAGGCAAGTCGCAGGCCGGGCAAAAAACCATGCTCGACGTGCTGCAGCCGGTGCACGAGGCCCTGCTGCAGGGAAAGGCGGCAGCGGACATCGCCGAGATCGCCGACAACGCAGCCGACGCGACTGTGCCGATGAAGGCGCTGCGTGGGCGCGCCTCCTTCCTTGGCGACCGTTCGATCGGTCATATGGATGCCGGCGCACGCTCGACCGCGCTTCTGGTGCGGGCCGTAGCCGAAGCAATCGAGAGGCGCGCATGAGCAATGTCGGCATCGTCATCGTCTCGCATTCGCCGCTGGTCGCCGAAGGCACCGCCGACATGGTGCGGCAGATGGTCGGCAACGAAGTGCCGCTTGCATGGTGCGGCGGAAACGGCCATGGCGGGCTGGGAACCAATGTCGAGGCGATCATAGGTGCCATCGACAAGGCCTGGTCGGAGGCGGGTGTCGCGATCCTCGTTGATCTCGGAGGTGCCGAGACCAATAGCGAGATGGCGATCGAGATGATCGGCGAACCACGCGCCCAGAAGATCGTCGTCTGCAATGCGCCGATCGTCGAAGGCGCGGTGATGGCGGCGACCGAGGCTTCCGGCGGCGCCTCGCTCAGGGAAGTGGTGGCGACGGCGCACGAATTGTCGCCGTCGTGAACGAACGGGAATTTTGACAAGCATGTCCGCAGCAGCCGAAGCCAGCGTCCTGATCACCCATGAGGTGGGGCTGCATGCGCGTCCTTCGGTGAAGTTCACCAAGCTTGCCAAGACGTTTTCGGCCGACGTCGAGATTGCGCTCGCCGCCAACGGGCCATGGTTCGACGCCAAGAGCATCGTCAAGGTGATGGCTGCGAAAGCGCCGAAAGGCACTGTCCTGCACATCAGAGCCAAAGGGGACGGCGCCGGCGAGGCGGTCGGAGCACTGGTCGAGCTGGTGCGCCGCGATTTCGACGAAGGCAAGGACCATGCCCGAATCGCTTAGGCTGCAGGGCATTTCGGCATCGGCCGGCTATGCCGAGGGGCCGCTGTTCGATCTGGACCAGGCTGCTGTGCGTTATGTCCGCAAGGCGACTGCCGCGGGCGAGAAGGCGGCGCTTGAGGCCGCCATCTCCATTGCCGCGGGCCGGCTCGCGACATTGATCGAAAGCAGCGACAGCGAGGCGGCCGCCATCCTCGAATTCCAGCTCGCCATGCTGGAGGACGACGCGCTGACCGGCCCGGCCTTTGCGCGAATTGCCGAGGGCATGGCTGCTGATGTGGCTTGGCGAAAAGCGCTCGACGCCGAGATAGCCGGCTATGAAACATCCGAGCAGGACTATTTCCGGGCGCGCGCCGCCGACATGCGCGATATACGCGACCAGGTGCTGCGCGCGCTGACCGGGGGCGGCGACATTGCGCCGCCGGCGGGTGCGATCTTCTACGGCGAGGATATCGCACCGACGCGCTTCCTCGAAACCGACTGGAGTGCAGGCGGCGGCATAGCACTTACGGCAGGAAGTGCCGCAAGTCATGTCGCAATGCTGGCACGCTCACGCGGCGTGCCCATGGTGGTGGGGCTTGGGCTCATGGAGCGTGGGCTGGCCAGGCCAGGTGCTTCGCCGGCTCACCTTACCGGAATCGCACTGCTCGATGCCGAACATGGTGGCATCGTGTTGGCGCCTTCGAAAGCGGAGATCGCCATATTCCGGCGATCGTCGTCGTCTTTCGCGGCGCATCGCGGCAAAGCGGCAGCCTATCTGACAAGGCCGGCGGCAACGAAGACCGGCATAGCGGTCCGCGTGCAGGTGAATATCGCCGATCCGTCCGATGTCGACAGCATCGATGCTGCGGCGTGCGACGGTGTCGGGCTGATGCGGACCGAATTCCTGTTCGGCAAGACGCTGCCGGGCGAGGAGACGCAATATCGCGCCTACCGCAAAGTGCTGGAATGGGCAGGCGAGAGGCCGGTGACGATCCGTACTGTCGATGCGGGCGGCGATAAGCCTGTGCCGGGCCTCACCGTCGAAGAAGGTAATCCGTTCCTTGGCCTGCGCGGCATCAGGCTGTCGCTGATGCGTCCGGAGGTCTTTCGTGTGCAGATCCGCGCCTTGCTACGTGCCGCCATGCACGGCAATTTGAAGGTGATGTTCCCGATGATCGCCGTTCCGGAAGAGTATGAACACGCCACCGCGCTGTTCGCGGAGGAGCAGGCTGACCTTTTGGCGCGCGGCATCGCGCACAAAATGCCGCCGCTTGGCATCATGGTCGAGGTGCCGTCGGTGGCCATCGCACCGGAGGCATTCGCCAAGGCCGCCTTCTTCTCGATCGGTTCGAATGATTTGACCCAATACGTGATGGCGGCCGCGCGCGACAATGCGTCGGTCGCACATCTGAATTCCGTCAGGCACCCGGCCGTGCTCCGGCTGATCGCCTCCGTTGCGGCCTTCGGCCGCGGGCATAATATCCCGGTCAGCCTGTGTGGCGATGCCGGCGGCGACCCCGCCTCGATCCCGGCGCTGCTCGAAACCGGCCTGCGTGACCTCTCCGTCGCTCCCGCCCAACTCGCGATGGCCAAGGCGGCCATCGCGGACGTTTCGATCTAGGCCCCGGCATGGCTGACAAGGCGTCGCAATCCGGCCCCGAAGAGGCGATCCGCGCCTACAAGACGATCCTGTCGCAGGTGATCGACCAGCGCCCGTCCGGCATGCGCCAGCGCCTCGCCGACGCGCTTGGAAAACACCGCAGCTTCGTCACGCAGATTTCAAGCCCAGCCTACTCGACGCCGATCCCGTCGAAGCATTTGCCGGCTATCTTCTCCGTCTGCCATTTCAGCCCGGTCGAACGCGATCATTTCCTTGAGGCCTACCATCGGGCGCATCCGGGAAAGATGTCGCTGGCCGCAGGCATGCGCAAGACACGTCATGTCTCGCTGATCGTTCCCGATTTCGGCGACGACAAGCAGAACGCGGCGCTCGACCGGGCGGTCAACGATTTCATCCAGAAGATCACCAGCATCGCCGGCAAGGGCAGCTGACGCTGGGCTATTTCGGGAGGACAGCCATGAAGAAATTTCTGAATTCGGTCGATACGGTGCTGACCGAGAGCCTCGACGGCTTCGTTGCAGCGCATGCCGATATCCTGGCGCTTGGCGAGGAACACAAATTCATCCGCCGCAAGCTGCTCAAGCCGGGCAAGGTGGCGCTGATCTCCGGCGGCGGCTCGGGTCACGAGCCGCTGCATGGTGGGTTCGTCGGGCACGGCATGCTGGATGCCGCCTGCCCCGGCCAGGTATTCACCTCGCCGACGCCTGACCAGGTGATGGCGGCGGCCGAAGTCGTCAATACGGGCGCCGGCTGCCTGTTCATCGTCAAGAACTACGAGGGCGACGTGATGAATTTCGACATGGCCGCTGAAATGTCGGAAGGCGTGATGCAAATCGTGACCAATGACGACGTCGCGGTCGAAAACTCGTCCTACACCACCGGCCGGCGCGGCGTCGCCGGTACGCTGGTGGTCGAGAAAATCGTCGGCGCGGCGGCCGAAGAAGGCATGCCACTGGAGCCCTTGAAGGCGCTCGGCGAGCGCGTCAACGGCGCGACGCGCTCGATGGGCGTGGCGCTGACCAGTTGCACCGTGCCGGCGGCGGGCAAGCCGACCTTCGATATCGGCGACGGCGAGATGGAGTTCGGGGTCGGCATCCATGGCGAGCCCGGAAGGCGGCGCGACACATTGAAAAGCGCCGACGCCATCACCGACGAGATCTGTACCGCAATCCTGGGTGACCTGGGCGACGGTGCCAGAGGCCAGGCGCTGCTCTTCGTCAACGGCTTTGGCGGCACACCGTTGATGGAGCTTTACCTGATGTACAACAGCGCCCGCAAAATCTTCGAGAAGCACGGCGTCACAGTAACCCGGTCGCTGGTCGGGTCCTATGTTACCTCCCTCGACATGGCCGGCTGTTCGATCACGCTGAGCATGCTCGACGACGAGGCGGCTGTTTGGTGGGATGCACCGGTACATACGGCCGCGCTGCGCTGGGGCATGTAGCGGCGGAGAATGCCCTAGAAATAGTCGGTGATAGGACCGACATCGGCAACGCCGCGTACCGTCAGACAGTTGCCCTCCTCACCCTGCGTAAGATAAAGAATCTGCGGGTTTGGGGAGTTCGATCATGCGTTACAATTGGGATCGGGCGCCGACGGGTTTCGAGCGCCATGGAAAGATGCTGGCAGCCGCCTTGCTGATCGTCGGCGGGGTCGGACTTATGCTCGCTGCCCTCCCGCTTTAGGGACAACAACTCGGGTAGCGGACTACTTCCGTGCGCGTTGCCTCAGTGCACCTGGCCTGTCACGGCGAGAAAACGGCGGTCACGCCCTTCAAATCCCTGGCTGAAGCGCTGCACGAGCACGACAACCACGCCCGCTTTGCCGTCTGGGGTGAAGGTGTAGGATTCCGACAGGCTATAGGAGGTCGGGCAATTCCTCGAACCGGGTACAGTCCTGTCCTCGTGCAACACCTTGATCGGATGGCCGTCCTGGCCCTGCAGCGTCAGGCGAAAGCCGAGCGCCTTGCCGGTCATCTCGCCCTGCTGTGCCCCGTCGAAACTCGCTGAACAATCCGCCGTGCTATCGGCAAGAATCTGCTCGAGCTGAATGGTCGAGATGCCAAGCTCGTCATAGGTCGGCGAAAGCCATTGTTGCGAAACCTGCTCGAGGCGCGCAATGTCGTTGTAGGCGACCATGTCCTCGGGAAAGGTGAACTTGTCGAAGCCAGTCCGTTCGCCACGCGGCGCTATGTAATATTTGGCCAGCAAGGGCGCCGCCTGCCCCGCGGCCTGTGCCCTCGCCTGCGCAAGTGTCAGCGTCGAATCCTCCGTCTCGTCGACGATGAGGATCGGCTTGCCGCCGACAAACTGATCGGTGCGGGTGTCGATGATGTCGATCTCCGACCAGCCCGAATCCGAAGCACCAGCGTCGAGCGTGCCATACTGCTCGAAGGCGAAATAGTTGCCGTCGGGCGAAAAGCCGATGATACGCCGTGCCGCCGCATCGCTGGCCTGAGCAGCTGAAGCGAGCACCACCGCCAGCGTCGCAACCGCGGCAAACCCAAGCTCATATCGCAATTTCATCGCGCCCTGCCCCTAATGCCGAAAATTCGAACGATACCGGCCCCCAGACCACCATGACCCGCACTTGCGGCCAAGTTAGAACGACAGCAAACGAAACGCACAAATACATGGTTACACAAACCAGCATACGCTATTTCAAGGACAGCAAACATTCCTGGGGAGGAAGCTGGATGGCGTCACGCTACCACGAGGTTTATGACGGCTGGAAACGCGACCCGGAAAAGTTCTGGGCCGATGCCGCGGGCGCTATCGACTGGTTCTCGCCCTTCGAGACCGTGTTCGACGCCAATGCCGGTGTCTATGGCCGGTGGTTCAACGGCGCTTCCTGCAACACCTGCTTCAATGCCGTCGACCGCCACGTGGCGGGCGGCCGTGCCGACCAGATCGCGTTGATCCATGACAGCGCGATTTCGGGCACAATCAGGAAATTCACCTATGCCGAGTTGAAGCGCGAGGTGGTCGCGCTGACCTCGGTGCTCAAGAATCGTGGCATCCAAAAAGGCGATCGCGTCATCATCTACATGCCGATGGTGCCGGAAGCAGCCTTCGCCATGCTTGCCTGTGCGCGGATCGGCGCCGTACATTCGGTGGTCTTCGGCGGCTTTGCCTCGCATGAGCTCGCCACCCGCATCGACGATGCCAAGCCGAAGCTGATCATCTCCGCTTCCTGCGGCCTGGAGCCAGGGCGCGTCGTCGCCTATAAGCCGCTGCTCGACAAAGCGATCGAGATGTCGCGGCACAAGCCCGAAGCCTGCCTCATCCTGCAGCGCGACCAATTGCGCTGCGAGTTCAGGGAAAATCACGATATCGACTATGCCGACGCCGTGGCGCGTGAGCGGGCCGCCGGCGCCAATGTCGACTGTGTTCCGGTGCTTGCCACCGATCCGCTCTACATCATCTACACGTCGGGCACGACCGGCCAGCCGAAAGGCATCGTGCGCGACAATGGCGGCCATATGGTCGCGCTGAAATGGTCGATGGAAAACGAGTTCGGCGTCAAGCCGGGCGAAGTGTTTTGGGCGGCTTCCGATGTCGGCTGGGTGGTCGGCCATTCCTACATCGTCTACGGCCCGCTGCTGCATGGCTGCACGACCGTGCTGTTCGAGGGCAAGCCGGTCGGCACGCCCGATGCCGGCACCTATTGGCGGGTGATTGCCGAGCACGGCGTCGTCGCGCTGTTCACCGCGCCAACCGCCTTTCGCGCCATCAAGGGACAGGACCCGAAGGGCGAATTCGTCCCGAAATACGACCTGTCCAAATTCCGCACGCTGTTCCTCGCCGGCGAGCGCGCCGATCCGGAAACCATCAAATGGGCGGAGCAGAAATTGAACGTGCCGGTGATCGACCATTGGTGGCAAACCGAGACCGGCTCGCCGATGACCATCAACCCCGCCGGGCTGGGCCTGCTGCCGGTCAAATACGGCTCGCCCGGCGTGCCGATGCCCGGCTATGACATCCGCGTGCTCGACGATGCCGGGCATGAGGTCAAGCGTGGTACGCTTGGCAATGTCGTGGTGAAATTGCCATTGCCCCCCGGCTGCCTGCCGACGCTGTGGGATGCCGACGAGCGGTTTCGCCAAGCCTATCTCGAGGAGTTCCCCGGCTTCTACAAAACCGCGGATGCCGGCATGATGGACGAGGACCGCTATCTCTATGTCATGGCCCGCACCGACGACATCATCAATGTCGCCGGCCACCGGCTCTCGACCGGCGCCATGGAGGAGGTGCTGGCCGCGCATCCCGACGTCGCCGAATGCGCCGTCGTCGGCATTGCCGATGCGATGAAAGGCCAGGTTCCGCTCGGCTTCGTCGTGCTGAATGCGGGCGTCGACCGCGATGCAGGGATCATCGAGAGCGAGGTGGTTACGCTGGTGCGCGAACGGATCGGCCCTGTCGCAGCTTTCAAGACGGTAGTGACGATCAAGCGCCTGCCGAAGACGCGCTCCGGCAAGATCCTGCGCGGCACCATGCAGAAGATCGCCGACAAGGAAGAATGGAGTATGCCCGCGACGATCGACGATCCCGCCATCCTCGACGAGATCACCGCCGCGCTGAAGGGCCGCGGGATCGGCCTGTAAGAACGCCGAAGCCGAGTTGCGTTCGAAGCTCCGGTATGGAACGACCGGTGCCAGACATGGTATCCACGCGCTGCGTCGCCATGTTGTTTCGAGATCGAGGCGCATTCACAGCCATACGGGACGCCATTCGTGACCTTGTTCCAGCGATCGAGAAACACCCGGACCGCGGCGCGCCAGCGGCTCGAGATCGATATCCGGGACTCAGTCGTCTACGCGATCGGCGACGTGCATGGCTGCTATAAGGAGCTTCGCTCCCTGGAGCAGAACATCCTGCTCGATTCTGCGTCTTTCGAGGGGCGCAAGCTCATCATCATGCTTGGCGACTACGTCGATCGTGGCCCGCAGTCGGCGCGCGTGCTCGATCATCTGCTGGCGCCGCCACTCCAAGGCTTCCAGCGTATCTGCCTTGCCGGTAACCACGAAGTCGTGATGCTGAACTATCTCGACGGGATCATTTCGAGAGAGTCGTGGCTGGCGATAGGCGGCCTGCAAACGCTGTTTTCCTACGGCGTCGACCCGGACCGCATGGCCGATCTCTACGGTTCAAACGAGGAGGTCGACGGGCGCATTCGGGAGATCATTCCCGCCGACCACGTCAGTTTCATGCGTGCGCTGCCGGTCATGGTCTGTTCGGCGAAATTCGTATTCGTTCATGCCGGCATCAGGCCGGGCATCGACCTCGCCGCACAAGACGAGGACGACCTGCTCAACATCCGCTCGGAGTTCTTCGAAGCCGCGCATCTTCTCGACCGCTATGTGGTGCACGGGCATACGCCGGTCGAGCTTCCGAAGCTCGAGGGACGCCGGCTTGGCATCGACACGGGCGCCTTCCAAAGCGGCCGGCTGACCGCAGTCAGGATCGCCGACAAACGCGCCAGGCTGATATTTTCCTGAGCGCGATATCCGTCGCTCAGGCGGCCGCCTTTGTGCGCGCTTCCGATTTTTCCAGATAGTAGCTCGAATATTTGTCGAAGAATCTTTCGGAGCCGCCGATCGAGCCATACTTGGCCAGTTTCTTCAATTCGACCTTGTTCAGAACCGCGCCGACGATCTTCTTGGCGATATAGGGTTCTGAGCTCAGCACGGACTGCACCATTGCCCGCGGCGTGCGTCCCCACTCGGCGACCAGCACGAAACCGTCGACAAGCGGGGCGAAGGCCTTGGCGTCGACGACTGGCCCGAGCGGCGGCAGATCGACGATGATGTATTCGAAAGTTTCCTTGGCATTGTCAATGAAGCGCCGCATGCCGGCCGAAGACAGAAGCTCGCTGGTGTGCGAAAAATGGCCACGCAGGACGGCCGGGATGATCGCCAGCTTGGTCTGCCGGTCGATCTTGCCGACCGACTGCCAGGTCCGCCCGCTCACCACTGCTTCCATCAGGCCTTGCTCGGCCTCCATGCCAAGGCTGCGGCTGAGGCCGGGGTTGCGCAGGTCACCGTCGATCAGCAGCGTTTTCGATCCGTTGGCGGCAAGCAGCCCGGCAAGATTGGCGGCAACCGTCGACTTGCCTTCGCCGGGCAGCACCGAGATCACACCAATGACCCGGCTGCCCTGGCCTTCCATCACGACATCGAAGGCGATCTTGGCGTTGCGCAGCGTCTCGGAGAACATTGACGCCGGTGCATCGACGGTTACCCGCATGCGCGCACGTTTTTCGGCTGCCGACAATGTTTTGGAGGACTGGGATTTGGAGGACTTGGCGGTCCTGGTTTCGGCGGCCTTGACGTCGGGCTGACCGTCGTCGCGCTGAGCGTCCTTCCCAGCCTTGCCGATGACCGGCAGGTAGCCGAGGAATTTGAGGCCGACGCGGTCGCGCACATCCTCGCCGGTCCTGAAGAACCGTTCCCTGAATTCATTCAGGCCGCCAACCCCGGCCCCCATCATTATGCCAAGCGCCAGCGAAAGCCCCAGCACGATGGCCGTCCGCGGGGTTGCGGCCGACTGCGGCATCGTCGCATCAGAGATGACCCGGATCTTGCCGACCGGGAAGGATTGCTGCTGTGCAGCCTCCTCATAGCGGTTCAGGAATGTCTGATAGAGCGTCGAGAGCGCCGTCGCCTTCTGCTCCAGTTCACGCAGCTTGACCTGCGACTGGTTGTCGATGGAGCTCTTGCCTGCCGCCAAGGCGACATTTGCGCGGAGCGCGGTCTCGCGCGCCAGAGCGACCTCGTATTCGTTGCGGTAGCTTTCGGTGAGCTGCTTCAGCTCGCCGAAAATCTGCGCCGATATGTCAGCCTTCTCCTTGGCGAGCGCGACGGCCTGCGGATGTTGCGGGCCGAAATTGGCTTCGACATCCTGCTGCCGCTTGGCGACGGTGAGATAGCGGTTCTTGAGCGTCGTGATGACCGAGCTGCTCGGCTGGTCGTTCGATATCGCAGCGTCCTTGAACGCATTGTCCGAGCCGCTTTCGACGATCGACTTGTACTGCTGATAGCGGGCGCCGGCACGTGCGGTATCGGCCTGCGCGACGATCAGCTGGGTGTTGAGATCGGACAGTTGCTTGTCGCTGATCAGCTGGCCGTCATTGACGGCCAATCCATGTTCGGCCCTGAACTTTTCGACCGCCAGTGCGGCCGCCTGGGAGCTCTCACGAAGCTCGGTCAGCCGGCCTTGCAGCCAGACCGCCGCCCGCTCGGTCGCGTCGAAGCTGGCATCGAGCTGGTCGGCGAGATAGGCGTCGGCATAGGCCTTGGTGATGGCGGTCGCAAGCGCCGGATCCGTCGCCTGGAAGGAGATGCTGATGACAAAGCTTCGGCCGATCCGCTCGGCGTCGAGTTGGTTCTGCAGTTTGAAGATTGCGTAGTCGCGGGGCGACGACGATGCGGTGATCGCGTCACGCGTCGCAGCATCAAGCTGAGTGACGTCGGTCGTGCTAGCGGCGCGCTTGGGGCGGACAGACTGGATGATACCGCGTACAAAGCCTGCGACCTTCGACAGAGCCGACGTCGGAGGGTTCATGAAAGCGTCGTTCTGATCGAGCTTCAGCTTGTCGACGACCACCCCCGCCAGCCTGGCCGACTGCAGAATTTCGATCTGGCTCAGAACGGCGGAGTCGGTCTGCATGCTGACCGACGCCGCCGAAATGTCGTCGACGACCTTGTTCAATCCTTCGTCGATCAGCACGCTGCTCGTCGCCACATAGGTAGGAGGCGTCGTCTGCAAGTAGAGGACGCCGAGAAAGAGACCGATGACGGCACAGGCGGCAACCACTTTCGCCTGCCGCGCGGCCATGCCAAGCAGGCGCTCGATGTCGATGAAGTCTTCGGCGTTTGCCGCACTCGAAGCCGGCAATGGCGTCCTCTTCTCGACAGGAAAATTGGCATAGTTCATCTTCGGTCCAATTCTAGTTTGCAGGCGCTACCGCCTCGAAGGTCGGGACATAGGGTGCAAACCTTGCGCCGGACAGTGCGCGTTACGCGCGGCGCAACGGCCTGTCCTGCGTCATCAGCCGCACCCACAATGCCTCAAAAAAATGGACATTATGCGGCTTCTTCCCGACGCTGGTGCGACCGGACGAATTCCTGCAGCATATCGAAGATCTGGCCCTTCATGTCCTCCCGCGCCAGCGCGAAAGCGATATTGGCCTGGATAAAGCCCTCCTTCGAACCGCAGTCGAACATGCGGCCGTCGAAAGGCTGGGCGAAGAAGGCTTGCGTCTGTGCGAGGCGCACCATCGCGTCGGTCAGCTGGATCTCGTTGCCGGCGCCGCGTTGCTGGCTGCCCAGCAGCGAGAATATCTCGGGCTGCAGGATGTAGCGCCCGTTGATGTAAAAGTTCGACGGGGCGTTGGCCGGAGCCGGCTTTTCGACCATGGCCGTCACCTCGAAGCCAGTGCCGACATCCGCGCCGCGGCCGACAATGCCGTATTTGCTGGTCTCGGTCGGGTCGCAACGCTCGACGGCGATGACGTTTGCGCCGGTCTGTGCATAAAGATCGGCGACTTCGGCGAGACAGCCGCGCCCGCCAAAGGACACCATGTCGGGCAAAAGCAATGCAAAGGGCTCGTCGCCGATGACTTCGCGCGCGCACCACACGGCATGGCCGAGGCCCTGCGGCGACTGCTGGCGGATGAAACTCGTCGCGCCGGCGACGGGAAGCAGGCTTTCGAGCGCTTCAAGCTGCGCCTTCTTGCCGCTCTGCTCCAGGGTTCCGATCAGTTCAGGATGCAGGTCGAAATAGTCCTCGATCACCGCCTTGTTGCGGCCGGTAACGAAGACGATGTGCTCGATGCCTGCCTCGAACGCCTCATCCACCGCATATTGCACGACAGGCCTGTCGACCACCGGCAGCATTTCCTTCGGCATGGATTTGGTCGCCGGCAGGAACCGCGTTCCAAGCCCTGCCACCGGTATGACTGCCTTCCTGACTTTCTTCATTGCATATTCCTTCTAATCGATTTCAACCCGTCGCAGGCGGCGAAAACTATCTTCATTCGCCCGCAGCCCTTCACCTCCCCGCCACTACGGCAAACTGTGCCGCTACCCTTCGCAGCCGGACGGCGATCGGCATGCTCATATGCCGAACCGCCGCCGGATCGCTGAGCGCCGTCCATATCGCCTTGAGCGGGGACCGCGCCTTGATGTGCTGAACCAGCGACAGGAATGACGCCGCCCGCCGCAGGCTGCGAGCGCGCCTGGCAAACGCCGCCGCGGCCGCAGCATCCATGGAATGGGTTCTCGCGAAGATGGCATCGGCCCTGCGCATCGCCTCGACGTGATGAAGCTCCAGCACCCGGGAAATGGAGCCGGTGCGGATGTGGTAGACATAGCCCGTCGTCGGTTCGACCACGCATTTGCCGCCTTTGGCCAGAGCATTGGCCAGGAGGATATAGTCTTCGCCGATGATCAAGCTTTCATCGTAGCGGAGCCCGTTTTCGTTCAGGAACCGGCGCTGGAAGATCGGCTTGAGATAGCCGAGATTGAATCTCGATTCGAAGACCACATTGCCGGCGATGTAATCCGCCAGCGAGATTTCACCGAGCCCTTCCAGATAGTCGGCCGGGAACATCGTCTCTTCGGCAACGCCATCCTCGCGAACGACCTGCAGATTATCGACCGCGATCTCGGCGCCCGCCTTCTCCGCGCGTTCGATCATGGTGCAGATTCGCCCGGGATAGACCGCGTCGTCGGAATCGAGGACCGCGACCCACCTGCCGCGGGCAAGTTCAAGGCCGGCGTTCCTGGCGCCGCCGGGGCCACGGTTTTGCTCAAGCGCGACCACGCGTACGATGCCTTCGGGGTAGGATCTCGCCAGATCGAGCGTCCGGTCGGCCGACCCGTCGTCGACGACGATGACCTCGACGCTGACATTGCGCTGGGCAATGGCGCTGGCGATCGCCCGATCGATGGTCGCCTCGGCATTGTAGGCGGCAATCACGAAGCTCACGTCAGGCTGCACGCTTGCCCCCTTGCTGCGGCGAAGACAGACCGTATTGGCGGATTTCACGAACCCCGACGAGGCCGCTGACGACGCCGACATGCATAATGCCGCGAAGCAGGCTGCGGTTCCGGCGCACGGGGTCGATGGCGACCGGAATTGCCGACAGGAAACTGTAGGCGGCCTTTGCCGCGGCAATGCCGACCTGCTTGAGCCGGGCAAGGCCGTGTACATTGCGCCCCAGAAGATGACCGTGCGTCTGCCCGACGCGGAACCGGCGGCGGCCGAGCCAGTCGAATGCCGCCCTGGCAGGTGGCACCGCTTCGTCGACCCAAGCCTCCGGCGAAAAGGCGATGCGGCCGCCGGCCTTGACCGTCTGGTCGAAGAATTCCGTATCTTCGCCGCCGGTCTGGCCACGTGCCAGGCTGAAGCGCCGGCCGCGCAGGCTCTCAGCCCCAATCCTGAGCAGGACGTTGCAGGTATAGCCGGTGCGGATCTCGCCGCGGACCCAGACCGGCAGGGTCGAGTGGAAATCGCCCTCGCGCATCCAGTCGGGCGCATCCGGCCGGTAACGGGCCCGCACCGGCCCGAGAACGGCCGCAGCACCAGTTGCTTCCGCCGTCGCCACCAGTTCGGCAAGCCAGCCGGCGGTGGCCGTCTCGTCGTCGTCGATAAAGGCGACGAAATCCATCGCACTTGCATCGAGGCAAGCGTTGCGCGCGATCGAGATGTTGCGGGCCGGAGCGTGGCGGTAGGTTACCGGCAGCTTCAACTCCCCCGACAGCCTGGCGACCAGCGTTTCGGCCGTCGGCGTATCGTCGTTGTCCGCAATGATGACACCGACGTCGAATCCCACGGGCATATCCATGGCCGCTATGGAGCGAAGCGTGTCGGCAAGCTCCGGCCGGCGAAATGTGCAGATGCAGATATCGATGCTTCGATTTTTCCTGACCGGGTCCATCACGCTACCTCGCGCTGCGGTCGCGGTGCGAGCAGTTGCAGCCAGAAACCGACCGACCAGCCGAAATGCATAACCATTGCCGAGACCCCGGCAAGCGCAATGTCGGGTTTGCGCCGGCTAACGGCGGTCCAAAAGCCGTAGCCGAGGCAGACCGACGCCCATAGCAAAAGCGGCACGGCCGCCAGCCAGTGGACGAAGGAAAAGGCGGCGAGAAGAACCACGGGGAACACCAGAAGCGGCACCATTTGCCGGATCTTCGGGATCATGCGGTGCTTGAGAACGTTCTTCGCCCGACCACGGCCATAGCCGAGATACTGAAAATAGAGGCCCTTCAGCGAGGAGCGCGGGTAGTAGACCATCTGCGTCTTGCCGGTCATCCAGATGCGGTAGCCGGCCTGGCGGAGCCGATAGTCGAGTTCGGCATCCTCATTGTGGCTGAACGTCTCGTCATAGCCGCCGACCGCGGTGAAGGCCGATATCCGCATCAGCGCATGGTGGCCATGATCGACCCACTCCCCCGCCGAAAGGTGCCGGTGCTTGGAGCCGCCGGTGCCGAGCCTGGAATTCTGCGCCGCTGCCGCTGCTTTCTGAACCATGCCGCTGCCACTGGTCAGCATCGAGACGACGACCGAATCCGCGCCGGTGGTCTGCGCTTCTTCGATCAGCCGGTCGCAATAATCCGCGGGATAGCCGCCGTGCGCATCGATGCGAATGAGATAGTCGACGCCTTCCCCGAATCTGGCGACGGCGAGATTGATCGCCGCGCTCTGCAAGCGCTTTTCATTGTGCAGCAGGGTAACCCGCTGATCTTTTGCGGCGATATCCGCGACGATCGTCCTGGTGCCGTCGGTACTGCCGCCATCGGCAACGATGATCACGGCGCCCAGCCTCTCGGCCGCAGGGCGAAGCTCTCGAAGCAATGCGCCGATATGGGCCGCTTCGTTCAGGCACGGAACCACGATCATGCAGGATGGAATGTCGGTTTGCGTCATCGGCAGTCCTTCTATGCCAATGCTTCGGCAGCATATGGACCGGGAGCCGCAGTCAGCCCGCGGAGCTTTTCGACAAACGCCCGGCAATCGGCGCGGTCGTGGCTCCAGGTGCGCGGATTGCGGGCAAGAACACGCGCCCTCAATGTCTCGAACCGATGCTGCTCCATCGTGCCGACGGCGGCTTCGAGCGCCTCGGGGGTGGCTTCTGACAATAGAACCCCGATGCCTTGCCGGTCGAGGAACCGGCCGGTTTCGGTGGTTCCCATCGAAATCGGCACAGCTCCGAAGCGGCAGCCTTCATAGAGCCGGTTCGGCAGCAGCCATTCGGAATTCAGGCCCTGCTCAAAAAAGTCGATGGCCCAGGAAAAGTGAACCTCGTGGTAGATCGCCGCCATGTCCTCGGGATTGCGGTAGGGCCCGCCAAACGACAGCCAGGGTTCCGATTGAACAAAACCATGGAAATCGGGAAATTCGGACAGCGCCGGCCGGCCTCTGAGGACGATTTCAAAGCGGCCGTCGAGGCGGCGCGAAAATTCGGCCAGAAGCTCCAGGGAGCGACGGCAGCGGAGCGCACCGAACCAGCCGATCCGCCACGGCGGCGCAACGGGATTCTCCGCCGTAATGCGGTCATCCAGCGAAGCTGCGGCCGGCTCGAAATGCTTGTTTTCGAGCAGTTCGACCGGAGCGGCAACCTGTCCGAACGGCTTGAAATAGTTAGCGATGAAGGCCGGAGAGCTGGTCACCAGAAGCTTCACATCCCTGGCTAGGAAGCGTTCCGCACCGCGCATCGCCCAGCCCAGCGAATCGTCGCGAAGCAGCAGGCGATGGATGTCCAGGCACTCGTAGACGATCGGCACTGTTGCCTGGAAAGCCGACCTGGCGCGGCGGGCAAGCGCCAGCATTTCCAGATTGCGCGCGATAATGAGATCGGGCCGTGGCATTGAGCCCAGCTTCGAGCCGGTCGAGACCACCGCCTTCATGATCGCGGCCAGACGTTGGGCGAATCGGCCATCACGAGTCGGGCCGAGATCGATCGGCTGCAAGCCCTCGACATCAGCAACTGCGCTTGCCGTACGACGAAAGCCCGCCAGCGTAACCTGTGCGCCGCCTGCCTTGAGCATTATGATCCGCCGGCGCACTGCCGGGTCGGAGACGTCGTGTACCAAGTACAAGACATGCAGCATGAAAACTCGACCGCTGTTGGCCCGCCCGCGACGATGCTAGTACACCTCTTGCTGCATCGCAACATTTTTGGTTGCAGCGTAGCAAAGATCCACGTTTTTTGTTGCACTGCAAAATCGATGGGTTAATCTCGCTCTGCTTGGGCCGCATGGACCGCGCGCTGGCCTGCCATCGGACTGCGCGCCAATAATCACGACGCGAGGACCATCCTTGGCGTGCAGCATTTTCGGCCAACCCGCCTGCAATTCGCCCCTTCGCGCCCGTCGATGGAAGCACGGGACTACTCACGAAATGAGGTCATTCCATGAAGATCGCGGTTGAAAACACCGTCTGCCTGAATACCGGGGATGCAGCGATTCTCCTGGCGATTCGCCATGTTTTCAAGACGATCGTGCAGGACGATATCCAGTTCTACGTCTTCGACAGCCAGCCGGAGGTGGCGGCGAGGCTCTACACGAAGAAGGACTATCCGGACCTCGAATTCCACAAGCTGCTGTCGGAATCGCTGTTCCGCTACAAATACGGCAGCGGGCTGAAGAACCTGTTCAAGCCGATCTACAATCGGCTCGTCCTCAATGCCCTGCGGCGGTTCGGCATCCGCGGCGTTGTTGGGCGTTTGTTCAGCTCAAGCAATCGCCGTGGTCTCGAGATCTACAAAGACGCCGATCTCGTGGTCACGACAGGCGGAACCTATCTCGTCGAGACCTACAATCTGGAGCGGCGCCTCAATCAATTCAGGATCGACGCGATTCTGGGCAAGGACCCAGTCTTCTTCACACAATCGCTCGGCCCGTTCAACAAAAGTTACAATCGCCAGGAGTTGAGCCCGATCTTCGACCGGAGCCCGCTCATCCTGCTGCGCGACGAACGTTCGCGGGGCCACATTGTGGACATGGTGAAAAACCCCGGCAAATGCCACGTCGTGGCCGACGCCGTCTTTGCCCTGGCCGACACTGACAGGATCGGAAAAATTCTGGCCTCCGGCCAGTCGGCGACCGTCACCGGCCGCGTCGCCATTTCCGTCCGTCACTGGAACTATGTCAGCGACGGCGAGGGCGGCATGCGCCGCTACATCGACTCGATCCGCGAGATCGCGACTATCCTGGTCAGGGACCACGCCAAGGAGGTCACCTTCGTCTCCACCTGCCAGGGCGTGCCGGAATACGCCCATGACGATTCCAAGACGGCGAGGGCGATCGTTGCCGAACTCGATCCGGAGATCGCCAAGCATGTCAGCGTGGACGCTTCGTTCCACACGCCGGAGCAATTGATGGCCCTGGTGAAAGGCTTCGACTTTGTCGTCGCAACACGCATGCATATGATGATCATGTCGCTCTGCGTCGGCACGCCGGTGCTGCCGATCGCCTATGAATTCAAGACCAAGGAGCTTGCCAAGCGGATCGGCGTCGCCGACCTGCTGCTCGACATCGATACGGTGACGCCCGAGGAAGCGAGCGAGAAGCTCGGCAGACTTACCGCCAATCTCGACCTCTATCGCAGGACGAGCCTTCAGGCAGTGCTTGAGGAGCATGCGTCGGCGATGTCGGCAGGTGAGCTTTTGAGGCCGGTGATCGCTCGCCTAGCGGGCGTTGCGCATGGCGCTGGAAAGCGTGGTGAACAGGGCGCTGCGCGACTGGCGAAGGGCAAGCATGAGGATCAGGCCGATCGAATAGTTGAGGGCAACCGCCAGGACCACCGCGAGCAGGTCTGATTGGCCGGTCAGCGATGCCGGCAACTCGCGGTACACGGACCAGGCAAGCAGCGACGATACGATGAAAAGCCCCTGCATGATCAGGAAGTCGGCTGCGGTCACCGGGCCGACCCGGTGGACCAGGACGGCAAGCACCGGGACGCGCAGCACATAGCCGCTGATTGCATAGGCCGCCGCGACACCGACGGCCCCCCAGTGCAATCCGATGATGAAGGCGGCGACCGTCGTCAGCGACGAGTAGATGCCCCAGTGGAACATGGTCTTGGTCTTGCCCTGGCAGATGAAGATCCATCCCGTGGTGCTCGAGACGGACTGGATCAGGCTGGCGATGCCCAGCCAGGCGAAAATCGGCGCCACCGCCGCCCAGCGCTCGCCGAAGAGAAGCCCGACGACCTGGTCCGACGTTAGCGTCAGCGCCGCGATGCCGGGCATGGTGACGGCCGCCAGCATCCAGTTGGTTCGCACATAGATGTCGCGAAACCGCGCCTTGTCCTCATGGATGCGGCTCAGCAGCGGCACCATCACGCGTGTCAGCGGCTGGTTGATGTTCTGCAGCGGGAACAGCAGGAGCTTATAGGCGCGGTCATAATAGCCGAGCTCGATCGCGCCCGAATATTTTCCGATCAGGATGTTGTCGAGATTGCGCGAGAAGAAGTTGGCCAGATTGAAGCCGGTCAGATTGGCGCCGAAGGACAATATGTCGGTATCGACCTTCAGGTCCGGCCGCGACGGCGTCCAGCGCGCCACCTGCCATGCCGCGGCCAGCGCGACAACAGCCGATACCGCCGGGCCGATGACCAGCGACCAGTAGCCCAGCCCCGCATAGGCCGCGGCTGCTGTAGTCGCAAGTCCGGCAGCAGCGGTTATCATGTCGTTCAGCGCGAGCTGGCCAAAGCGCAAGTGACGGTTCATCAGCGCCAGCGGCACCGCGGCGAGGCTGCCAAGCAGCAGCGGCAAGGCAGAGCCGATGGTGATCCCGACCATGCGTTGATCGCCGTAGAAGGCGGCGATGGCGGGCGCCAGGCATGCCACCATCACGGCACTGCCCAGCCCGACCAACGCACTGATCCAGAATACCTGGTTGAGCTGCTCCGTGCTGATATCCTTGCGCTGGACCACAGCCTGCTGCAGGCCAAGGTTTTGAAGCAGTCCGACAAAGGCCACGATCGGCCCGACAGAAGCCACCAGGCCGAAATCCTCGGGCACGAGCAGACGCGCAAGCACGATGACGGAGAGAAACTGGATCGCCATCTTGAAGCCTTGCGCGCCGATCGTCACCACGCCGCCGCGCAGGGCGACACGACCGAACTGGGGGGGCGGGTTGGCGTTCATGCCGGGCGCCCGGCTTCGGCCAGCTGGGCAACGATCTGCGCAAAACGTTCGTTGAGCACGTCCGCGTTGAAATCCTGCTCGATCTTACGGCGCGCCGCACGTGCGATGCGCTCGCATTTGTCCGGGTTTTCGGCCACCCAGACAAGCTTGCGGGCCAACGCCGCAACGTCTCGCTCCGGTGCGAGGAAGCCCGTCTCCTGATCTTCGATCAGTTCGGGAATGCCCGAGTGATAGGTGCTGACGACGATCAGCCCGGCGGCCATAGCCTCCATCAACGCCACCGGAATACCCTCGAGATCGCCGTCTCGCGCGGTAACGCTCGGCAACAGGAATACGTGGGCATCGCGCAGGCGCTGCTTGACCTCGGCGTGCGGACGCGGCCCGAGGAAAGTCACCCGGTCGGCAATGCCGAGATTTGCGGCGAGGTTCTTCAACTCTTGCAGCAATTCGCCGCCGCCAATCACCGAATAGACCCAGTCGCGCCGCGGCAGGCTGGCGAGCGCCCGAAGGGCGAATTCGATGCCCTTCTTTTCGGTCAGCCGGCAGACCGAGATGAAGGACAGTGTGTCCCGTTCCCAGGAACGCCAATGGTAGCCGATCTCACCGGGCCGCACGCCCATATGGTGAACCATGACTTGCGCCGGGGGTGCGCCGACGCCGATCAGGGCGTCGCGGAAAAACGCGTTCACCGGGAGCTGGAGAACACCCTTGTCGAAGACAACCTTGTAGCGCGTGAGTGTGTTGTCATGCAGCGGTTCGCCGACATCGCGGCCGTGGAATATGGTCACCAAAGGAGCGGAAATCCGGCCTCGTTTCATGGCGCGGGCGACGCGCATGCCGTTATTGCCGAAATGCGCGACGATCACATCGGCGTTCTGCAATTTGCGCGCAAAAGCGATGTCGACGGCGGTCGAGAGCTTATCCCAGAACCTGCCCGACCATTTCCTGAGCGTCGGGCGAAAGCGCCCCAGCCCGCCCCACCAGCAGACGACCTTGCCAGGGAGAGCCTGCCAGCGGCGATCGTCGATGTTGCTGTCCTTGCCGAAGGACGTCTCGTTGCAGACGACGCCGACTTGCATGCCGCGCTCGAGGCACCCTTCTATCTGGTCAAGGACGAAGGTCTCCGACAAAGAGGGGAACTTATCAACTACGAAGCAAATCTTCATCGAATGGACGATCTTTCGAGGCCGGTCGGCGATCTGCTCGCGCGGATGAGGGCTGACGCCCGTCGCCGCCGTGCGAGGCGCTTCAAGCGTCTGGTGTTGTGCATGTTGTTGTCCCAAAGCCGCTCACACCCCGGTCAGGCGCAAAAGCGGGCTGTTGGGCGACATAAACGATTTTGGACGAAATGCATCAGGCGGCACGCTCCAGCGCGCCTTGCCTGGCGTTGTCGAGAACGCCGAGGAAGGTCGTGAACTGACTGTCGGGGTTCATTTGCGGCCGCTCCGAAAACAGCTGCGCCGCCGCCGACAGCCGATCGTACTCGGCCTTGTCGCTCCATAGTCGCCTGACCGCGGCGACCCAGTCGTCGAGCGGTGCGTCATAGTCGAGCACAACGCCGCCGGCGCCAATCGCTTCCGGCAGGCCGCCGCGGCGGGATCCGACGACTGGAATGCCGCTGCAATGGGCCTCGGATGCCACCCGCCCCCAAGCTTCTTCCCATTTGCTGGGCGCCAGCAGTATCTTGGTGCGGCCATAGACGGTCTTCATGTCGCTGGTGCGGCTTTCCAGCCTGACGTTGCGTAGCGGCGCGATGATCCGTTCGATCTGCGCCCGGTGGTCGTCGTCGAGCTTCCAGCTTTCGACGAACAGGAACGGGATTTCGGGGCATTGGCCGGCGATGCGCACGGCGAGTTCGAACCCTTTTTCATTGTAAGGATTGATCAGCGTGACGAATTCGCCGGTGGTCGGCGTGCTGTAGAGCCCGGGATTGATGGTCGGCGGGATTACGGTCGAGTCGATGCCGAACTTTTCCTTATAGGTGCGCGCCGTGAATTCGGAGTTGGCGATATAAAGCGCCGAATGCAATTCGCGCAGGTCGCCGGCCAATTCGTGGAATTCGACGTTCCGCAGATAGACCACCAGCGGCACGCCGAGCGCCTGCAGCGCCTTTCCGATCGGCACCGATTTGTGGCACTGCACGACGGCGACATCGGGATCGAGCCGTTCGACGGCGAAGCGGGCCGCCTCCCAGGGAAACCACGCCCGCACGACAGGATAGCCGGGATAGCTGTCGATGACCGCGCGCTGGCGAAGGAGCTTCATCTTGGCGCGCGCCTTGAAACCGAACATGCCGTCACCGAACAGCGCCGCCAGCACCGAGGCGTCATGACCGTGCTCGCGCAGCTGCTCGACCAGATGGTGCGTGCTCGACTGAACGCCACCGCTGAACTGCGGTGTGTAGCCGTTGCCGCCTGCAAACAGAACTTTCATGGACCTGGCTCCTTGCTGGACCGCCCTAGCGTCACGCCGCCATTCTGCCGATGCTGTGGTATTCGATGCCGTGGCGGGCGATGACCTTGGGGTCGTAGAGATTGCGTCCGTCGAAGATGACGGGCCTGGTCAGCGCGTTCTTCAATGCATCGAAGGACGGCGCGCTGAAACTCTTCCACTCGGTCACGATCAAGAGCGCGTCGGCGCCTCGCAGCGCGGCCTCCTTGGTGCCGCACAGTTGCAGGTCGTCGCGCAGCCCGTAGATCGCCTGGCATTCCTGCATCGCCTCCGGATCATAGGCCTGGACATTGGCACCGGCGGCCCAGAGCGCTTCCATCAGCGTGCGGGCCGGGGCCTCGCGCATGTCGTCGGTATTGGGTTTGAAGGCGAGGCCCCACAGCGCAAAGGTTTTGCCTTTGAGATTGCCCTTGAAATAGCGGTGCACCTTCTCGAACAGGACCGACTTCTGCTGGTTGTTGCGCTCCTCGACGGCACGCAGCAGCTTGGCGTCGAACTTGACAGCCTCGGCGGTCTTGATCAGGGCACGCACATCCTTCGGGAAGCACGAGCCGCCATAGCCGAGGCCCGGATAGATGAAGTGGTAGCCGATCCGCGGGTCGCTGCCGATGCCCTTGCGGACCTCCTCGATGTCGGCGCCCAGTTGCTCGGCCAGGTTGGCCATTTCATTCATGAAGCTGATCTTGGTCGCCAGCATGCAATTGGCCGCGTATTTGGTGAACTCGGCACTGCGCACGTCCATCACGATCATCTTTTCGTGGTTGCGGTTGAACGGCGCGTAGAGCTCGCGCATCACCGCCTCGGTGTCCTCGTTGCTGGTGCCGACGATGATGCGGTCGGGCTTCATGCAGTCGCTCACAGCGGACCCTTCCTTGAGGAATTCCGGATTGGAGGCGACGTCGAAAACCAGATCCTCGCGCCCGCGCGCCTTCAGCGTCTCGGCGATCCTGGCCTTTATTCTTTCGCAGGTGCCGACCGGCACGGTCGACTTGCCGACGACGATCTTGGGCGCGTCCATCTCACGACCGATAGCCTCGGCGACGGCCAGCACATATTTGAGGTCTGCCGAACCATCCTCGCCCGGCGGCGTGCCGACGGCGATCATCTGGATCTGTCCATGCTTGATCGCCGCGGCGGCGTCGGTGGTGAACTTGATGCGGCCGGCGGCATGGTTCTCCTTGACCATATTTTCGAGACCGGGCTCGAAGATCGGGACATGGCCCTGGTTGAGCCTTTCGACCTTTTTTGCATCGATGTCGACACAGACCACCTGGTGGCCGACTTCGGCAAGCACCGCCGCCTGTACAAGACCGACATAGCCGATTCCAAAGACAGTCAAATTCATTCGGTTTCATTCCTGTTCAAGGCTTCGGGCGTGTTCAAGCTTCGGTTTTCCGACCACCTTCGGCCCGGCCGGTTCAGATGCGCTTCTAGTTTGTGTTGCATGCCAGCGATTCCGGGAATTGGCAGGGCTGGCCGAGTGCGGTGAACGCAACGCGATCCACCTGCATGGTGAGCTTGCGGCCCGGATCCGAGAACGGCCCCATCCAGCCCTTCATCGTGTCGCTGCCCCACAGGCTGAAATAGATCCTTTGCGAATGGGTGGGCAGCTTCGCCGGATCGGTGATCTCGTGGACAAGCTTGCCGTTGACGTACCAGCGCAGCCGGTCTTTTTCCCAGACGAAGGCGTAGTCGTTGAAGGCCTTGTCGGTGCCGCCGGCGACGTCGACCAGTTTCTCGTTCTTGCCTTTGCCGGCTATGTAGGCGTTGACCTGAACCTTGGACGTGTCCTTGGTCAGCACCTCGAAGTCGATTTCATCATGCGGCTGCTTGTCGGCATCGCCGACGAAGCTGAAGAATGCCGCGTTGACGCCGGAGCCCGTGTCGGTCTTCATCCGCGCCTCGTAGGTGCCGTAGCCGAAGCGCTGCTTGGTCTGGATCTCGGCGCAGGCGAATTCGCGATCCTTCAGCTTGCGCTTCTCGAAACCGAGCGTCAGCATGCCGTCGGAAAGCCCGATCAGGTTTTTGGACCAGGTGCAGTTCTGATGCTTGCCGTTCGTCCAGCCGTCGGAAATGTACCAGCGCGCGCGACTGAGGCTGGTGAAATCATCGACAAAAGACGGCGCGGTTGGCAGATCCTGGGCACGGACGGGTACAAGGCCCGCAACCAGACTGACGAGAACGATCAGCAGAAACGCGCCGTCTGAACGGAGCGGCCGCAGCTTGCCTGAGATCGGGCGCGTGAACGGGGTGCCGCGGGGTGCCGGGGCGGACGTGCTTTTAAGATCTGCATTCATATCAAAACTCACCTTGTGCTGTGCGCCCCCAAAGCGATCGTTCGAACCGTGACGAAACAACCTGATCTTGACCTCTGTCGCTCCCAAGCTCCGTGTTGTGCCTAAACCATTGCGCCGACCCAGGGTGTTCGCTCAGCCCGTGCCGGAATCGGCGGGCTTCACAAAATCAGTCCTCATGTCGGGACCGTTCTGCCGCTTCGGCTCGAAGATTTCATCCAGCGAATGACGGAGATCCTTCATCATCTGCATCTGGCGCGACAGCGCTGCGATGCGCCGCTCGCAATTCAGAATCGACCTGGTCAGTTCGCCGACTTCGGAAGACCTGCGCGAGGAGACCGAACCGTTCTCCATCGCCTCGACCAGAAAGGCGGCATTGGTGGCCGTTGTCCTGTAGCGGTTCTCAAGTCCGCTCTTCTCCGCCTCGACTTCGGCCGCGATCTGGTCCAGCAGCTTTGCCAAGCGATCGAGGCGCGAGGTGTCGGTCTGCGTGTCGCGCGCCGGATCTCTCGATCGGAAGCGAAAGATCGAGGCCATGTAGTCAGCGCCCCGTCATCGTCGAGCTGGTGAACGGCCTTAGAGCCCGTCCACATTCAAAAGACATTTCTTGCATCGTCCAGCTCCTCCGACAGGGTATGTCTCGGGCCAGTTCGGTTGGCCGTCCAAAATTGCTGCACCGCAACATAGATTGCCATTCCCTGCGCGCATAGGCAACCACCTAGATCGTAAACTCATGAATCTCGTTGAAATGGTGCGAGCCGACCTAAGGGTAACGGAGTGGCTACCGCCATCGCACGTTGACGGGCCTAGCTATCGCTGGCCGTGCTGGTTCCGGCCATGAGGAAGCGCAGCGGCGGCACATGCTGACGCTTCGCGGCGAGGCCGGCGCGGCGAAACAGCGCATCCAGCTTGTCGGAGGCAACGCCGCGGACGACGGCTGTGAGGTTGGACGAGCCGGCCAAGGCGTAGGCCGCGGCCGGTGCCAACCCGCGCTCAGCCTTCACGTCTAAAAACTTCCGCAGCCGGTATTTGTCGCGGATGTGCCGCTCGTGCCTTCTCAGCGCAGCCTTCGATGCCTCCGGCAAACTGTCGATCGCAAGCAGTGCCAGGTCGGCATCGGCCAGATGCTTCAGGTCCTGGGTCTTGTGCCGTCCGCTCAGCGAATCGGCGCGCACGATCGCGCCGTAGCCACAGGATTTGATGACCTTGAAGCGCGCGCCATGGGCAACCGCGCGCGCATAGAGTTCATAGTCTTCACCCAGGCGCAGCTTCTCGTCGTAGCGCAGCCCATGCCGATCGAGGAAGGCGCGGCTGATCACTGGCTTGAGGAAGCCCAGTTCCCCTCGTTGCACACGGCGCCTGGAGATATTGCCATCGACGAAGCCCTCGAAATCGAGGAATTCCGGCTCGGGCGAGAACGGTGGAGCAACGATTTTCGAAACGTCGGTTGCCGCGTCATCCCTGACAAGCATGATGTTGTCTGCGGCGAAATCCCAATCGGTGCTGGCGAACAGTCTGTGAAACCTGCCTTCGAAAAAGAAATCATCAGCGTCCAGAATGCTGATGAACGGCGACCTGGAACCGGCTATCGCGGCGTTGCGTGCAAAGGAGGGGCCGCGATTGACGTCGAAGCGGATGACGGACAGGCGGCCCGTGCCGTCGCCGGCTGCGTGGGCGACTTTCGCCGTATCGTCGGTGGACGCGTCATCGACGACGACAACTTCCGCAACCTCAGGTTCGCGTAATGCCGATGCAATGGCAGCCGGGATTGTCCGCGCCGCATTGCGTGCGGCGATGATCACGCAGACCTGGAATGATGTCATGGACATGCCTCTCGATTGCAGAAGTCGTTGCGGATTTCCTCGCCCCGACCGCTCAATGACCCACCGCCCAACCTGAAATGCATCGGCCCAAACGCCTATGCTGCAAGTGCGAAGCAAGCATCGCCAAAATCATCGGCGCCGTCCAGTTTTTCATTCTGCTGGGTGTCATGGCCCGGCTGGGCAGGCGGCGAGCCTCAATCGGGATGGCTCCAGAAATGCGCCGCTTGGCAGAGCCGTTCCTACACGCTCCATCAGAGCGCTCGACTGGCGGAAAACCAGTTGCTGGTCCTGGCCGACCGGACTGCGGCGGGGCGGAGCGAGCGCGTCGAGGCCCGCAGTGTCAAGGAAACGAAAGAACAGGAATGCCGACTGCCGGTGTTGTCGAGGCGAGCAATTCGTCAGAGGACCGGCGAGCTTAACCATAGGTCACATGGACATCGCAGACCCGGCCAGGCCCGAAATCAGTGAAGGCCTCTCCTTGCGCTGAATTTCTCGCCTTCGGCCGCCTCGTTCGAACTCAGCGTTCGTTCAGCGTCGCGAATTTTGTCGGCCGGGGTCGGGGCATTTCTGGCGACCATGGCAAAGACCAGTAGAAAATAACCCATTTGGATGACTATGGCACAGCCGATGACGCGAAACAGCGTCGTGCCGAGCGAGGCGCCGCCCAAATAGGACCAGACGATCACGATCGCCAGCGCAAAACACATTCCGATAATGAACTTTGGCAGTGACATACCCGATAGCCCATCCACCGGCTCGGGAAAAAATGTCGACAAGCCCACCCCGAGCACCTCCCTTAAACTCTGCGAGCTTATTTAGGTTGCCCGCTTCTGGCCGGTTGCTTCCGGCCTAGCCCAACCTGTCCATAGTCCGACAGAAACAATTTGCAACTCTATTGAGCCGCGCAATAGCCGGCAAGGGCAGCTGCGGAATAAATTTTAAACGAATCCTCGGGATCGACTCTGCCATGGTGCAATGCACACGTCGGCATCACCACTGATTGCCGGATATCGACTCGCTTCAGTAAGATTTATGATATCGATTAGTATTTTACCACAACGTCAGTCGTTATTTCGAAATTCTAAATGGCGACAAAGCTCCACAGCAGGGTATAAAGAGCGATTCGCCTAAAATCAGCCTCAAAATTGGACTAGCTTTTCCAAAATTGCCCGTAATCCGTCTTTTTTGCGACATAAAGGCGCAATTTTGTGCAGGACGAGTTTATTATTTAGTCAGTTCATGACGCGACTATTACAGCCGTCTGGGAAATTGTGTGTTGCGCTGCAGCATTTTTTTGGTATCGTGCGGTAAACCATCCGTTCAACGTATGGAGTTTACGCATGAGGGACGTAGCCAAGCCGGCCGATGCGGATTTTTCGCAGGCCGGTGTCGATTTTCCGCCACCGATCGGCGGCCTGCTCAAACGCAGCTTCGATATTGCCGGTTCGCTGATCGGCCTGGTCGCCCTCAGCCCGCTGTTCGTAATGATAGCGCTGCTGGTCAAGTTTTCCGATGGCGGGCCGATTTTCTATGGTCATAGCCGGATCGGTCGCGGAGGACGGATTTTTCCGTGCCTCAAGTTCCGCACCATGGTTCCAGACGGCGAGCGGGTGCTTGCTGCCTATCTCGCTGCGAATCCGGAGGCCAGCGCCGAATGGATCGCGACCCGCAAGCTGAAGAACGACCCGCGGATCACGCGCGTCGGAGCGGTGCTGAGGAAGCTCAGCCTCGATGAGTTGCCGCAAATCATCAACATCCTGCAGGGGGATATGAGCCTGGTCGGGCCTCGTCCCGTGGTGCGCGATGAGCTGGAGATCTATGGCAATTCGGCCGTCTATTACCTGAAATCGCGCCCCGGCCTGACCGGGCTATGGCAGGTCAGCGGACGCAACGACGTTTCCTACGACAGCCGCGTCGCGTTCGACAGGCACTATGTCGAGAACTGGTCGATGTTCGAAGACATTCGCATCATCATCAAGACCGTACCTGCGGTCTGGATGTCGCGAGGCTGCTACTGACGGCCGCTTGCTGGCCGACATCGAGGAGCAGCTGTCCAGAATTCGGGCCCGGAATTCAGGCCCCTAACTCAGGCATCGGCAGTTCATCGGGCGGGGCAAACCAGATCGGAAACGCTCAGTTGAAAGCAGATATAATCGATATTTTTTGCACCGGCACTCTCTCCAGACGCATGCGGCGAGTACGACTTTTGACGACTTGCCTTACAGTGGCGACCGGCCTGACGCTGTCGCTAGCCCTGCCACAGTTTGCCTTCGCCGACGACTATCGGCTTGGAGCACAGGACAAGCTGACCATCCGCGTGGCGGAATGGCAGACCGTCGAAGGCACGTTCCGCGACTGGTCGGCCATCAATGGAGAATACACGGTCGGGCCCGCTGGAACCTTGTCGGTTCCCTTCGTCGGCGAGATGCCCGCATCCGGCAAGACGACTTCGGAGATCGCCGCATCGCTCGGCGAGGCGCTGCAGCGCAAGCTCGCTCTGGCCGACAGGCCGGAGGCTTCCGTCGAAATGGCGCAGTACCGGCCATTCTACATCTCCGGCGAGGTGCAAGCGCCTGGCCAGTATCCTTGTGTGCCTGGGTTGACCGTGCTGAAAGCGATGAGCATTGCCGGCGGAGCCCGGCGGACCCCGGAGAGCGGACAGCGCTACGATCGCGACCTGATCAATGCCAAGGGCAATTTCGACGTATTACAAGACCAATTGGTCAGGCTGACAGTCAAGCGCGCCCGCATCGAAGCGGAACTGGCGGACAAGCCGACATTCGCGGTGCCGAAAGAGGTGGCCGACGATCCGAAGCTGCCCAGCATCGTTGCCGATGAGACGGCGATCCTGGCGGCCGACCAGAAGAAACTCAAGCTGCGCTTGCAGGCGCTCGACGATTTGAAGGCGCTGCTGCAGAGCGAGATCGATTCGCTGCAGAAAAAGATCGTCAACCAGCAGAAGCAGGTTGATCTGGCGAAGGAGCAGCTCAACGGCATCGGCTCGCTGGCGCAAAAGGGCTTGGTCGTCAACACGCGCGTTTTGAACTCGCAGCAAACCATCGCCGACCTTGAGGGCCAGATCCTGGATTACGAAACGGCGATTCTCACGGCCAAGCAGTCGATCAGCAAGGCCACCCAGGACGCCATCGATCTCGAGAACACCCAGAACTCCAGCCTCGCGACCGACCGGCAACAGACGGAAGCCGATCTCAACGAGGTGACGCTGAAGCTGAATATGGAAAAGGCCTTGATGTCCGAAGCCTTGTCGGGCAGCCCTATGCCGCAATTCTATGGCAACAACGAACCAGCGGCCTTGTCTTTTTCCCTGGTGCGGGTGGTCGACGGCAAGACCAGCGAAATCACCGCCGATGAAGACACGCCGGTACTGCCAGGGGACGTGATCAAGGTCAAACCGGCGCCCCTGGCTATCCAGTAGCTTCTTTCCACCGGAGCGAAGCGCCAACCCCGTGGGCAGCGGTCTGCGGGGTTTTTGCCGTTTGGGATCCGCCCGCGCTAGCCTCGCACGGCGTCCGGTTCCTCTAGATGATTCACGGCGCTCCACCGGGAAGCAGCGACGGCCGGCACGCTCACCAGCTTGAAGTAGCTATAGTAAAGCAGGAACGATCCCATGATGTAGGGATTGAGGGTCTCGACCTCGACGAAGGATCGGATGAACAGAAGCACCATGACGCCGGCAAGAATCACGGAGTCGGCTTGCCATGTCCTGAATATCAGCGCCGAGACGTGACCCCAGAGCGTGCGCAGGATAATCAGCGAAAGCAGTGTCGCGCCGACGAAGCCGAGTTCCACCAAGGTCTCGATGTAGGTGTTGTGGAAGTGGAAGCCGCTTCGCGCGGCGATGTAGAATTCGTTCCACAGCCGCTCGGCCTCGGAGAAGCCCTGCACCCAATAGGCCGCGTAGCCGACGCCGAGCATGGGCGATTGCTGCGCGGCATTCCAGCCCTGCTGCCAGAGGTAGGTTCGTCCGGTGAGCGTCGAATCCTTGCCGAAAAGGCCAAGGACAAAGTCCATCAGCCCGAGATTCAGCGCAATCACGGTGCAGGCGACCAGCCCGCCCGCACCGATCATGAAAATCACCCGGCGATGGCGGAGCGAAAGCACCTTGCCGATGGAAAGCATGGCGACCAGAGCGAGAACCGCCGGGGTCGATGCCATCGAAGTGGCCGAATGCGACACGACCAGTAGATAGCCCGATAGAAGGATAATTGGTACGATCAACAAAAAGCTTGTCCGGCCCCGCCTGAGAAAGGCGAGGTAGACAACGCAGAAATAAATGCCAAGCGATGCGACAAAGCCGATCTGGTTCTTGGAGCTGAACGCGCCGACGAAATTGTACGTCCCATCGAGAACGTCGTAGGAATAACTCGCGACCTTGAGCGAGTAGAGCAGGACGACGAAAATCCCGATCAGGGCGCCTATGGTCAAGGTCCGGACGCTGACGGTGCGTGCGGCAATGTAGGCGCAGGCGATATGGGAACAATATTGGACGGCCGTCCTTGCCGTGGTGCCGGGAGCCGCCGACCAGAACACCGAGAAGCAGACATAGGTTGCAAAGGCCAGCGGAAGCCAGGCGCTGGAAGCGTGCCTTAATATCTTGCGGTAGTCGACCAGGATGAGCGGCAGCCAGACTGCATAGTAGGCCAGGATCATGGCCTGGCCGAAAATGGTCGAGTAGGAGAACGCCCAGATCGAGACGGCAACGGCAAAGCTGCCATAGACCGTGTTCTTGTCCGGATCGATCAACAGAGATTTTGGAATCTTCATCTCGGTATCGGTTTTCCGTCCTTGCAGCTCAATGCCGATTCATGGGCCGATTTCATGGGCCGATTCATCGGATCGATGGGAGCTTCGCCTGCAGGCGCTCGCATTGTGCAGTGCAATATAACGCATCCGGCGCCGCCTGTCACCCGAATGCCAACTGGGCGCGTCGTTCCTGCAGTTCTCGCAATACCGGACGAGACGATTTGGCCAGGAGGCAGTGCCGTCCAATTGCCCGGTGCTGGCCCATCACAAGCTGTTCTGAGGCTGCGAGTCCGTGCTTGAACTTGTCCGCCGTTGACTTCACATTCGCCGCCGATTGGGAGGAAGACGACATGCCGATGAGTTTCGCGGGACGATTTGCCGGACGATCCGCTGTTATCACCGGCGGCGCCTCAGGCATCGGCCTGGCCGTCGCGCAAAGGATCACTGACGAAGGCGGGCGTGTTTCGGTCTGGGATCGCGATGCCGCCCAGATCGAGCAGGCCAAGGCCATTGTTCCAGGCCTGCACAGCGTCACCCTCGACGTCGCCGACCCCATAGCGGTCGAAGCCGCCGCCGGAGAGACGATCGAAGCGCTGGGCGCGGTCGATATCCTTGTCACCAGTGCTGCCATCACCGGACCTAACATGACGACCTGGGAGTATTCCGTAGAGGATTGGCGCCGGGTCATCGACATCAACATCAACGGCGTCTTCTTCTGCAACAAGGCGCTGGTCCCGCATATGCTCGAACGCAATTACGGCAGGATCGTCAACATCGCCTCGATTGCCGGCAAGGAAGGTAACCCGAACGCCTCGGCCTACAGCACCTCCAAGGCGGCGGTGATCGGCATGACCAAATCGCTCGGCAAGGAACTGGCCAAGACCAAGGTGACGGTGAACTGCGTCACGCCGGCGGCTGTGCGCACCGCGATCTTCCAGCAGATGAGCCAGCAGCACATCGACTTCATGCTGTCCAAAATACCGATGGCGCGCTTCGGCGAGGTCGGGGAGGTGGCGGCGCTGATTTGCTGGATCGCCTCCGAGGAATGCTCGTTCACGACGGCTGCCGTCTTCGACGTCTCCGGCGGCCGGGCGACCTACTGAGGCCGGCCCGACGCAAACCGCCCGACGGCATCGCGGCGCCTCAGTCGTGAAGCTCCCGCGAGATCGGCGGGCCGATCGAAAAATCGCTGAATTTCACTTCGAAACCCTCGCGCTGCGGCGAACAGCACATCATGCCGACATCGACCGTTTTCGACGGCGGGAAATAGGCAAGCCGCACCGGTTTCCAGTGCTTGTCGGACGCGTCCAGATACTGGACGCGGATCGTCTCGGCATGGCGGGTCAGGCGGATCCTGACTCCGTCGGGGTCGGCGGGAATGCTGGCCAGCGACCAGTCGGAGGCATCGTTGGTGACGACGACGGAAAAATACATCAGCCCGTCGGTGTATTCGATGCCGGCCTTTATCCAGTGCGTCTCGCTCAGGCGGACCATAAGCCCGGCCTGATCGTAAAGCACCTCATAGTGCCCCTTGACCGTGACTTCGGCGCTGAAATCGCCCTCGACCTCACGATAGAGGAAATGGCCATTGTCGCGCCAGAAGCCGTAGAACGTCTCGCGCCAGAAGTCGGTCTCCTTGCCGGTCCGTACATCCACCGTATTGTTGCCGAAGGCGTGGTGCGGCGGCGGATTGAGCCAGGTCAGGGCCGTATTCTCAGATGTCATCGATTTGCTCGCCTGCCTGGCTGGTCTGCCGCCTTTTCTTAGCCGGCAAACGTGTAAGCGGTCTTCACTGTGGTGTAGAACTCTGCGGCATAGCGGCCCTGCTCGCGCGGGCCGTAGCTCGATCCCTTGCGTCCGCCGAAAGGCACGTGGAAGTCGACGCCGGCCGTCGGCAGGTTGACCATGACCATGCCGGCTTCCGAATTGCGCTTGAAGTGCGTGGCATGCTTGAGGCTCGAGGTACAGATACCGGAGGTCAGGCCGAACGGCGTGTCGTTGGCCACCGCCAGCGCCTCGTCATAATCCTTGACGCGGATGACGTTGGCGACCGGTCCGAAAATCTCCTCGCGCGAGATGCGCATGGCGTTGGTGGTTTCGGTGAACAGCGCCGGCTGCAAATAGAAGCCGCGGGTTTCACGATCGAGCCGCTCGCCACCGAAGGCGAGGTCCGCACCTTCCTGACGGCCGATGGCGATATAGTCTTCGTCCTGTTTGAGCTGGCTCTGGTCGACAACCGGCCCGATCTGGGTCTTGGCATCGAGAGCGTCGCCGACGACCAGCTTGGCCATGCGGTCCTTGAGCGCCTCGACGAAGCGGTCGTGGATGCCGTCCGTCACCACCAGCCGGGACGACGCCGTGCAGCGCTGGCCGGTCGAGAAGTAGGCACCGTTGATAGCGCAGTCGACGGCGACGGCAAGGTCGGCATCGTCGAGCACTACAAGCGGGTTCTTGCCGCCCATTTCGAGCTGGAACTTGCGCATGTGCTCGACGCTGGCGGCGGCGACGCGCTTGCCGGTGCCGACCGATCCGGTGAAGGTGATCGCGTTGAGGTCAGGACTGTCGAGCATGGCCTGGCCGACCACCGAACCTTTGCCCATGACCAGATTGAGCACACCCTTGGGCAGCCCGGCGCGGTGCAGGATGTCGACAATGGTCCAGGCGCTCTCCGGAACGAGTTCCGCCGGCTTGAAGACGATGGTGTTGCCGTAGGCCAGCGCCGGAGCGATTTTCCAAGCCGGAATGGCGATCGGGAAATTCCACGGCGTGATGATGCCGACGACGCCGACCGCTTCGCGGGTGATCTCGACGCCGACGCCGGGCCGCACGCTCGGCACCAGCTCGCCCGACAGGCGCAACGCCTCGCCGGCGAAAAAATCGAATATCTGGGCGGCCCGCACGGTCTCGCCGATGCCCTCGACCAGCGTCTTGCCTTCTTCGCGCGCCAAGGCCCGGCCGATTTCATCTTTCCGCGCGGTGATCTCGTCCGACGTCTTCCTCAGCACCGCATGGCGGGCCAGCAGGCCCGATCGAGACCATGCCGGAAATGCCGCTTTCGCCGCCGCGATGGCCTGCCGAGCATGCTCCGCGCCCCCCGATGCATATTCGCCGACCACGTCGTCGAGATTGGACGGGTTGATGTTGCGGGAGCCGGCATCGCCTACCCACTCGCCATCGATGAGGTTCTTTCGAAACGGGATCATGTCGCTGTCTTCCTTGTCGTCTTTCGATCGCCGTCTATCTGGACCACCGACCGCCGCACCGCAAGGCCGAAGAAGGCAAACTTCTCCTTCTCGACAGGCATGTGATAGGTGTCGGGGCGGGAAAAGACGATTCTAGTGTGGTGCGACGCGGATCGCACGGGAGGTGAAGTATCATGTCCAACAGCGCCTTGCCCCTGGTGATCAGCGCGCCCGAACCGCGCACGCTCGACCTGATCTTCACGCCGGCCGCGCTGGCGAACTTTCGATCGAAATACCGCATCGTCGAAACATCGCCGGAAGCGGTGGCGGCGCTGCCGGCCGATATCCTTGGCGAGGCGCGCTACATCGTCGGCCAGCCACCTATCGCGCCGGAGACGCTGGAAAAAATGAAGGCGCTGCGCTGCATCTTCAATGTCGAGAGCAACCTCATCAACAACATGCCCTACGAGACGCTGTTTTCGCGCGGCATCCATGTCGTCACCACCGGGCTGGTGTTTGCAGAACCGGTGGCCGAACTCGGCCTTGCCATGGCGCTCAACCTCGCCCGTGACATCGTCGACGCCGACCTCGCCTTTCGACAGGGCAAGGAGCGTTGGGGCGGCGACGGCAACCGGACGGCGCGGCTTCTTTCCGGCGCGGACGTCGGCATCATCGGCTTCGGCGATCTTGGCCGTGCGCTCAACCGGCTGCTGTCGGGCTTTCGCACGCGGACAAAAGTCTTCGACCCGTGGCTGCCGCCGTCGATCCTGACCGAAAACGGCGTCGAGCCGGCCTCTCTCGACGACGTTCTGTCGAACAGCAATTTCGTCTTCGTCGTCGCTTCGGTGACTAGCGAAAACCAGGGCTTCCTCGGCGCCGAGGCGTTTGCCAGGATGCGCAAGGGAGCCGCTTTCATCCTGCTCAGCCGAGCCGGCGTGGTCGATTTCCCGGCACTGATGGACGCCGTCCGCAGCGGCCATATCGTCGCCGCCAGCGATGTTTTTCCTGAGGAGCCGCTTGCCCAGGATCACCCGGTCCGCACATTGCCGGGGTTCCTGCGCTCCGCCCACCGGGCCGGTGCGCTCGACATCGCTTTCAAGCGGATGGGCGACATGGTGCTGGAAGACATGGACCTGGTCGACCGCGGCCTGCCGCCGATGCGTTCGAAGCGGGCCGAGCGTGAGACCGTTTCGCGCATGCGTTCGAAGCCGGTCGACAAGAATTAGGCCGTCGGCCCGACGCGTCGCACATGCTCAGACGGTGAAGGACCAAAACAGGCAGGCCAGTGTCGCTGCGGCGAAGACGACGAAGAACAGGCTTCGCAACAGGATGTTGCGGCGCAGCTCGTTGATGAAGAGATGGCATCCGACGACGGCTGCGACAAACAGGAACCGCCAGTTCAGCAGTGCCGGGAGCACATCGCGCTGACCGAAAGCAAACCTCGCGGCGAGACATCCAACGATGACCGCAAACAACACGATGACCGTCCAGAAGATCGCATCGGCGGCATGTGTCAGGACGACGCCGGCGAGCCTGATCGGCAGAACCATCATCAGCAGTGCGCTGAAAAAATAGACTGCCGCGAGCGGAATGAACGTCCCCGCATCGGCAACGTCGCTCAGGCGCTTGGCGCCGATCGCGCCATAGGGATAGCCATGCCTGGCCACCGTCAGGCTGAGCGCCATCAGCAAGGCCGTCAGCACGGCGGCAAGCGCGAATGAGGTCAGGGCTTTGCTCATGAGGCTCCCGTTCCGAGCGAATCGAAGTCAGAACGTTGGTAGCCCATGGTTTGTAAATTGCTAGTAAGCATCATGCAGCATGCAGCGGCGCGGCAGAGTTCCTCGGCGCATCACTCCGCAGCTTGCAGACGCCGCCCGTCGATAATGGTCTTGATCTCGGCGCGGCAAGAGCCGCAATTGGTGCCGGCGTGAAGGGCGGCGCCGATTGCCGCGACGCTGGTACAGCCGCCGCGTACCGCTTCCGCGATCTGGTTGGCACCGACCCCGAAACAGGCGCAGACGATGGCACCGCGGTCGACGCCGTTGCCGCCCGGGCGCCCGGCGACAATCGCCAGTCGCGCCTGCCGATCGGCATGATCAGCACCAAGTTGTTCGACCGCCCAGCCGCGCGACACCGCTACCGGCGTAGGCGCAAGATAGAGCGCGCCGACCAGCCGATTGCCTGCGAAACGGGCGAAGCGATGGTGCCCGCCGGCGATGTCGTGATAGGCGAGCGTCTCGCCTTCCATGCCTAACAGCGCGGCGGCCAACCCGGTCCAGTCGCGGCTGTCCTGCAGCGCAATTTCAAGCCGCCAGCCGGCGGGGCTGCGGGCGAGGCTCCAGTAATCGGCGTCGATCGATGCGGGCCGTTCGGCAAGCACGGCGAAGCCGAAGGCTGTGGCGGCGAACCGCTCGATGCGAGCGGCAACATTCTTTGAGGCCGGTTGGCCTGAAATCGCATCGGTCGTCGGCGCGACCAACGCATCGACACGCGCGCGGGCGGAGAACTGATCGGTCCAGTGCATCGGTACGAATACAGAGCCTTGGCGTTGACGCGCCGTCACCAGGGCGCGGACCAGCACCTCGCCATGGGCAGTCGAGACGCGGACGATCTCGGCATCGCCGATGCCGAAGTGCTGCGCATCCGACGGGTGGATTTCGACGAACGGTTCGGCCATGTGCTGCGACAAGCGCGGGCTCTTGCCGGTCCGCGTCATGGTGTGCCAATGGTCGCGCACGCGCCCGGTGTTGAGCACTAGCGGGTAGTCCGGGCTGGTGCGGGTTTGTGCGGCTGGGCGGATAGCAATGAAGCGCGCCCTGCGGTCGGGCGTGTAGAAGCTGCCGTTGGCGAAGAAGCGGGTGGTAAGTGAGGCTCGTCTTGCCTGAACCCCCAAGTCTTTTTCACTTTCAGCCTGAGCACCCCCCTCTGGCCTGCCGGCCATCTCCCCCGCAAGGGGGGAGATTGGCAGCTTTGGCGCCGGCTCTCCCCTTGCGGCATTGGAGATTAGCGAAGGCCGTGATGATAGCCGATCTCCCCCCTTCCGGGGGAGATGGCCGGCAGGCCAGAGGGGGGTGGCTTGGCTCGGCGCTGGCCACTGGAATGGCGCCAACTCCTCATAGGTCTCTGCATCCACATCGGCATAAGCGCCGATGTCGAAATCGCGAGCACTATCATTCTCGAATGCCGACAACGCCGCGTGCTCGGCGAAGATGTCGGCCGGCGACACATGCGAAAACGCCTCGCCAAAACCCATCCGCTTGGCCACTTCGGCGATGATCCACCAGTCGGCTCTTGCCTCGCCGGGCGTAACCAAAAAGGCGCGCTGGCGCGAGATGCGGCGTTCCGAATTGGTGACGGTGCCGTCCTTCTCGCCCCATGCCGCCGCCGGCAGCCGGACATGGGCGTGGCGGACCGTGTCGGTCTCGCCCAGCACGTCCGACACCACGACAAACGGGCAGGCCTTGATCGCCGCTTCGACGGCATCGGCATCCGGCATCGAATCGACTGGGTTGGTCGCCATAATCCACAGCGCCTTGATGCGTCCGTCGGCCACCGCGTCGAACATCTCGACCGCTTTCAGGCCGGGTTTTTCGGCGACGGCCGGCGCGTGCCAGAAGCGCTGCACGCGGTTCCGGTGCTCGGGGTTTTCGATCTCCATGTGGGCGGCCAGCATGTTGGCCATGCCGCCGACCTCACGGCCGCCCATGGCGTTGGGCTGGCCGGTCACCGAGAATGGCCCGGCGCCGGGCTTGCCGATGCGGCCGGTGGCTAGATGGCAGTTGATGATGGCGTTGACCTTGTCGGTGCCCGAAGACGACTGGTTCACGCCCTGGCTGTAGACGGTCACCGTCTTCGCCGTCGCGGCAAACAGACTGTAGAAGCGGGCCAGTTCGTCCTCGCCAAGGCCGGTGGCCGCGGCGATGCCGGCCAGGTCCAGCGCCGAGGCGGCGAAAAGCGCTTGCCCGAAGCCGGTCGTGTGTGCCGTGATATAGGTGCGGTCCAACGCGTTGTGCTGGCCGAGGTAGGCAAGCAGGCTGGTGAACAAAGCGACGTCGCCATCGGGCGCGATCGCCAGATGCATGTCGGCGATGTCTGACGTCATGGTGCGGCGTGGGTCGATCAGCACCACCTTCATCTCGGGCCGCTTTTCCCGGGCGGCGGCAATGCGCTGGTAGAGCACCGGATGGCACCAGGCGAGATTGGAGCCGACCAGCACGATCAGGTCGGCAAGTTCCAGATCCTCGTAATTTCCCGGAACGGTGTCCGAGCCAAAGGCGCGGCGGTGGCCGGCAACGGACGATGCCATGCACAGGCGCGAATTGGTGTCGATATTGGCCGAGCCGATGAAACCTTTCATCAGCTTGTTGGCGACGTAATAGTCCTCGGTCAGCAACTGGCCGGAGACGTAGAGGGCGACCGCGTTGGGCCCGTGTTCGGCAATGGTTTGCGAGAAGGTCGAAGCGACAAGGTTGAGCGCTTCGTCCCAGCCGGTGCGGCGACCGTGTATTTCCGGATGAAGCAGCCTGCCTTCGAGATCGGTGGTCTCGGCCAGCGCCGAGCCTTTGGAGCAGAGCCGGCCGAAATTCGCCGGGTGGTCCGGGTCGCCACGAACGGTTATTTCACCGTCCGCGGCGACCTTCGCCAGCACGCCGCAACCCACCCCACAATAGGGGCAGGTGGTCCTCACCTCGCGCGCTTCATCAATCTGCATGGTTCACGCCGCGCGGCTGGCCAGCGCTTCCAGCGCAATGAACAGCCGCTCGCCGTCGATCCGCACCGCGATGGTGCGCACCGCGCCCTCGTCGGCGCCAAGCGCCTTGCCTGTCTCCAGCGAGATCACCCAATTGTGCAAGGGACAGGTCACCGCCGTGCCATGGACGATGCCCTGGCTGAGCGGCCCACCTTTGTGCGGGCAATGGTCATCGATGGCAAAGACCTGATCGTCGGCCGTACGAAAGACGGCGATCTTGCCTTCGGGCGTTGCGACGCAGCGCGCACCGCGACGCGGAATGTCAGACAGGGAGCCGATCGATACCCAATTCATATGGCCATTCCTCTTTGCGCGTTGTTCTTGTCCGAAAACCGCGTTCCACTTTTCGGGAACACGCGCCTACTCCGCCGCCTGTGCAAAGCCGACCGAAGCCAGCGGCCGGAATTCATGCTTGTCCTTGCCGGAAACGCGTTCCGACCACGGGTCGACCTGGGCGAATTTCTGCGAAAAGACGAAGCGGTCGAAATAGGCCTTGCGCTTCTCGCCATCGTCCATGATCTGACGCTTGATCTCGGCGATGCCGATGCGCTTGGCCCATTTGTAGATGCGCTCGAGATAGCGGCCCTGCTCGCGATACATCTGCGTCAGCGCCACGATATGCTCCAGCGCCTCGTCCTCGGTCTTGACCAGGCCAAGCACTTCGGTGCCCTTGATGTCGAGGCCGGCGGCGCCGGCGAAATGGATCTCATAGCCGCTGTCGACGCAGATCACGCCGACATCCTTGCAGGTCGCCTCGGCACAGTTTCGGGGACAGCCCGACACCGCCATCTTGACCTTGGCCGGCGTCCAAGAGCCCCACATGAATTTTTCGATACGGATGCCCAAGCCGGTCGAATCCTGCGTGCCGAAGCGGCACCAGTCCGAGCCGACGCAGGTCTTCACCGTGCGCAGTCCCTTGGCATAGGCGTGGCCGGAGACGAAGCCGGCCTGACCGAGATCGGCCCACACTGCCGGCAGGTCTTCCTTGCGGATGCCGAGCATGTCAATGCGCTGGCCGCCGGTGACCTTGACCATCGGAATGTCGAACTTGTCGACGACATCGGCGATGGCGCGCAATTCGGCGGCGTTGGTGACGCCGCCCCACATGCGCGGCACTACCGAATAGGTGCCGTCCTTCTGGATGTTGGCGTGGACGCGCTCGTTGATGAAGCGCGACTGGTAATCGTCGGCGTATTCGTCGGGCCAGTCGCAGACGAGATAATAGTTGAGCGCCGGCCGGCATTTGGCGCAGCCGCAAGAGGTCTTCCACTCCAGCTCCTGCATGACGGCGGGAATGGTCTTCAGGCCCTTGGCCTTGATCAGCCGGCGGACCTCGTCATGGCCAAGCGAGGTACAGCTGCACATCGGCTGGACCGCCGCGGGGTTGTATTTGTCGCCGATGGTCAGCACCATGAGCTTTTCGACCAGCCCGGTGCAGGAACCGCAGGACGCCGACGCCTTGGTGTGGGCGCGCACATCGTCGAGCGAGGTCAAGCCCTTGGCCGTGATCGCGCCGGTGATCTTTCCCTTGCATACGCCGTTGCAACCGCAGATTTCCGCATCATCCGGCAAGGCTGCAACGGCCGCCATAGGGTCCAGGGGGGCGCCTCCCTGGTAGGACTGGCCGAAGATGAGCGTGTCACGCATCTCGGATATGTCGGTCTGCTTCTTCTTGAGGTCGTTGAACCAGGCGCCGTCCGCTGTCTCGCCATAGAGCACGGTGCCGATGATGCGGTCGTCCTTGAGCACCAGGCGCTTGTAGACGCCGGCTGCGGCATCGCGCAGCACGATCTCCTGGCGATCCTCGCCCTCGGCGAAGTCGCCGAGCGAGAACAGGTCGATGCCGGTGACCTTGAGCTTGGTCGGCGTGTCCATATGGACGAAAGCTGCCGCCTCGTTACCAGCCAGCTGGCTGGCAGCGACGCGCGCCATCTCGTAGAGCGGCGCGACCAGCCCGTAGACCTGGCCGTTGACCTCGGCGCATTCGCCGATTGCATAGATGTCGGGATCGTTGCTGCGCATGCCTGCGTCGACGACAATGCCGCGATTGATGGCAATGCCGGCTTCCTTGGCCAGCGCCGCATTCGGCCTGATGCCCACCGCCATGACGACAAGCGTCGCCGGGATGATGGTGCCGTCGGCAAGCTCCACCCGCTCGACCTTGCCGTTGCCGGTAATCGCCTGGGTGTTGGCTTTGGTGATGACCTTGATGCCGCGCTGCTCGACTGCGCGCTGCAGGAGATAGCCGGCGGCCGGATCGAGCTGACGCTCCATCAGCGTCGGCATGACATGCAGCACGGTGACGTCCATACCTTGCGCGTTCAAGCCCGCTGCCGCCTCGAGCCCAAGCAGGCCGCCCCCAATGACGACAGCCTTGGCCCGCGACTGGGCGGCAAGCATCATGGCCCGGACGTCGTCCAGATCGCGATAGGTGAGCACGCCCGGCAGGTCATGGCCGGGCACCGGAATGATAAACGGCACCGAGCCGGTGGCGATGACGAGTTTGTCATAAGGCTCGGTCACGCCATGATCGGAGGTGACGGTCTTTGCCTGCCGGTCGATGGCGACGATCTTGTGGCCCTTGTAGAGGGTGATGCCGTGCTTGATGTACCAGCCGTCGCCATGGATGATGATCTCCTCATAGGCCTTTTCGCCCGACAGAACCGGCGACAGCATGATGCGGTCGTAGTTCACGCGCGGCTCGGCGTTGAAGATGGTGACCTGGTAGCGCCCAGGCGCCTTTTCCATGAGGTGCTCCAGCATGCGCCCGGGGGCCATGCCGTTGCCGATGATAACGAGTTTCTCGGTCATGTCCTGATCCACTCCGGTCTCACTCAGCCGCGTAGGAAAGGCCTGAAGCTTCGTGAGACGCCGTGCGCTCCATCCGCCGGATGGAAAAATGCATCCAGGCAAAGCAGGTGGCGACGATGACGAAGAGCAGCATGAAGCAGCTCGACCAGACGCCGGTGAGGTCGTTGAGCACGCCGAAGGCGATTGGCAGGATAAAGCCGCCGAGCCCGCCAATCATGCCGACAACGCCGCCGACCGCGCCGACACTCTGCGGATAATAAGCCGGGATGTGCTTGTAGACGGCGGCCTTGCCAAGGCTCATGAAGAAGCCGAGCACACAGGCCACGGCTATGAAGGCGAGCGGGCCGATCTCGAAATGGAAGGCGATCGGCCCGCTGATACCGCGCACGACGTAGTCTGCCGAGGGGAGAGACAGAACGAGAGTCGCGACGGCACTGACAGCGAAGGTGCAGTAGAGCACGGTGCGGGCGCCGATCCGGTCGGAAAGCACGCCGCCATAGGCGCGGAAAATACTTGCCGGAATTGAATAGGCCGCGCCGATCATGCCGGCGGTCGCAAGTCCGAAGCCGTAGACGCCGATCAGGTAGCGGGGCAGCCACAGCGACAGCGCCACGAATGCACCGAAAGCGAAGAAATAATACAAGGCGAAACGCCAGACCTGCAGGTTCTTGAGCGGCGCGAATTCCTGCAAGAAGCTTCTCGCGGGTGCAGCCTTGCCGTCGCGGCGCTCGCGAATGACCGGATCGTCGCCGGTCGTGAACCAGAAGACGGCGGCCATGACGACAAGTGCTGCCGCCCAGATCAGCGCGACCGACTGCCAGCCCCAGGAGAGAAGCACGAACGGTGCCAGGAACTTGGTGACCGCGGCACCGACATTGCCGACGCCGAAAATGCCAAGCGCCGTACCCTGCTTGCCGGCCGGGAAGAAGCGCGAGACATAGGCGACACCGACGGCGAAGGAACCGCCGGCGAGCCCAACGCCTAGCGCAGCGGCCAGCATCTGCCCGTAGGTGTGCGCAAACGCGAGCAGGAAGGTCGCGACTGCCGCCGCAAGCATGGTCGCGGTGTATACCAGCCGACCGCCAAAACGGTCGGTCCAGACACCGAGCACCATGCGCACAAGCGAGCCGGTGAGGATCGGCGTGCCGACGAGCAGGCCGAACTCCGTCTCGTTCAGCCCCAGTTCCTGCTTTATGCGCACGCCGATGATTGAAAAGATCGTCCACACCGCGAAGCAGACGGTGAAGGCGATGGTGGACATCAGAAGCGCCTGCCGGGGAGCAGTGTCCTGGCTGGGCGCGGCAGGGAGATTTGCGGTCATTTTCTGGCTCCGGTTTGCGGCGTGGGGGGCGGCACCGCCCTTGGCTGTTCGTTCGCGACTGTCAGCGGCGCGGCATCGGCGAACTGGTTGAAACCGAGCTGTGCACGGTCACTTCGAAACCTTTGCCGTCAGTCTTGGCGCCAGCGGGAAAGAGGACGAGCGCGGCGGTGAACAGCGCGTTGCTGGCCAGAAAAATGGCGGCGCGTGAATTCCGTCAGGCACGCGCCAGTTCCGATCCGTTTCGTCATCGTCGTCTCCGGTTGGCGCCGCTTGGGACCAGCGCCGTCGATTGCGTCAAAACAAAAAAGCCGCCGGCCAGGTCTTCGCGTCCGGGATTCCGGGAGCGCGTGTGGACCTGAGCGGCAGCTTTGCCTGTGGCGCCCGCCATTGGACGCCGTGTCACTTGGCCCTTGCGGGCCCTACATTTTGGAAAGCAGGAAGCGTGCCAATTCGACAGCGCTCTTAATTAGCGAATGAAATCAATATGAACCGCAGCCGCGCGACTTTGACCAAGCTCGGCAGCGGATCAAAGATTAGTCAAAATGCCTTGCATAGCAGCATAATATTTGTGCAATGCGGTAGATTGCCCATTGCCGATGCAGATTTCCGATGATGATGACCCGTTTTCCCGTTATGGCCTCACTCCGCGGCTTCGACGAAGCGGTGACGTTCGTAGAGGAATTTCAGCACCGCCTCGCGGCAGCGCAGGAAGGTGCGGTCGGAGGAAAGCTCGATGCGCCGACGCGGCCGGGCCAGTGGCACGGGAAGAACCTCGCCGATGGTGGCCGCCGGCCCGTTGGTCATCATGACGATGCGGTCGGACAATAGCACCGCCTCGTCGACATCGTGAGTGATCATGATCGTCGTCGAGCCGAGCTTCGAATGGATATCCATCACCGCGTCCTGCAGATGCGCACGGGTCAGCGCGTCGAGCGCCCCGAACGGCTCGTCGAGCAAAAGAATCTTCGGCTCCATCGCGAGCGCGCGCGCAATGCCGACGCGCTGCTTCATGCCGCCCGAAATCTCCGCTGGGCGCTTGTCTTTCGCATGCGCCATCTGCACGAGATCGAGATTGCGCATGATCCAGTCATGCCGTTCGGCCCGGCTCTTTTTGCCGCCGAAGACCTTGGATACCGCGAGGTTGATGTTTTCGTAGACGGTGAGCCATGGCAGCAGGCTGTGATTCTGGAACACCACGGCGCGTTCGGGACCGGGGCTGTCGACCTCCTTGTCTTCCAACAGAACCGCGCCGGCGGAGACCTTGGTCAGCCCGGCGATTAGATTGAGCAAGGTCGACTTGCCGCAGCCGGAATGGCCGATGATCGAGACGAATTCGCCCTTGTCGATGGTCAGTCTTATGTCCTTCAGGACGTCGCTGACCTGGCCGCCGCGCATGAAGGATTTATCGATATGGTCGAGTTTCAGATAGGCCGTCATCGTCCCTCTCCTCACTTTGCCGTTGTGCCGCGGGTGACGAAGACGCCGATCGCCGCGACCAGGCGGTCGAGGCAAAAGCCGGTGACGCCGATATAGGCGAGTGCGACGATGATGTCGGGCAGCCGCGACGAATTCCAGGCATCCCAGATGAAGAAGCCGATACCGACGCCGCCGGTCAGCATTTCGGCGGCGACGATGGCAAGCCAGGACAGACCGATGCCGATGCGCAAGCCGGTGAAGATGTAAGGTGCCGCGGCCGGCACCATGATCTTCACGAAGAATTCGAGCTGGTTGAGCCTGAGGATGCGGGAGACGTTGCGATAGTCCTCTGGAATGTTGCGGACGCCGACGGCGGTGTTGATGATCACCGGCCAGATCGAGGTGATGAAGATGACGAAGATCGCCGACGGGCTGGAATCGCGGAACGCCGCCAGCGAAAGCGGCAGCCAGGCGAGCGGCGGTACCGTGCGCAGGATCTGGAACACCGGATCAAGGCCGCGCATCGCCCAGATCGACTGGCCGACCAGAGCGCCGAGCGCGACGCCGACGACCGCCGCAAGGCCAAAGCCGATGGCGACGCGCTGCAGCGAGATCAGCACCCGCCAGGCGAGCCCAATGTCCTGCGGGCCATTGTTGAAGAACGGATGGGCGATCAGGTCATAGGCCTCGTTCCAGACCTGGCTTGGCGGCGGTAGGCTGGCCGTCGGCGACGAACAGGCGACCTGCCAGACGACGAGCATGATGGCGACGACGATGACCGGCGGCACCAGCGTGCTGGCCAGCTTGCCTGTGATTGCGGCCGGGTCGAAGCGACGCCGCGCCCTGACGGTGAAGGCGATGATTTCGGCGGGCTTGGAAGGCGCGGGGAACGGCTTCACCTTGCGGTCCTTGATGGCTTGGATAGACATTTCTCGAACGTTCCTTTGGCATTTGGCGACAAGGGCGCCGTTGCGCTTGCGGCGACAAACGGCGCGAGCGCCGTTTGCGCCGTTCAGGCCGATGCCTTGATCTTCAGGCTGTCGAGATAGGCGGACGGGTTCTCCGGATCGAACACCTTGCCGTCGAAGAAGGTCTCGACGCCGCGCGATGAAGACGCCGGGATATCGGCCGCGGCGACACCAAGATCCTTGGCCGCTTCGCGCCACAGATCCTCGCGATTGACCTGGGCGACCAGCGCCTTGATGTCGGTGGTCGGCGCGAACTTGCCCCAGCGGATGTTTTCGGCGAGGAACCAGCTGTCGTGGCTCTTGAAGGGATAGGACACGCCGCCCTGCCAGAACTTCATGTAGAGATCTGTGCCGTTGGCGACGCGGCCATTGCCGTAATTGATGTCGCCCTTGAGGCGGCCGATGATGTCGGCGGTCGGCACGTTCATCCATTGCCGCTTGCCGATGATGGCGGCCATCTCGTCCTTGTTTTCCTTGGCTTCGCACCATTGCTGGGCTTCCATGACGGCCATCAGGATCGCCTTAGTGGCGTTCGGATACTTGTCGATGAAGGCGGCGCGCAGGCCGAGCGCCTTTTCCGGATGGCCCTTCCATAGCTCGCCAGTGGTAGCGGCGGTGAAGCCGACGCCCTGGTGGACGAGCTGCTCGTTCCACGGCTCGCCGACACAGAACACGTCCATGTTGCCGACCTTCATGTTGGCAACCATCTGCGGCGGCGGCACGACGATGGTCGAGACGTCCTTGTCGGGATCGATGCCGCCGGCGGCCAGCCAGTAGCGCAGCCAGAGGTCGTGCGTGCCGCCCGGGAAGGTCATGGCGGCCTTGACCTCCTTGCCAGCGGCCTGCTTGGCAGCGAAGGCATCCTTCAGCCTGGAGGCGTCGAGGGCGACGCCGGTGGCGGCATATTCCTGGGCAACGGAAATGCCCTGGCAGTCGTAGTTGAGGCGCGCCACGATCGCCATCGGCAGCGGCTGCTTGTTCTGCGTCACCTTGCCGGTGTGCATCAGATAAGGCATCGGCGTCAGGATATGGGCGCCGTCAATGCCGTTGGCTTCGCCGCCGAGCACCAGATTATCGCGCGTCGCCCCCCAGGAGGCCTGCTTGAGCACCTCGACATCGGGCATGCCGAATTTCTCGAACAGGCCTTTCTCCTTGGCGATCATCAACGGTGCTGCATCAGTCAATGCGATGAAGCCGAGCTTGGCGCCCGTGACTTCCGGTACGGCGGTAGCCGCATAGGCGCCGGAGGGCAGCAGCGCACGCGCCGCGGCCAGCGTTGCCGCGGTGGCCGCGCTGATCCTCAGGAAATCGCGGCGGCTGATCGCCGTTTGGGCGGAATGGCTCTTGATGCGTTTCGTCATCGTCATCTCCGGTTGGGCGCGGCTTGGGATCGGCGCCGTCGATTGCGTGTTCGACCAAAACAAAAAAGCCGCCGGCCAGGCCGCGCGCGTCCGTCCATCCGGGATCGCGTGTTGACCTGAGCGGCAGCTTTGCCTGTAGCGCCCGCCATTGGACGCGCATTCCGTGACTCCGAGAAGAGTCTGCCTATTGCTAAGCAGGAACCGTGCCAGGTTCGGAATGGATGACAAACATCAATGAGATCAACCGCATGCCAAAATCGTCGGCGCCCCGGCCCGCCGGGCGAGCAAGCCAAAGATTGTTCATTAGCGCAGTTGCACGCACATTTTTTGTGCAGTGCACAAGAATGGCGCGGAAATGATCAGGCTTCAGCACGCGCCAATTTCTGGCCGGCAATGTAGGCGTCGATCTCGTCGGGATCGAAGATCTGGCCATCGAAGAAACCATCGGGACCGAGCACCAGGCTTGCCCCCGCCGAACCAACTGGGGTCGCGGCCTTCAGCGCGCCCTCGACCTTGGCATTGGCACCGGGAAGCGCCACGCCAAGCGGCTTCAACGCCGAGCGGTAGAGATCGGGGCGGTAGCAGTCGCGGGCAATAGCGAGGTTTTCCGGCGTGTGCGCGACATGCCCCCAGCGCACCATCTGCGTGTAGAACCACAGCGCATGACTCTTCCACGGGAAGTTCGCCGCCTTGTCGAAGGGCAGAAAGAAGTCGCCGACGCTCAGTTCGGCGCCGCCGCCGAGCGCCAGATGCCCGCTGAGGATCGGCATCTGAAGCGCCGGCGCCAGGCCGAGAAAGGCCGGCTGCGCCATCAGGGCCGCGAGTTCGCCACGGTTTGCCGGGTCCTGGCACCAGCGCGCCGCATGATGCAGCGCGCGCAGCAGAGCCGAAAGCGTGTCCGGCTCTCTTTCGGCCCATGCCTTGCGCACGCCGACGACTTTCTCCGGGCTGGTCTTCCAGATGGCCGCCTTGACCGTGGCGATATGCCCGGTGCCGGCGACGACCGCGGCGCTGTTCCAGGGTTCGCCGACGCAGTAGCCGTCGATCCTGCCGGCGGCGAGCGCGTCGGCCATGAATGGCGGCGGCACGATGACGATTTCGATTTCACGCGACGGGTCGATGCCGCAGGCGGCGAGCCAGTAGCGCAGTTCGTAATTGTGCCCGGAATGCGGATGGACGACGGCGAAGCGCAGCGGATCGCCGCCGCCATTCGCCCGTTCCCGGATCAGCGCGCCCAACGCCTTGCCGGCCCGCGCCGGATCGAGATCGGGTTGGGCGCCGTGCGCGGCCATGCCGGCCCAGACGGCGTTCGAAACCGTCACGCAATTGCCGCCGAGGCCGAGCGAGAACGGCACGACGGTGTCGGAGGCGAGCGGCGTCAGCCCCAGATTGCAGGCGATCGGCATCGGCCCCAGCATATGCGCCAGGTCGAAATGGCCGATGGCGATGCGGTCGCGGATGTTGGCCCAGGACGTTTCCCGGTTGAGCGTCAGGTCGATGCCTTCACGCAAGGCGAAGCCGATTTCCTTCGCCGCGACAAGGATGGCGCTGTCGAAGAGCGGCATGAAGCCAACATTGATCCGGTGCTCGGCCGCCATTCTCAACTCTCCTCGGGATCCAGAAGCCCTGCCGCCGTCACCAGGCTCTGCGCGATTTCGGCGATCTTGCGGTTCTGGTTCATGGCTGTCTTGCGCAGCAGCGTGTAGGCCGCGTCCTCCGACAGGCCGCGCGACTTCATCAGGATGCCCTTGGCGCGATCGATCACCTTGCGGCTCTCCAATTCGCTGCGGGCCTCTTCCAGTTCGCGCGCCATGCGCGAGAAGGCGTTGAAGCGGCTAATCGCCATGTCGAGGATCGGCTTGACCCGCTCCTGGCGCAGGCCGTCGACGACATAGGCCGACACCCCGGCTTCCACCGCTGCCTCGATCGACGCCTGGTCCGAGCGGTCGACGAACATGGCGATCGGCCGCTTCACCACGCGCGAAAGCTGGAACATGTTTTCGAGCATGTCGCGGTTGGGATTTTCGAGATCGATGACGATGACGTCGGGTTCGATCTCGGCGATCCGCCGCGCTATGCCGGCGACGTCGTGGATGACCGTGACCTGCTGATGCCCGGCCTCCCGCAGTCCCGCTTCGATTATGGAAGCGCGGATGTGGTTTTCATCGATCACCAGGACAGTGAGGGATTTGCGGATCATGCCGCATTTTGCGCAGGCGAGGCGATTGTGCAATGCGGCATAGCGAGATTCACGGAAACAAAGCCGGCGCGCCCCTGAGGCACTGGACGCGACGGCCGCCGCGACGCGGGCGGCGGTCGGCGACAACGAACGGGCAACACGCCTGTCCGGCGTCTGCGCCTGGCAGGCGATCACCGTGCCCTACATCATCTCGAGCGGGCTCGCACTGCTCTATATCGGCCTGATCAAGGCGCCGTCGCTGTCGCTCGCCGAACCGCTGGTGCTGCCTTCGGTGCCCGCGGCCGTCGGCGGCGGAACCTCGATCTCCGGCGGCCGCGGCGGCTCCACCATCATCGGGGCGCTGATCCTCACCCGAAACGCTGTGCGGTCAGATAGTCATGGGATTTGAAAGCGTCCTTCACGGCTGCAGGCCAGATATCAGTCGTCGTTGACAAGACCACCGCGTGAGGATAATGAACATGATCATACAGGTTCACTGAACAGGTATCCAAATGAAGCGGCGTTCGGTTCAACTGTCTCCCGGCACGGGCAAGCCAGAACAGATTGCCACGGTTCTCGAACATGAAATCCGCTCCGGTGTTCTGGGCTTCGGCGACCGGTTGCAAAGCGAGAACGAGCTCGTCCAGCGTTTCTCCGTCAGCCGTAACACCGTTCGCAAGGGCCTCGAGGAACTGTCAAGCCGCGGACTGATCACCACCAAGGTCGGCATCGGCTCTTTCGTCACCTTCGATGGCAACCCCGTCGATGACTCAATCGGTTGGTCGCGGGCGCTCGCCAACGCCGGCGCCAATGCCGAGACGCGCACCCTGCGGCTTGAGGTGATCGAGGATCCTGATCTTGCCGCGCTGCTTGGTATAGAAAACCCGTTTTTCATCGCTGTCGACCGGGTGCGCACCAATGCCAGCGACGGCCACGCTATTTCCATCGAGCGCAGCCGACTGCCATTGTCGCCCGAACTGGAGGACGTGCCGTTGCGCGGCCTGCGCGAAGGCTCGCTGCACCAGACGCTGCGCGGCGCCGGCCTCATTCCCGACCATGGCGACGAATGGGTGGGCATCGAAATGCTCAACGCCGACGATGCCGCAATCCTCGGCTGCCCGCAAGGCACGCCGTTCCTGCGCGGTCGCCGGTTGACGCGTGCGGCCGATGACCGGCCGATCGAATATGTGACCAGCCTGCTCAACCCGGCGCATTTTGCGCTGCATATGAGGTTCTGAGAGATGCCCGACGACACCCGGGACACGACCGATCGGGCTATGGGAGCGCTTGTCGGCGGGGCACTGGGAGATGCGCTGGGCATGCCGACGCAGCTTTTGTCGCCGGCGCGGATTGCCGAACTCTACGGCCATATCGAAGGCTTCATTACTCCTTTCGCCGACCATCCGGTGTCGAAGGGGCTCCCGGCCGGAACGATCACCGACGACACCGAACAGGCGCTTCTGCTTGGCCGTATCTTGGTCGAATCCGGTAACCGGTTCGACCATGCGCGGTGGGTCAACGCGCTGCTCGACTGGGAACGCGATGTCAAGGCGCGCGGCAGCTACGATCTGCTGGGACCATCAACCAAACGCGCCATCGACGCCATCAACAATGGTATACCAGCCGAGGAAGCCGGGCGCAGTGGCGACACAAATGGTGCGGCCATGCGCATCGCGCCAGTAGGTATCATGATGCCGCTGGAGCCGCTTGACGCGCTGGTCGCCAAAGTGGCCGAAACCTGCATGGCGACGCACAACACGTCGATCGCAATCGCTTCGGCCGCAGCGGTCGCTGCCGCCATCAGCCGCGGCGTCGCTGGCGGTGACTGGCGTGCCGCTTCCGACAACGCCATCACGGCAGCGAGACGAGGGGCGACGCTCGGCCATTGGGCGACCGGCGGTGACATTGCTGCGCGCATTACTTGGGCGCAGGAGCTTGTGCGCGGCAAGGCGACGAAGGACGCGATCCGGCTGATCATCGATCTGGTCGGCACCGGCGTCGCCAGCCAGGAGTCGGTTCCGGCTGCATTCGCAGTGCTGGAAGTCGCCGGTGGTGACCCTTGGCAGGCGGCAGTCATCAGTGCCAATCTCGGTGGCGACACCGATACGATCGGCGCCATCGCGGCCGGCATGGCCGGTGCCTGCACCGGCTTTTCCCGATTGCCTCAGAACCGCATTGCAAACCTCAAGGGCATCGACATGACGGGGGTTAGCGCGCTCGCCGCCGACCTTGTTGTGGCGCGGATGTCCAAGGGCCGTGTGGACAAGGGCAGTGGCGGCATGAGAGGGCGTCTCGTCCATGTCGGCAGCGCGGTGGTCGACTATGTTTACCGCATCGATGCCTTGCCGGCCCCGGGCACGGAGAAGACTGCGTCGAGCTATGCACGAGTCGCCGGCGGCGGCTTCAACATGATGGTCGCGGCCAGCCGCACCGGCATGAAGGTGGTGTTCGGCGGCCAACTCGGCAGCGGACCCAATGGCGACTTCCTGCGCAGCGCCTTCAACGCCGAGGGTATCAGTACTATGACCCCGCCATCGCCCATGATGGACAGCGGCCATTGCGTCGCCTTGATCTCGAGCGATGCCGAACGCACTTTCGTGTCTTGGCCGGGTGCTGAAAGCGTGCTCAGCGTCGACATGCTGGCGCCCGTGGTGGTCGCTGCAGACGACTGGGTGTTCACGTCAGGCTATACGCTGAGCTATCCCAAGAGCCGCGACGCGCTCACCGACTGGATCGAGGCGCTTCCGGCCGACACACCGCTTGTCCTCGACCCGACACCTGTCATCACCGACATTCCCCACCCTATCCTGTCGCGGATACTCGCCCGTACTACCTGGTTGAGCTGCAACACGACGGAAGCGGCCGCGATTGCCGGTCCGGGCGCCGTCGAGACACTCGCGTCACGGCTGCTAAGTGACCACTCCCCTAAGGCCGTTGGCGTCGTCATTCGTGCTGGCGCGAAAGGCTGCCATGTGCGGCTGGCCGACGGCTCGGCGCAAACGATTGCCGGCTTCGAGGTCGCCGCCCTCGACACCAATGGCGCCGGCGACACCCATATCGGCGCTTTCGTCAGTGCGCTGGCGCGCGGCATGCCGCCTTTTGCGGCAGCGCACTACGCCAATGCGGCGGCGGCCATTGCCGTCACCCGCCACGGTGGTTCATCAGCGCCGACCGACCACGAGATCCAGACATTCCTGAGCCATGGCGGTCCGCAGATCGGCCTCCATGGCCAGAAGCAAGAGGCCAAACGCCCGACAGCCTGACAAGCCCGGGAAGCGGGCAAACACAGAGAGGAACGAACATGCGCATGCCCGACTTGACTGCCCTGCTGACGGCGACCGCCGTCCTCACCTCCGCACTTGCATTTGCCGCAAACGCCGACGAGGTGCACGTACTCAACTGGAAGGGCTACGGCGCCGACGAGCCGTGGGCCATCGAGGCCTTCGAGAAGGCGACCGGCAACAAGGTCGTCAACGACTTCTTCAATTCCGAACAGGAAATGCTGACCAAGCTCAGGACCAATCCCGGCCTCTACGACGTCGTTATGATCAACGCCGCCTTCAACGACCAGGCAATGGCGGAAAAGCTGATCCAGCCGATCGACACATCCAAGGTGCCGAACTATGCCGACATCAGCAAGGACAAGGCGAGTTCGCCGATGCTTGTCCATAACGGCAAGGTCTATGGGGTACCGTGGGTCTGGGGACTGACGGCGCTCGCCATCAACGACAAGTCCTTCGACAAGCCGCCAACGAGCATCGCTGAAATGTGGGATCCCGCCCACAAGGGCCGCGTCACCATCCGTGACGATGCCGTCGAGGCGGTGCAGTTCGGCGCCATTGCCACCGGCCAGAACATCAACGATGTCAAGGACATGGAGGCGGTCAAGGCGAAACTCACCTCGCTCATGCCGCAGATCAAGACGTTCTGGAGCTCGGAGAACGACTGGAACCAGATGGTTGCCTCTAACCAGATCGACATCGGCACCTATTGGAGCGGCTCGGCCGACCGCGCCAAGACCCATTTCAAGCTGCCAGTCTCGCTCGTGATCCCGCAGGAGGGCGCTGTCGCCTGGCTCGACGCCTTCTCCATTCCCGCCAGTTCCAAGAATGTCGCCGGCGCCGAGGCCTTCATCAACTACATGGTCGACCCGAAGTTCTATGTCGAATGGGTCACCAAGGTCGGAGCCCCGGTATCTGCCAATACCAAGGCCGTGGAAGCACTTCCCGAGGATGCGTTCAACCGCAAGGTGATGGGTGACCCGGCAGTTGCCAAGCGCATTCAGTTCCAGGCGCCGATCACAGACGCCCAGCGCGAAGCCTATCTGTCGCTCTGGCAGCAGCTCAAGGTCAACGTGAAGTAACAGCAGAAAGCGGGATCAGCCGATCATATATGTCGGCTGATCCTTCCCTGGGAGGATGTCATGGCAGCACAGGTTGCAGCCGCGTCGCGCAGCGGGCTGAGATCGGCCTTGCCGCTACTGGCGCCTGCCTATCTCTGGCTGACGGTTGCGATCTTCCTGCCGCTCTCAGCCATGGTCTTCTTCTCTCTCACGACCGAGCTGCCGTTGTCGGGCAAGCCGTGGGCGTTCACGCTCGAAAACTATACCGCCTTCTTCTCGCAAAGCCTCTATCTGACGCTTCTGCTCGCCTCGCTGCGCCTCGGCCTCGAAGTGACGCTGTGGTGCATCATCGTCGGTTATCCCGCCGCTTATGTGCTAGCCAAGGTGCTGAAAGGCCGTAGCCGCGAAGCGATTTTCCTGCTCGTCATCCTGCCGTTCTGGTCAAATGGGCTTGTGCGCATCTTCTCCTGGGCGATGGTGCTGCGCGAAGGGGGCATTCTCGATACCGCGCTCAACGCCGTGCTGCCGTTCAAGATCAATATCGACCTGATGTATTCCTATCCGGCTGTCATCATCGGGCTAGTGCACTCCTACGTTCCTTACATGGTGCTGACCTGCTACCTGACCCTACAGGCCATCGACGACTCGCTGATCGAGGCCGGGCGCTCGCTCGGCGCATCGCGGCTGCAGATGCTGAAGCGGGTCATCATTCCGCTGTCGATGCCGGGGCTGGTGGCTGGCGCGGCCCTCATCTTCGTCCCGGTCGTTGGCTCGTTCATGGAGCCGCGCATACTTGGCGGCCGTACCGGCACCTTTTACGGCACTGTCATCGAGGACCAGTTCGTCGCCGTGTTCAATTGGCCGCTGGGTGCTGCGCTCTCCTTTATCCTGCTGGCCGTCGTGCTGGTCATCCTGGCGGTTGCCTCGCCGGTGCTGAGGAGGGCTATGTGATGGCGACGACACGGGTCCTCGAATGGCTCGGCCGCCTCTACATCTGGCTATTGGTCGCCTTCCTCTATGTGCCCATCATCATCATGGCGCTGATGTCTTTCAACGTTTCGCCCTTCTATCAGCTGCCGTTCGAATGGACGACGGAATGGTATGCCTCGCTGTGGCAGAACGACCAGCTCATCTCAGCCACCTGGAACAGCCTCGAGATCGCGGTCATCACCACCATCATTTGCGTGGTGCTTGGCTCCGCGGCGTCACTGGCGCTCTACCGCTATGAGTTTCGCGGCAAAAAATTCCTGCAGGCGCTGCTGTTTCCGCCAATCGCCATTCCGTGGCTGATTACCGGCACGGCGATGCTGATCTTCTTCTTCGGCGTCGGCATCGGGCGCGGTCTGTTCGCCATCCTGCTCGGCCACGTCGCGCTTGCACTGCCCTATGTCATCGTCGTCGTATCGGCCCGGCTGCAGACCTTCGCGCCCGAGTTGGAAGAGGCGGCGCGCTCGCTCGGCGCCAATCAATGGCAGGTGACGAACCGCGTCACGCTGCCCTGGATCATGCCGGGTGTCATTGCCGGAGGGCTGTTCGCTTTCGCCGTGTCCTTCGACCAGTTCGTCGTATCCTACTTTCTGTCGACGCCCGGCCAAACGACGCTGCCGGTCGAAATCTACGCCGCGATCCGTAAGGGATTCACACCTGAGATCAATGCGGTCTCGACGATCATCATTGTCGTGTCGATGGCATTGATGCTGCTCACGGCGCGTTTCTTCAAATTCGGCGGAGAGAAATAATGGCGGGCGTGCAGGTATCGAATGTGTCGCGCAGTTTTGGCGCGCACAAGGCGCTGGACGATGTCTCCATCGATTTTGCCGACGGCGGCTTCTACGCCCTGCTCGGTCCCTCCGGCAGCGGCAAGACCACGCTGCTGCGCCAGATCGCCGGCTTCGACTTTCCCGACTCTGGCCGCATTGCGATCGGAGGCGAGAGCGTCGAGCGGGTGCCGGTCGAAAAACGGCGCATCGGCATGGTGTTCCAGAACTACGCGCTGTTTCCCAATATGAGCGTCGCCGACAATGTCGCCTTCGGCTTGTCCGTGCGCGGCGAGCCCAAGGCAGTGATTGCTGCCGCGGTGCAGGGGGCGCTCGACCTCGTGCAACTCGGCAAGCTCGGTGGTCGCCGGCCACACCAGCTCTCCGGCGGCCAGCGCCAACGGGTGGCGCTCGCTCGCGCCATCATCACCAAGCCGCGTGTACTTCTGCTCGACGAGCCGCTCGGCGCTCTCGACAAAGCGCTGCGCGTCGGAATGCAGCTCGAGCTCAAGCGCATCCAACGCGAGATCGGCATCACCACAATCTTCGTCACCCACGACCAGGAAGAAGCGCTGACGATGAGCGACCGCGTCGGCATTCTGCGAGACGGCAAGCTGGTGCAGGAAGGCCCGCCCGAGGAGATGTACAATCGGCCGAAGAGTGAGTTTGCCGCCACCTTCCTCGGCGATGCCAACATTTTTCGTGGCGAGAGCACAGGCAACGGCATCCGGCTGCCGGACGGCACGGCGATTTTCGCTGGATCTGGCGCCAACCTTGCCCCTGGTGCAAAGGCCAGTTGCGCCGTACGGCCCGAACGGATCCGCATCTTCACCGATGCTGCGGCTCCGGATACGGCCAATGCGAACGTGCTGCGGGGGGAAGTGTCGAAACGCATCTTTGCCGGCAATAGCAGCACCTACTTCGTCGAACGTGGCGGACAGATGCTGAAAGTCATCGTGCAGAACACCGGTGCTGACAAGCTGGCGGAGGGCCAGGAAGTGGTGCTGCGGTGGTCGCCGGAGAGTACCGTCCTGATGGCAGCGAGTTAGTCTAGCGGGCGGCCGTGCTAACGGGACGTTGCGTTACCTCCCCACCTCCTCTGCCCTACCGAACATTCGTCGCTCATCGTGAGCAAAGAAAACATCCACCGCCAGATATTGGCAGCACTAATTGACTGCGTTGGGTCCAGATCAGGACAAACCCTTTGCCGTGCAGACCGCCGGCTCACTCACATCTCGCACCAAGAAGCCGCCGGTCCACTTTCGGCCCAAACGCGACGTCTGAGTAATGCTTCGGCGATGACCGCTTTTGGCTTTGCTGCTGTTGAGCGACGCCAGCTTTCGCCCAAATCGCCCTCCCCATCATCCCACCACCCTCCCCTGCTCCGCCTCCGCCGCATTCGGATCGCCCGGCGCTGTCGCCCAGGCCAGTTCGACCAGCGTCACCGTCCGCCTTCCGACCCCGTCGAGCTGGCACACGATCAGCCCCTGCTCCTCGATATAGGTCAGCAGGCGCCGGGCGCGGCGTAGCGAGTGCGAGCCATAGGCGCGGGCGATCGCCGCGTCGCTCGGGCAGGGCCAGCCCTCCTTGGCCGCGCGGGCGATCATCATGAACACGCCCTGCATATCCTCGGGCAGCAGCGAGGCGCGCGCCGAGACATCCTGCCAGGCGTCATCGTCGGCCATGTCGGAGCCGAGGCCGGCGCGGGCGCGCGTCAGCATGCGGCGGAACGCGGGCAGGTCCGGCACGACCGAGGCGAGGCCCTCTATGCGGCAGCGGACCACGAACTCCTGATAGAGCACGCCGATGACACGGAAGCCCGCGTCGGGTTGCGCCAGCACAGCGCGCAGCACCCGGTCGACACGCTCGCGCCGCTCCGCCAAGTCCTCGGCGCTGATCGGCGGCTCCACCGCTTCGGGGCGGATTTCCAGCGCCGCCGATTTTGCCGCCATCAGCTGATCGAGCAGGTCCGGCGACGACCGGCGCTGCGGCCGGACGGTTTCGGGCGGCGGGGCCGCCAGGATGATCGCGCGCGCGTCCTCCAGTCCCGATTCCGGCAGCGGCATCAGGCGCGGCGTCGCGTTGCGCGGGCTTGTATCGGTCGGGCCGATGCGCAAGCCGAGCGGACGGCGCGACAGCGCCGGGCCGAGCGCCATGAACTGCCCGCGCTCGAGGTCGCGAAAGGCTTCCGGCTGGCGCCGCTCCATGCCGAGCAGGTCGGCGGCGCGCGCCATGTCGATATCGAGAAAGGTCCGGCCCATGAGGAAATTGGAAGCCTCGGCGGCGACGTTCTTGGCAAGCTTGGCCAGCCGCTGGGTGGCGATGATCCCGGCCAGCCCGCGTTTGCGGCCACGGCACATCAGGTTGGTCATGGCGCCGAGCGAGAGCTTGCGCGCCTCGTCCGAAACCTCGCCGGCAACCGCCGGCGCGAACAGCTGCGCCTCGTCCACCACCACCAGCATCGGATACCAGTGGTCGCGGGCGACCTCGAAAAGCCCGCCGAGAAAGGCGGCGGCGCGCCGCATCTGGTTCTCGGCGTCGAGCCCCTCGAGATTGAGCACCGTGGAGACGCGGTGGATGCGCGCCCGCTCGCCGGCGCTCTGCAGGCCGCGCTCGGTATGCTCCTCGGCGTCGATCACCAGATGGCCAAAACGGTCGCCCAGTGTCACGAAGTCGCCCTCGGGGTCGATGATCGTCTGCTGCACCCAGGGCGCACTCTGCTCCAAGAGCCGGCGCAGCAGGTGGGACTTGCCGGAGCCAGAATTGCCCTGCACCAAAAGGCGCGTCGCCAGCAGCTCCTCAAGATCCAGCGCCGCCGGGGCGCCTGCGCTCGTGTGGCCCATCTCGATCGCAACGGTCATGTCTTCGACTCTCCTTAAGGAGAGGGCTTATCAACGGGGTGGCAGCCCGTCGAGCGCCCATGGCAGAGCGCTCCGTGTTGCGCACAGGCTGGATGCTGCTCACGATCAAGTATCGTAGAGGATTGGCATGAAACGGGCCGTTTCGATTCGATAAGGAGGCGGTGCGGATGTTTCGCAGCCGTTATCCGGAGATCGAGGTGGATCTCATCGGGATGAATTCGCCATTGCTGGAAAGAGCACTCGCCGCCAGCGAGATCGACCTCGGCGTGCTGCATCCCGCTCTCGACCCCGGAGCTGATCGTCCATGGCCTGCCCGACGAGCCGCTGGTGCTGGCGCTTCCGGCAACACACCGGCTTGCGGCACGCCTTTTACCCACTGTCGTGGCGCCATTCACGAAACGACGAACAACAAAGCTCTCATGATGACTGTATCGATCACTATTTCTGTCGAACGGAACATCCTGGAAAAACTCTCGTTGGGTATAGATCGCGATCCAGCGATGCAACTCGATGGAGACACTAAGATGATGAAAATTCTCTCTGCATCCCTACTTGCTATCGGCCTGGCCACATCTGCCATGGCACAATCAACCGGTTCGGGAACTGGCGGAACTGGTATGAACGGCAATACCGGCGTCGACACGGGCACCGCCGGCAACAGCGGCAACAACGGGACCAGTACCACTACGCCGAACCAGATCGATCCGAATGCAACGAACGCCACCACGCCGCAGACAAACGGTATGGGGGACCGCTGCAAGGATACGGCAGGCAACGACACCGACAACAACACCCCAAGCGGCGCCATGACGTCGGATATGCAGAACTGCAACAAGTAACGGAGTTTTGCTCAGCGGTCGTTTCAGCCCGCTGCCTGGTCCAGACCGGGCACGGGCTCGCCATTTTAGATGGACGGCGAGCCGAGGTCGGCTAGCCATACATTGTGTCTCAGCTAGGTCCGCGACAGATGGCGGCCAGCCCGGGACGGGCGGCCGTTCTGCTGATTTTCGCGGAGAGAACTGGTGGAGCCAATCGGAATCGAACCGACGACCTCTTGAATGCCATTCAAGCGCTCTCCCAACTGAGCTATGGCCCCACTCCGGCAGTTCGCCGGCGCCGTTTCCGGCGAAGAGATCCGGCGCGGGTTCTAGACCGCGCCGTTCGTGCAGGCGGCTTCTAACCCCGCCTTCAGTCAATATCAAGCCTTCAACGACCGCTTTTTCTAGGCGGCGCGGCGAAAGCCGGCGAATGCGGTTCGCTCAGACTTCGTCGTCGTCGTCGCCGACGCCGATCATGTCGGCAACGTCGTCGTCTTCTTCCTCCTCGTCGGCAAGGAACGTGTCATCCTCATCATCGCCAAGGTCGACGTCGTCCTCGTCATCGGCGAGATCGGGAAGTTCGTCGGCCTTCGCGTCCTCGTCCGCCTCTTCGAGCGAGACGACCTCGACGCCCTCTTCCTCCTCGGCGTCCACTTCCTTTTCGGCAACTTCCTCTTCTTCCTCGAGGGCGGCGATCTTGCCTTCTTCGAAATAGGAGCGCGGATAGCTCTTGCCCGTATAAGGCGAGACGATCGGGTCCTTGTTCAAGTCATAGAATTTTCGACCCGTCTCCGGGTCGATGCGTTTGGTGCCAAGTTCGGGTTTTGCCACAGCAAGCCTCGTCGATGAAAGTTTGGTCCCCTTAACCAGAGTTTACGGCGCTGTCAAAGCGAAAAGCCGGCGTCCCAAAAAGCGTGAATTCGAAGGCCTGCGTACCAAGGGGATGACCATTTCGGTCCGCCATGATAGGAGACCGCGCAAACCAGAAGAAAATAGCCGGGCGCCGGCGTTTCCAGGAAAGAACCATGTCGCACGCTGCTGCCCCGAAACAGGCCACCGCCCGCAAATCATCTGGCCTTTCAGGTGCGGCACGGGTGCCGGGCGACAAGTCGATCTCGCATCGCTCGTTCATGTTCGGTGGCCTGGCCTCTGGCGAAACCCGCATCACCGGGCTGCTGGAAGGCGAGGACGTAATGCGTACGGGCGCTGCCATGAAGGCGATGGGCGCTCATATCGAAAAGCATGGCACCGAGTGGGTGATCCGCGGCACCGGCAATGGCGCGCTGCTGCAGCCGGAAGGCCCACTCGATTTCGGCAATGCCGGCACGGGCTCCCGTCTCACCATGGGCCTGGTCGGCACCTATGACATGGAAACCACCTTCATCGGCGACGCCTCGCTGTCCGGCCGGCCGATGGGCCGCGTGCTCGAGCCGCTGCGCCAGATGGGCGTGCAGGTGCTGAAGGCGACGCCTGGCGACCGCATGCCGATCACGCTGCACGGGCCCAAGCACGCCGCGCCGATCACCTACCGCGTGCCAATGGCATCGGCACAAGTCAAGTCGGCGGTGCTGCTGGCTGGGCTGAACACGCCGGGCATCACCACCGTCATCGAGCCGGTTATGACGCGCGATCACACCGAAAAGATGCTCAAGGGATTCGGCGCCAATCTGTCGGTCGAGACCGACGAGCGCGGCGTGCGCCACATTTTCATCGAAGGCCAGGGCAAGCTCACCGGGCAGACCATCGCGGTGCCAGGCGACCCCTCCTCGGCGGGCTTTCCACTCGTGGCGGCGCTGATCGTGCCGGGCTCGGACATTACAATCGAAAACGTGCTGATGAACCCGACCCGCACCGGACTTCTGTTGACGCTGCAGGAAATGGGCGCGCGAATCGACATAATCGACCCGCGCAACGAAGGCGGCGAGGACGTCGCCGACCTGCGCGTGCGCTATTCCGAGCTGAAGGGCGTCACCGTGCCGCCCGAACGGGCGCCGACCATGATCGACGAGTATCCGGTGCTTGCCGTGGCGGCGAGCTTCGCCGAGGGCGAAACGCTTATGCTCGGGCTGGAAGAGCTTCGGGTGAAGGAATCCGACCGGCTGTCGGCGGTCGCCAACGGGCTAACGCTCAACGGCGTCGACTGCACCCAGGGCGAGGCCTCGCTTGTCGTGCGTGGAAAGCCGGGCGGCAAGGGCCTCGGCCAGCACCCCAACGGACAGGGCACCATCGTCCAGACCCACCTCGACCACCGCATCGCCATGAGTTTTCTGGTGATGGGGTTGGCGACGGAAAAACCCGTGACCATCGACGACCAGGCGATGATTGCTACGAGCTTTCCGGAATTCATGGGGCTGATGAAGAGGCTGGGGGCGGAGATCGAGTGACAGTTGATGGCAATCGCAAACCTTGGAGATTGGGCGCTAACATCCTCCCCTTCGTCATCCTGGGGCGAAGCAAGGAGCGAAGCGACGCGGCGAAGGCCCCAGGATCCATGCCGTGACGTCAGAGCATCGCAACGGTGCAGAATTCTGGTTCACAGCATTCTTCGGCTGATGTTACGGCATGGATCCCAGGGTCTTCGCTCCGCTACGCGATCGCTGCGCCCTGGGATGACGAAGGCGCGGTGGCCTGTTGCCAAGTGGACAAAGGCGGCAGGCAGCCGATGAGCACCCCCTTCAGCATCGCCATCGACGGCCCGGCCGGCGCCGGCAAGGGCACGCTGGCCCGACGGCTGGCCGACCACTATCACCTGAACCTGCTCGATACCGGCCTCACCTACCGTGCGGTGGCGCATTCGCTGCTCCGGCTCGGGCTGCCGCTCGACAATGTCTCGGCCGCCGAGACTGCCGCCCGCCAGGTCGATCTGGCAAAGCTCGACCGCGCCGTGCTTTCGGCACACGCAGTCGGCGAGGCGGCTTCGAAAGTGGCTGTCATCCCGTCGGTCCGGCGGATACTGGTGGACAAGCAGCGTGCCTTTGCAAAAACACCGCCTGGCGCGGTGCTCGACGGCCGCGACATCGGCACCGTCGTCTGTCCCGACGCCGACGTAAAACTCTATGTCACGGCCAGTGCCGAGGTGCGGGCAAAGCGGCGGCTGGATGAAATCGAGAGCATCGGCGGCACTGCCAATTTCGACGAAATCCTTGCCGATATCGTGCGCCGCGACGAGCGCGACATGGGCCGCGTGGACTCGCCATTGAAGCCGGCCGCCGATGCGCACTTGCTCGACACGTCGGAAATGGCTATAGAGGCCGCGTTTCTGGCAGCTCAGGCGATCATCGACGACGTCCTGGCTAAGAGAAACGAAGCCTGAGCCGGGTTTTCCTGCCGCCGCCGATTGCCGGCGACCAAAGAATTCCCATATTGGGCGTGAACCAGCCTGCCAGCATTCTTCATGCGCCGGAATTGCCGCTCAAGGGCGGCCAAGGGCTTTTTGCCCGGAACGCCGGCAGGCCAACGCAACGCTAACCCACGGCGCCCGCCCCGCGACAGATGCGGGGCATTCCAGGAGAAACTATGTCAGTTGCAAACCCCACTCGCGATGATTTCGCGAGCCTGCTCGAAGAATCATTTTCCGCCGGCCATTCCGGCGAAGGCCAGGTCGTCAAGGGCATCATCACTGCCATTGAGAAGGACATGGCTATCATCGACGTCGGCCTCAAGGTCGAAGGCCGCGTGCCGCTGAAGGAATTCGGCGTCAAGGGCAAGGACACGACGCTCAAGGTCGGCGACACGGTCGAGGTCTATGTCGAGCGTATCGAAAATGCGCTTGGCGAAGCGATGCTGTCGCGTGAGAAGGCCCGCCGCGAAGAGAGCTGGGTCCGTCTCGAAGAGAAGTTCACCAAGGGTGAACGCGTCGAAGGCGTCATCTTCAACCAGGTCAAGGGCGGCTTCACCGTCGACCTCGACGGCGCCGTGGCCTTCCTGCCGCGCAGCCAGGTCGACATCCGCCCGATCCGCGACGTCTCGCCGCTGATGCACAACCCGCAGCCTTTCGAGATCCTCAAGATGGATCGCCGCCGCGGCAACATCGTGGTGTCGCGCCGCACCGTGCTCGAGGAAAGCCGCGCCGAACAGCGTTCGGAAATCGTGCAGAACCTCGAAGAAGGCCAAGTAGTCGAAGGCGTCGTCAAGAACATCACCGACTATGGTGCGTTCGTCGACCTCGGCGGCATCGATGGCCTGCTGCACGTCACCGACATGGCGTGGCGCCGTGTCAACCATCCGACCGAAATCCTCAACATCGGCCAGACGGTCAAGGTGCAGATCATCCGCATCAACCAGGAAACCCACCGCATCTCGCTCGGCATGAAGCAGCTCGAGAGCGATCCGTGGTCCGAGATCGGCACCAAGTTCCCGATCGGCAAGAAGATCAAGGGTACCGTCACCAACATCACCGACTACGGCGCGTTCGTCGAGCTGGAGCCGGGCATCGAAGGCCTCATCCACGTTTCGGAAATGTCGTGGACCAAGAAGAACGTGCATCCCGGCAAGATCCTGTCGACAACGCAGGAAGTCGACGTTGTGGTGCTCGAAGTCGATCCGGCCAAGCGCCGTATCTCGCTCGGCCTCAAGCAGACGCTGGAGAACCCGTGGGAAGCCTTCGCGCGCAGCCATCCGGTCGGCAGCCAGGTTGAGGGCGAGGTCAAGAACAAGACCGAGTTCGGCCTGTTTATCGGCCTCGAAGGCGACGTCGACGGCATGGTCCACCTTTCCGACCTCGACTGGACCCGTCCGGGCGAGCAGGTGATCGAGGAGTACAATCGCGGCGACATGGTCAAGGCGCAGGTGCTCGACGTCGACATCGACAAGGAGCGCATCTCGCTCGGCATCAAGCAGTTGGCCAAGGACACGGTCGGCGAAGCCGCGACGTCGGGCGAACTGCGCAAGAACGCAGTCGTCACCTGCGAGGTTATCGGCGTGAAGGATGGCGGTCTGGAAGTGCGGCTGGTCGACAGCGGCATCGAGACCTTCATCAAGCGCTCCGACCTCAGCCGTGACCGCGACGAGCAGCGCCCCGAGCGCTTCACCGTCGGCCAGAAGGTCGACGCCCGCGTCATCGCCTTCGACAAGAAGACCCGCAAACTGCAGGTCTCCATCAAGGCGCTGGAAATCGCCGAAGAGAAGGAAGCGGTCGCCCAATACGGTTCGACCGACTCCGGCGCTTCGCTGGGCGACATCCTTGGCGCCGCGCTGAAGAAGCAGGGCAGCTAAGCCAACACCGCGCTTCGCGCGGGTTATAAACGAAACAAGAGAGCCCCGCCGGAACGATCAGGCGGGGCTTTTGCTTGTGACCTTTGCGACGGACCGCAGGCTCAGGCCCTGCCGTAAAGCGGCACCAGCGTGCCGCTGATGGCCATGTTGGCCGGCGAGGCGAGATAGGCAATGGCCTCGGCGGCCGCTTCAAGGCTGACCCATCTGCTGAAATCTGCGTTCGGCATGTCAGCCCGGTTGGCCGGCGTGTCGAGCGTCGAGGGCGCCACGGCGTTGACCAGAATGCCGTTGCCCTTCAGCTCTTCGGCCATCGCCACGGTCATCGCGGCGACTGCCGCCTTGGCGGCGGCGTAGGCCACCTTGCCGGAGCCGCGCCGCGGATCGAGCCCGGCTCGCGCGGTGACATTGACGATGCGGCCCGGCACGGAAGATTCCAGCATCGAGCGTATCGCCGCGCGGCAGCACAGGAAGGTGGTGCGGGCGTTGGTGTCCATCATCTCGGCGAAGGAGGCGGGCTCGATCTTCTCGACCGGCGCGGCGGTGAAGCCGCCGGCCAGATGCACCGATGCCCATAAATCCGGAACGCTGGCATAGAAGGCGTCGACCTTGGCAGGGTCGGCGAGGTCGACGTTATGCGCCAGCCTGACGCGGTCATGCGCCGGGAAGGGGAAATGTGCAGGCGCGGCAGCGTGAGCGTTGGGCACATGGCAGATCGCGCCCTGCTCCAGCAGTTTCCCTACGACCGCGCCGCCAAGGGCACCGGTGCCGCCGGTCACCACGATATGTCTGCCGTCCAGTGTTTCCGTCATGTTCGACCGCTCCGTCATTGCGCGCCGCCGATGCGGAAGGTCGCGCCTTTCGCGCGATCACTCAACCGAAATCTCGATGACGTAAGGTCGTCCAGTCGCCCGCGCGCGTCCAAGCGCGTCCGCCAAGCCGCCGGCGCCGGAAATCCGCTCGGCGGCAATGCCGTAGGCTTCGGCCAATTTGCAGAAATCCGGCGGTGCCGGGGAGACGCCGACCGGCTCGACACCGACGTCGAGCATCGAGGTCTCGATCTCGCGGTAGCCGCGATTGTTCCAGACGGCGAAGATCACCGGCGCCGCCGCGTCGAGCGCGGCGCCCAGTTCCGGCAGTGTGAACTGGAAGCCGCCGTCGCCGGTGAGGCAAACGACCGGCGCCTCAGGCCTGGCAAGGACGGCACCGATCGCCGCCGGCGGGCCATAGCCGAGCGCGCCGAAGCCGGTGGCCGCGTTGAACCAGCCGCCCGGCCGGTCATGATCGTAATAGAGGTTGGCGGCGTAGACCGGCTGGGTCGAATCGCCGACGATGATCGCGCCAGGCAGCGCATCGCGGATCGTCTCGACGGCGCGCAGTTGCGCCTGCATAGCCGGGCCGATCTCGGCAAAGGCCGCTTGCCGCGTCGCGGCGGCGCGAGCGGCGCCGTCGACCGATTGCGCCTGGCCCGTGCCGAGTTCGGCACCCAGCGCCTCGAGCGCTGCACCGCAATCGGCCTGGATCGAAATCCGGGCCGGCCGGCGGGCAAGCTGGTCGGCGCCGATGTCGATGCGGATCAGATTGGCAGGCAGGACAAAACCGCCGTCGCCATAGCCATCATAGTCGGTCGGACCGAATTCGGTGCCGGCGGCAATGACCAGATCGGCGCCGGCCATCAGCGCACGCACCGCCTTCAGGCTGGGGCTGGCCGGCACGCCAAGCGGATGGCGATAGAGCAGGCCGCGCGCATTGGCGGTCTGGACGACCGGCGCTCCCAACCTCTCGGCAAGGCGCTGCAACGGTGCTTCGGCCGCTTTGGCGCCGCCGCCGGCCAGGATAAGCGGCCGGCGGGCAGACGCGCATAGCCTTGCCGCCCCGGCAATCGCCGCCACATCCGGCTCGGGCGGCGCTGAATTCCGCAGCAGCGGCACGATGCCGTTGGCAGGCAGGCTCATGACATCGGTCGGGATCTCGATATGCACCGGACCCGGACGCGAGGATGAAAACAGCGCAAAGGCGCGAGCGAGCACGCCGGGCAGTTCGCCGGCCTCGGTGACACGGTGCGAAAACAGCGCCACCTTCTCCATCATGCCGCGCTGGTCCGGCAGTTCATGCAGATGGCCAAGGCCTTTGCCCAGCGTCGGTGTGGCGTTGACGCCCGAGATTACCAGCATCGGCACCGAATCGGCGCGCGCCTGGCCCATGGCGGTGATGGTGTTGGTCAGCCCCGGCCCGGTGATGACGAAGGCGATGCCCGGCCTGCCGCTGGCGCGCGCATAGCCGTCAGCCATGAAGCCGGCGCCCTGCTCGTGGCGCGGCGTGACGTGACGGATCTTCGATCGCGCAAGCCCGCGATAGAGCTCGACCGTGTGTACGCCGGGAATGCCGAAGACTGTGTCGACGCCGTGCGCTTCGAGCAAGGTGATGAGCGCTTCGCCGATGGTCGTCATTGTCTTAGCACCGGGCGTGTGAGGCAGGTCGGGCCGCCCTCGCAGGCAATGCACAGCGCATCGGCCTCGAATGTCGAGACCGTACAGCCAGCGGCCTGCATGGCAGCCGCCGTCTTCGGAAAACCGGCAACGGCGATAACCTGGCGCGGCGCGGTCGGCAGGACGTTGAGGCTGAGCCCATTCGAGGCGAAGAATTCGTCGGCGTCGCCCTCGACCAGCCGAATGCCGCGTTCGCGCAGCATCTGGTGGAAGGCGACCGGCAGGAGGGGCGCATAGACCAGCGCCAGATCGTCGGCGAGCGGGCTGATCACCGACATCAGGTGCAGGCAGGCCTCCTCGCCTTGCCAGAGCGGCAGGTCGAAGCCGTAGACCTGGATACCCTTGGGCGAAAGCAGGTTGGAGAGCTGCTGGATGCCAAGCTGATTGGTGCGCACGCCGCGGCCGACGGCCAGCGTGTTTGCATCCACCCACACGCAGTCGCCGCCCTCGACCTGGCCGGGAGCCTCGATACGACCGAGGATGGGGATGCCCATGCGCACATAGGCTGCCTCGTGCAGGCCTGGCTCGGGCCGGCGCAGCGCCTTGCCCATAGCGAGGATAACCGCGCCGTGGTCGGTCATCAGCGAGGGATCGTGGGTGAAGACCGAATCGGCAAGCCCGTCATCGGCGTCGCTCAGCCATTCGATTTCGGCGCCTGAGACAGAAATCAGCCTGGCCAGCGCATCATGCTGGGCCGCCGCTTTTTGCGGATCGAAGCCGGGGCCATAGTGCCAATCCAGCGCTTCGGCCCGACGCATGGCGCTGGCGGCGGAGCGCATCAGCACGCGCTGCAGCGTCCCGGCCATCGACTGCGACCCGTATGCTTTGCCCACTAAATTCTCCTGAAACGCGCCCCTCCTGCCAATAGCCACTCGGCAGGCGGTGATCAATGGTCCAAAAACTGCGGTTGACGGAGGCAAGCGGAACGGTCCATCTTGAGAATCGGAACGCTGTCCAGTGACGGGTAATGGGTAAAAAATTCCAGCAAGGACTGCCTCGGTTGCTCCGCGGGGCGCCGCGACGATGACAGCGCCCGTCACCGCCCTGAAGCATCCGGCGCAGAACGGCGCTGCCGAAGCCATCCACGTCGAGAACCTGCACAAGAATTTCGGCAACCTGCACGTACTGAAGGGCGTTTCGCTGTCGGCGCGCGACGGCGAGGTGATCGCCATCATCGGCGGCTCAGGCTCGGGCAAATCCACGCTGCTGCGCTGCATCAACTGCCTGGAGAACCCGACCAGCGGCATCATCCGCGTCAATGGCGAGCAGATCCGGTTGAAGGCCGACAGCCACGGCCACACCGTGCCCGCCGACCGCAAGCAGATCGAACGCATCCGCTCCAAGCTCGGCATGGTCTTCCAGAACTTCAATCTGTGGAGCCACATGACGTTGATCGAGAACGTCATCGAGGTTCCCGTGCATGTGCTCGGCGTCAAGCGCGATGTGGCGATCGGCGAGGCGGAAAAGCTGCTCGCCCGCGTCGGCCTTGCCGAAAAACGCGACGTCTATCCGGCCTATCTGTCGGGCGGCCAACAACAGCGCGCCGCGATTGCCAGGGCGCTGGCCATCAATCCGCGCGTCATGCTGTTCGATGAGCCGACCTCGGCGCTCGACCCCGAGCTGGTCGGTGAGGTGCTGAAAGTGATCGGCGACCTGGCGCGCGAAGGCCGCACCATGGTGCTGGTCACCCATGAGATGAAGTTTGCCCGCGAGGTCGCGACGCATGTCGTCTACCTCCATAACGGGCTGGTCGAGGAAGAAGGGCCGCCGGAACAGATCTTCGGCGCACCCAGATCCGAAAGGCTGAAGCAGTTTCTGCGCAATGTTGGATGACTTGCGAGAAAGCAGACGGGAACGTCAAAGCAAAAAACGGGAGAACTGAAAGAAATGAAACCTTTTCTCAAAACGGTGCTCGCGGCCACGCTGATCGCATTGTCGGGTGCATTTTCGGCAAGCGCGGAACAGATCAAGGTGGGATTTTCGCCTGAAGCCTATCCGCCGTTTTACTCGCAGGATGCCTCCGGCAAGTGGGGCGGCTGGGAAGTCGACATCGTCAACGCCATCTGCGCCGAAGCCAAGCTGGATTGCGTATTGACGCCAGTCCCATGGGACGGCCTTATCCCGGCGCTTAAAACCAAGAAGATCGATGCAATCATGAATTCGATGTCCATTACCGACGAACGCAAGAAGGAAATCGACTTCTCCGACAAATATTATAACACGCCGACCGCGGTGATCGGGGCCAAGGATCAGAAATTCGATGCGACGCCGGAGGGGCTGAAGGGCAAGATAGTCGGCGTTCAGGCCTCCACGGTGCACGCCGCCTACGCCAAGAAGCACTTCACCGACGCTGCGGAAATCAAGGAATACCAGACGCAGGACGAGGCAAATCAGGATCTCGCCGCCGGCCGGATCGATGCCACCCAGGCCGATTCGATCGCGCTCGACGCATTTTTGAAGTCGGATCAAGGCAAAGCGTGCTGCGACCTCAAGGGTTATGTCGCACCGGACCTGGAAGTGCTCGGGCCTGGCGTCGGCGCCGGCGTACGCCAAGGCGACACCGAGCTCAAGGATAAGCTCAATGCCGCAATCAAGGCCATCCGAGCCAATGGCAAGTATGCCGAAATCACCAGGAAGTACTTCGACTTCGACATCTACGGCGGCGAGTCGCAGTCCAACTGACGGCAGCGGCATCAAGCCGGGCAGGCCTAGCCGCCATCGTCGCGATGGCACGTCCGGCTTGATACATCATTGGCGCCTCAACCCGGAAGTCCAGGGGGACATAAGCTGAGCGACGTTCTCGCCACCATGTTCGGAGCCAGTTCGCTGGAATTGCTGTCCTTCGAACCGCCGAACGGCAGGGGTCTCAACCTTCTGCACGGGCTGGCAAACTCGGTCGGAATTGCCTTCGGTTCCTTTGGGGTGGGTCTTGTGATCGGCGTCGGCGGCGCCTATGGCAAGCTCTATGGCGGGCCGGTGGTCCGTGACCTGCTGGAAGTCTACACCACAGTGGTCCGCGCCGTGCCCGAGTTGGTCCTGATCCTGCTGCTTTATTTCGCTGGTACCGACCTCATCAACCAGTTGCTTACCGCGCTCGGCTATGCCGCGATCGATATCAACGGGGTTGTCGCCGGCATAGGTGTGCTCGGGGTCGTGCAGGGCGCCTACTCCACCGAAGTCTTGCGCGGCGCGATCCGCGCCATTCCGCAAGGCCAGATCGAAGCCGCCCGGGCGTATGGAATGCCTCCCGGCCTGCTTCTCAGGCGCATAACGCTGCCGGCGATGCTGCCCTTCGCCATTCCGGGGTTGGCAAATCTGTGGCTGATCGCCACCAAGGACACCGCGCTTCTCGCGATCGTCGGCGTTAATGAACTGACCCAAACCACACGGACGGCAGCCGGCGCGACGAAGGCTTATTTCACCTTCTTCATGGCGGCGGGCGCGCTCTATCTCGTCCTGACCCTCGTCTCCAACATCGCTATCGGGCGCGTTGAGCGCTGGGCACGACGCGGCATGCCCTCGATCGCGGGATCGCATTGATGGCCGCCGAAACTCCGGTCATTGACGCCGCCGCACGGGCCTCGCTGTGGGTGCAGCCGCACCGCATAGCGCTGATCCTGATCGCGCTGGTTGTCGTAGTGGCATCGATTTTCCTCATGCGCTGGGATTGGCTGCCCGCCTATCTGCCGCTGGCTTTGCAAGGCATATGGCGGACCATCTGGCTGCTCGTGGTAACGTCGGTGCTGGGCATCGCGCTGGCCATTCCCCTCGGCCTTGCGCAGGCGATCGGCCCGCCGATCTTGAGTGCGCCGGCCAAGGTGTTCTGCACGATTATTCGCGGCACGCCGCTGCTGCTCCAGCTCTGGCTGCTCTACTACGGACTGGGTTCGCTGTTTCCGCAATTTCCTTGGATACGCGATTCGTTCCTCTGGCCCATTCTAAGGCAGGCATGGCCCTACGCCGTTCTTTCTCTGACGATCTCGTAT
>NZ_JAMYMW010000003.1:407500-429249 GCF_040318745.1 Mesorhizobium sp. M1027 | reverse complement strand
CCGCGTCCAGCGCAAGCCGCGGGTTGCGCCCGGGCCCGCGGGCCCCCGCACGCGGCGGGGGGGGGGGTGGGGGGCGCGCGTCCGGCATCCCCGCGCTGATCGCGGAGGTGGAGAGCGCATCGGTGGTGCTGGATACGCCGGCGGCACGCCTTATCGCCCGTGGTGAGGAACGGCCCCTCCTGCTCGATGAAGTCGAAGCGCTTCTGGCGTCGGGGGCGCTCGTGGTGGATGCATGCCGCAATGTGGTGCGGGTAGCAGATACGGTCGTCTCGCTGGCGACCCGCCCGGTGCTGTTCGCGCTGGCCCGCGCGCTGGCCGAAGCCTGGCCGGGGGACGTGGCAAGATCGACGCTTATCGCGCGCGCTTTCCGCGGAAAGGACGCGGATGAATCACATCGCGCACGGTTACGGGTCGAAGTCGGGCGGCTTCGCGCGGAGCTTCGTAGCTTGGCCGATGTGAGCGCAACGAAGCGGGGGTTTGCGCTGGCGCCGCGCCGCGCAGGTGAGGTCGTCGTGCTGGCGCCGCCCGTCGAAGAAGAGCATGCCGCCGTGCTCGCCTTCCTCGCTGACGGCGAGTCTTGGTCGAGTTCGGCCCTGGCGATTGCGCTTGGAGCCAGTTCGCGTACCGTGCAGCGGGCGCTCGAGCAGCTCGCCCAGGCCGGCAAGGTGCAGTCGTTCGGCCGCGGACGGGCGCGTCGCTGGATGACCCCGCCGCTAACGGGTTTCCCGACAATCTTGTTACTCCCCGGTCCACTGCCGGGCTACTAGGATGGAATTATGGAACGATCCTCTGCCGAAATCATCCGTGAATACGGACCCTTTCCGGGTGTCGACCACGTAGACGGCGTTACCTTCGACGGTGAGCATGTCTGGTTTGCCTCAGGCGACAGATTGAACGCCTTCGATCCGGCAAGCGGCAAAGTGGTGCGCTCGATCGAGGTCGCGGCACACGCCGGAACGGCCTTCGACGGCCAGCACCTCTATCAAATCGCCGAGGATTGCATCCAGAAGATCGATCCAAAGAACGGCCAGGTGCTGGCGTCGATCCCGGCGCCTGGCAATGGCGGTGATTCCGGGCTCGCCTGGGCCGAAGGAACGCTCTGGGTCGGGCAGCATCGGGGCCGAAAGATTCATCAGGTCGATCCCGAGACAGGGGCAATCCTTCGCACCATCGTTTCCAACCGCGTCGTCACCGGCGTCAGCTGGGTCGACGGCGAGCTGTGGCATGGGACTTGGGAGGGCGAGGAGAGCGATGTCCGGCGGATCGATCCTGAAACGGGAAAGGTTCTGGAGAAGCTCGATATGCCGCCGGGAACAGGCGTGTCGGGGCTCGAATCCGATGGCGGCGACCAGTTTTTCTGCGGTGGCGGAAACAGCGGCAAGATCAGAGCTGTTCGCCGGCCCAAACGAGGCTCTGCGACCAAAATTTGAGCTTTTCCATCCCCTAGGCCCGGCCCTTGGCCGGTTCGGTTAGCTCAAGCTCGCGATCAGTTTTTCGAGCAGGCGTGCCAGCATGATCTGCTCCGGGCGCGCTAACCCAGAAAGTATCTGGTGCTCGTTGGCGACGTGAGCGGTCACCGCCTCATCGATCAGAGCTAGGCCCTTCCCGGTCAGCTGCACAATAATCCCGCGGCGATCGTCGGGATGCGGCCCGCGCTTGATCAGGCAGGATTTCTCGAGCCGATCGAGGCGGTTGGTCATCGCGCCCGACGTCACCATCGTCGCCTCGTAGAGAGCCGTCGGTGTCAGCGCGTATGGCGGCCCGGAACGACGCAGCGTCGCCAGCACATCGAATTCTCCGGATTGCAGCCCGTAACTTGCAAACAACGGCGCCAGCCGCTCTCGTGCGATCAGCGAGGCGGCCTCGCTCAACCGTCCGAGCACGGCCATCGGCGAGACATCGAGATCCGGCCGTTCCTTTTTCCATTGCTCGATCGCTTTTGCTGCGCGATCCATGTCTCTCACCGTTATGTATCTTGACATGAAGAATCTTTACCTTATCTTACCTCAGCTTGTGGTGTAGGCCAAGGGCCGCGAACGGGCGACGGGATGGTGCGATGAAATTTCTCTGGGACTCGGCGCTTGGCCTTCTGGTCGTCACCGGCGGACTGCTCGGCCTGACGCTGCCGTTCGGCAAGATCGCGACGACGGCCGGCGTGCCCGCCATGGTCTGGGCCTTCGTCATCTCGCTTGGCGCCGGCGGCGTGCTTTTGTGCGCATTGCTGCTCAACGGGCAGCGCATGCGGCTTACGCTGCACAGGCTGCGCTATTTCTTCGTCACCGCGGCCGTCTCCTACGCAATCCCCAATCTGCTGATGTTTTCAGCGATTCCGCATCTGGGCGCCGGCTATAGCGGCATCATGTTCACGCTGTCGCCGGTCGTCACGCTGGTGTTCTCGATGCTGCTCGGCGTCAGGCGCCCGACCACGCTGGGCGTCGTCGGCATCGCCGTCGGTTTCGTGGGCGCAGTCATGGTGGCGGTGACGCGCGGCGAAGCGGGCCAGCCGGCCGAATTTTTCTGGGTTGCGATGGGCCTGCTCATCCCCGTCAGCCTCGCCGCCGGCAACATTTACCGTACCGTCGACTGGCCCGAAGGCACCGGCCCGATCGAGCTCGCCGTCGGCAGCCATCTGGCAGCAGCCTTGATGCTGCTTGCCGGCATTCTGGTGCTGCTGGAAGGCAATGCATTCGGCTCGCTCGGCGGCGTGCCGCTGGTCGCTGCGGCACAGGTGGCATCAGCCTCGGCGATGTTCGCCTTCTTCTTCCGCCTGCAAGCGGTCGGCGGCCCGGTCTATCTCAGCCAGATCGGCTACGTCGCGGCGGCGGTCGGGCTGTTTGCCGGGACCCTCTTCCTCGGCGAGCGCTATCAACTGCTGACCTGGGCCGGTGCCGTCATCATCACCGCCGGCGTGTTCATCACCACCAAGGCGCAAAGCCAGAAGACCTAGGGGCGAGGAGGCGTAAGTTCAGACGGATGCCTTCTCCGCCAGCACCATGTAGTTGACGTCCATGTCCTTCGAGCGCTGCCAGCGGTCGGCGAGCGGGTTGTAGGTGACGCCGGTGCGGTCGATGACGGTCAGGCCAGCACCTGCAAGCGCCTTTTCCAGTTCCTCGGGGCGCACCAGCTTGCCGAACTGGTGGGTGCCGCGTGGCAGCCAACGCAGCACATATTCGGCGCCGATGATGGCCAGGCCCAGGGCCTTCAGCGTGCGGTTGATGGTGGCGACGAACATGATGCCGCCGGGCTTGACCATCTCGCCGCATTTGGCCAGGAACAGATCGACATCGGCGACATGCTCGACCACTTCCATGTTGAGGATGACGTCGAATTTTTCGCCGGCATCGGCCAGGTCTTCCGCGGTGGTGGCGCGGTAATCAACGCTCACGCCGACTTCCGCAGCATGCAGCTTGGCCACTTCGATGTTGGTGGCGGAGGCATCGGCGCCGACCACTTCGGCGCCAAGCCGCGCCATCGGCTCGCACAAAAGCCCGCCACCGCAGCCGATATCAAGGAAGCGCAGGCCTTCGAACGGCCGTGCCGCACGCGGATCGCGGCCGAAGCGGGCCGCCACCTGGTCGCGGATATAGGCAAGCCGGATCGGGTTGAACTTGTGCAACGGGCGGAACTTGCCGTTCGGGTTCCACCATTCCGCGGCAAGGGCGGAAAAGCGTTCCACCTCTCCGGCATCGATCGTCGATCGTCGGGGCTCTGGCATGGCGTGGTCTCCTCGGACGCTAGGAAGTCGGGCGCGAGGCTGCGAATGTCAAGGCGCGAAATTCACCGCCGGCTGCGCGATGCGCGCGATGCCTGCCGACGCCGCCTTTTGCCGGCTGCAATTGTGTCAGCACGTGTCAGTTGATGGTGTGCCGGAAGGAAACGCCTAGGCTTTGGCGAACGAAGCAGAGACATCGGGTTCGGAGGAGTGCACAACGATGCGAGCGGTTGCTTCCATTCTTTGGCGCCGGCTTGACCAGGAAGGCCACGACGCTTGTCTTCTGTCGGAAGCGAGTTCTGGGTGGAATCTCAGGGGACAAGCGCTTTTCGTCCAGGACGGCAAGCCGTGCAGCATCGCGTACGAAGTGGACTGCGACGCCGATTGGCGTACACGCTCGGCGCGCGCCGACGGCTTTGTCGGCACGCAAGAGCTGCATTATGGGATCGACCGGCTGACCGAGCGCCCATGGACGCTGAACGGCGAGCATCAAGCGGAAGTCGACGGCCTCATCGATGTCGATCTCGGCTTCACACCCGCCACAAACCTTTTGGCGCTTCGCCGTTTTGCCCTCGATGTCGGCATGGCGACGCCCGCGCCGGCAGCCTATCTGACATTTCCCGAACTCAGGCTCGTTCGCCTGGAACAGACCTACCAGCGCGTCGATGCGGCACATTACGCCTACGAAGCCCCGATGTTCGGCTACAATGAGATGCTGGAGGTCTCGCCGATCGGTTTCGTCCTCGACTATCCGCGCCTGTGGAGAGCCACGGCACAGCTGGGCTGAAGCGCGCACCATATTGGCAAGACGCAGGGCAGGCACGATGCTGCGCTGGTGTGTCGCCCGGCCGCCAGCGGCGGCACGCCTTGCGAAACGACTGTCATTTGGCTAAGGAGGCCGCGCATTGAGCGCCTCGCCACAGCTTGGCGCATTTTTCCACTTTTCGGCCTTCGGTCCGGCATCCAGTCAAAGGCATTTCGCTTCCATGGCGCGCATCGTGATGAAATTCGGCGGAACGTCCGTCGCCGACATCGCCCGCATCCGCAATGTGGCGCGCCATGTCAAACGCGAGGTCGATGCCGGGCATGAGGTCGCAGTGGTGGTCTCGGCGATGGCCGGCAAGACCAACGAGCTCGTGCAATGGACGCGCGAGGCCTCGCCAATGCACGATGCGCGCGAATATGACGCCGTAGTCGCTTCCGGCGAACAGGTTACGGCCGGCTTGCTGGCGATCGCGCTGCAGAACATCGGCGTGCATGCCCGTTCCTGGCAAGGCTGGCAGATTCCGATCAAGACCGATAACGCGCATGGCGCGGCGCGCATTCTCGATATCGACGGCGGATTCCTGATCAAGCGCTTCGGCGAAGGCCAGGTGGCGGTGGTCGCCGGTTTCCAGGGCATCGGGCCGGACAACCGGATCGCAACGCTCGGCCGCGGCGGTTCCGATACCAGCGCAGTCGCCATCGCGGCGGCGGTCAAGGCCGACCGCTGCGATATCTACACCGATGTCGATGGGGTCTACACGACCGATCCGCGCATCGAGCCGAAGGCCCGGCGGCTGGCCAAGATTTCCTTCGAGGAAATGCTCGAAATGGCCTCGCTCGGGGCCAAGGTCCTGCAGGTGCGCTCGGTCGAGCTTGCCATGGTGCACAGGGTGCGTACCTTTGTGAGGTCGTCCTTCGACGATCCCGATGCACCCGGAATGGGGGATTTGCTCAATCCGCCGGGAACGCTTATTTGCGACGAGGAAGAGATCGTGGAACAGCAGGTCGTCACCGGAATTGCCTATGCCAAGGACGAAGCGCAGATTTCGCTGCGCCGCGTCGGCGACCGGCCGGGCGTCGCCGCCGGCATTTTCGGGCCGCTGGCCGAGGCCAACATCAATGTCGATATGATCGTCCAGAACATTTCCGAGGACGGCAAGTTCACTGACATGACTTTTACCGTGCCATCCGGCGACGTCGACAAGGCGCTTGCCGTGCTCGAACGGCTGAAGGCGACGATCGGCTACGACGTGGTGCAGTCGGAAGCCGGCATGTCGAAGGTCTCGGTCATCGGCATCGGCATGCGCAGCCATGCAGGCGTCGCCGCCACCGCCTTCAAGGCGCTGGCCGACCGCGCGATCAACATCCGCGCCATCACAACGTCCGAAATCAAGATTTCGATCCTGATCGACGGTCCCTATACGGAACTAGCAGTTCGCACTTTGCATTCCGTGTACGGTCTGGATAAGCAGTAGCAGACTGCATCGGCCCGAAAATCGGAGTCGATTTTCGGAAGGCGGGATGCGGCGGATCGAAAGGCTTGGAGCGGTCTTTATGCGTCCAATTGGACGATGGCGCTCTAATTGAGTTGTTGCGTTTGTGCCGCTGTGCAGGGCAACCTGCACCGGTTGAAACGCTATTGGAGAAGAAGCCGCGATGCGTGATTCGGCCAGTGGCCCGCGCGTTTTGCTGAAACGGCTCCGCGAGCTCATGCAAGAGCCGCTGGAGCCGCAGGAGCGGCTTGACCGAATCGTGCGCGACATCGCCTCCAACATGGTTGCCGAGGTCTGCTCGCTTTATGTTCTGCGCGCCGATTCGGTGCTCGAACTCTACGCCACCGAAGGCTTGAACCCGAACGCCGTCCACCTGGCGCAGCTGAGGCTGGGCCAAGGCCTGGTCGGCACGATCGCGGCCTCGGCGCGGCCGCTCAACCTCTCCAACGCGCAGGAGCATCCTGCCTTCGCCTACCTGCCGGAGACAGGGGAAGAGATATACAATTCCTTCCTCGGCGTGCCGGTGCTGCGGGCAGGGCGGACGCTCGGCGTTCTGGTCGTGCAGAACAAGACCATGCGCCATTATCGCGACGACGAGGTCGAGGCGCTGGAAACGACGGCGATGGTGATCGCCGAGATGATCGCCACCGGCGATCTGGAGCGGCTGACAAGGCCCGGCCTAGAGCTCGATCTGCGCCGCCCGGTAAGCTTTACCGGCCTGTCCTTCAATGAAGGCGTCGGGCTCGGCCATGTGGTGCTGCACGAGCCGCGTATCGTCGTCACCAACCTGTTCAACGAGGATAGCGAGGAAGAGGTCAGGCGGCTCGACGCGTCGCTCGGCTCGCTCAGGCTGTCTATCGACGACATGCTGGAGCGCCGCGACGTCGCCTTCGAGGGCGAGCATCGCCAGGTGCTCGAAGCCTATCGCATGTTCGCCAACGACCGCGGCTGGGTGCGCCGGCTGGAGGAGGCGATCCGCAATGGCCTGACGGCCGAAGCGGCGGTCGAGAAAGTGCAGAGCGACATGCGTGCCCGCATGCTGCATATGACCGATCCGTATCTGCGCGAACGGATGAGCGATTTCGACGATCTCGCCAATCGGCTGCTGCGGCAACTGATGGGGCGCGGACCGGAGGACGTCGCGGCCGCGCTGCCCAAGGACGCCATCATCGTCGCCCGCTCGATGGGGGCTGCCGAGCTGCTCGATTATCCCAGGGACAAGCTGCGCGGGCTGGTGCTGGAAGACGGCGCCGCGACCAGCCATGTCGTCATTGTGGCGCGAGCCATGGGCATACCCGTCGCCGGCCAGATGAAGGGCGCCGTTTCCATGGCGGAAAACGGCGATGCCATCATCGTCGACGGCGAGGAAGGCGCGATCCATCTGCGCCCGCAGCCCGACCTCGAGGCGGCCTATGCCGAGAAAGTGCGCTTCAGGGCGCGGCGGCAGGAGGTCTACCGCGAGCTGCGCAAGAAGCCGTCGGTGACCAAGGACGGAGTCCAGGTCGATCTTCTGATGAATGCCGGACTGGCGGTGGATTTGCCGCAACTGGCCGAAGCAGGTGCGGCCGGCATCGGCCTGTTCCGCACCGAACTGCAATTCATGGTCGCCTCGACCTTTCCGCGCGCCGAAGCCCAGGAGCGGCTCTATCGTGACGTGCTCGAAGCGGCGCGCGGCAAGCCGGTGACATTCCGCACCATCGATATCGGCGGCGACAAGGTGCTGCCCTATTTCAAGGGCTCGATTCAGGAAGAGAACCCGGCACTCGGCTGGCGCGCCATCCGCCTGACCCTCGACCGGCCCGGATTGCTGCGTACCCAGATCCGCGCGCTGCTCAAGGCGTGCGGCGGACGCGAACTGAAGCTGATGCTGCCGATGGTGACCGAACTCGGCGAGATTGCGCAGGCGCGCGAGATCATCGATCGCGAGGTGCGGCATCTGTCGCGCTTTGCCCATCATTTGCCGACCAGCCTCAAACTCGGGGCGATGCTGGAGGTGCCGTCGCTGCTGTTCCAGCTCGACGAACTGATGAAGGCGGTCGATTTCGTCTCGGTCGGCTCGAACGACCTGTTCCAGTTCGTCATGGCGGTGGATCGCGGCAACACCCAGTTGTCCGACCGCTTCGACCCGCTCTCGACGCCGTTCCTGCGCGTCCTGAAGCAGATTGCCGACGCCGGGGCGCGCAACCATACGCCGGTGACCCTGTGCGGCGAACTTGCCGGCAAGCCGATTTCGGCGATGGCGCTGATCGGCCTTGGCTACCGCTCGATCTCGATGTCGCCGGCATCGATCGGCCCGGTCAAGGCGATGCTGACTGAACTGCCGCTCAGCGAGCTGGAGGCGTTCTTCGACGACAATCTGATGGCGCCGGCGCATGGCCTGCCGATGCGGGCGCTGCTGCAAGCCTTTGCCGACGACCGCTCTATACCGCTATAGACTTCGCCATGATCAACCTGCCCCGCGACCGTATGGATCAAGTCGTCAAGCGTTTCGACATGCTCGAAGCGCAGATGTCGGCCGGGCCGGCGCCGGACGCCTATGTGAGGATGGCCTCCGAATATGCCGACATCCAGGAGATGGTGGCAAAGATCAGGGCACTGCGCGCCGCCGAGCGCGAACAGGCCGATCTGGAGGCGATGCTCGCCGACAAGGGCACTGACGCCGAGATGCGCGCCTTAGCCGAGGCCGACCTGCCGGAGGTCAAGCATCAAATCGAGGTGCTGCAAAAGGACATCCAGATCCTGCTGTTGCCCAAGGATGCCGCAGACGACAAGAACGCCATCCTCGAAATCCGTGCCGGCACCGGCGGTGACGAGGCGGCGCTTTTTGCCGGCGACCTGTTTCGCATGTACGAGCGCTATGCAGCGGCGCATGGTTGGCGTTTCGAGACGGTGTCGGCCAGCGAAGGCGAGGTCGGCGGCTACAAGGAAATCATCGCCACCGTTTCGGGCAAGGGCGTCTTTGCCCATCTGAAGTTCGAATCCGGCGTGCACCGGGTGCAGCGCGTGCCGACGACCGAGGCGGGCGGGCGCATCCACACCTCGGCGGCGACGGTCGCGGTGCTGCCGGAAGCCGAAGAGGTCGACATCGACATCCGGGCCGAAGACATCCGCATCGACACGATGCGCGCCTCGGGTTCCGGCGGCCAGCACGTCAACACCACCGATTCGGCCGTGCGCATCACCCATCTGCCGACCGGCATCATGGTGGTGCAGGCGGAAAAATCGCAGCACCAGAACCGGGCGAAGGCCATGCAGATCCTACGCGCCAGGCTTTACGACCTCGAACGCAGCAAAGCGGACGAGGAACGTTCAGAATCGCGCAAGTCGCAGGTTGGCTCGGGCGACCGCTCGGAACGCATCCGCACCTATAATTTTCCGCAGGGTCGCGTCACCGATCATCGCATCAACCTGACGCTCTACAAGCTCGACCGGGTGATGATGGGCGAACTCGACGAGATCATCGACGCGCTGATAGCCGATCACCAGTCGAAGCTGCTCGCCGATATAGGCATCGATGGCTGACAGCCTGCCCGCCACTCTGGCGCCGCTGCTGCGGGAAGCGCGAAACCGGCTCGCCGCAGCCGGGATTGCGGATCCGGCGCTCGATTCCAGGCTGATCGTCGAGCATTTTTCCGGCACGAACCGCACGCAGGCCATCGCCGATCCTGGGTGCGCGGTCGATGCGGACGTGACGGCGGCAATCGATGCCGCCTTGCGCCGGCGCATCGCCGGCGAGCCGGTGCACCGCATCCTCGGTTACCGCGAATTCTACGGCTTGCGCCTTTCGCTTTCGCCGCAAACGCTGGAGCCGCGACCGGATACCGAAACGCTGGTCGAGGCGGTGCTGCCTTTCGTCAAGGCAATGGCGGCACGCGAAGGCGGTTGCCGCATCCTCGATCTCGGGACCGGCACCGGTGCCATCGCGCTGGCGTTGCTCAGCGCGGTTCCGGCCGCGACCGCCACTGGCGTCGACATTTCGCAAGAGGCGCTGGCCACCGCCACGCGCAATGCCAGGGAATTGGGGCTCGCCGGCCGGTTCACGGCGCTCAAATCCGACTGGTTTGAAAAAGTTTCTGGCCGGTACCATGTAATTGCCGCAAACCCTCCCTATATACCCTCAGACGACATTGGAAATCTGCAGGACGAGGTCCGCAGTTTCGATCCACGCCAGGCCCTGGATGGCGGTGTGGACGGTCTGAGCCCCTACAGGAAGATCGCCGCAGGAGCGGCAGCGTATTTGGAAGTCCAAGGCAGGATTGCGGTCGAGATCGGCCATACGCAGCACCAACAGGTTACGGAGATATTCTCCGCGGCCGGGTACAGTTCTGTCGGGGTGTTTCGTGATCTCGGCGGAAACAACAGAGTTCTTGTGTTCGAACGGTGGAAGCCGTGATGCAGTGCGAAAAAAGCGCTTGGCAATACCGGGGAATGCGGCTAGGGTCGCCTTAACCGGATGAGACGAAGCAGGCAGTGCTCTTAGCGATTCGGTTTTCCTTGGAAATAGCTGCCTTCTTGCGCAAACGACGCCCAAGCTTCGTGCGGGAATCGTCCGGCAAGTGAAGTAACCGGAACAGGATGGCACGTGGCGCCAACGCAATTGATGCGGGCGAACGCCGGTGAAAGAACGAAACGGCTGGCCGCATGAGCGCCTCCGTTCGTGAAGAGTTTTTCGAAAATTTCAAAGTGAAGAGAGTCTAATGAGGCCACAACAGCAAAACAGGCGCATGCGCGGTCGCAACAACAATGGCGGCGGCGGCAATAACAATAACAACAACAACCGTAAGGGGCCGAATCCCCTGACGCGCAACTATGAGAGCAACGGCCCGGACGTGAAGATCCGCGGATCGGCTCAGCAGATTGCCGAGAAGTACGCAACCCTAGCCCGTGACGCGCACAGCTCCGGCGACCGGGTGATGGCGGAAAACTATCTCCAGCACGCAGAACACTATAACCGCATCATCGCAGCCGCTCAGGCGCAGATGCCGATCCAGAACGCCCAGCAGATTCGCGATGATTTCGACGATGATGGCGACGAGGATCGCGACGAGTTCGACAATGCTGGCAACAACAATGCCAACGAGACATCGGGCTCGACGGTCAATCAGGGGGCCGGCCCGCAGCCGGTCATCGATGGCACGCCGGCCGAGCTGGCGCTGAACCAGGAAAACAGCCGTGACAATCGCGGCGGCCGCGATAACCGTGACGGCCGCGACAATAATGGCGGTCGCCACCGCGACCGTCGCCCCAATGGCGGTTACGGCCAGAACGGCCAGCGTGGCGAGTTTAGCTCGCGCGGCGAGCAGCAGGGTGGCCAGCGCGTCGAACAGCCACGGCGCGAGGAGGTTCCGGCGCAGGCGGAGCCCGTGCGGGCAGCTGAGCCGATCTTTGTGGGTGAGCCCGCACAGCAATTTCACAACCTTTCGCCGGCGGGTCTCGCCGCCCAGGCCGAGCTCAACGAAGCCGCTGCCGAAAGCAGCCCGGCCCGCCGCCCCAGGCGCCCGCGTCGCCCGCGCCTAGATGTCGAACAGGCAAATGGCGGCAACGACAACGCCGGCCCTGAGAGTGCCGAGACAAGCAATGCCGAGACAAGCAATGCCGGGACTGGCAATACCGAGACTGGCAATGTCGGGACTGGCAACACCGAGACTGGCAATACCGAGACTGGCAATACCGACGCTGGCAATGTCGATGCAGCGCCGGCTGAAAGCCCCGGCGGTCAAGCTGTGATCGCAGACGTCGAGAATTGATCGAAAAAACGTTCGGCCGATCTTAGGGCATCCTTTAGCCCAAAGGCGCGTCGCGTTCGACCGGCCTCATGCGACGCGCGTTAGGTTCCTATTGTGATGATGCATATCGTTATCGCAAAACCGCCGCGCACTTTTGCGGGACATGTATGGACGGCGGAGAGAAATCTCCGCCGTTTTTGTTTTGCGTGCTCGCAATATTATTATCCATTCGCCAGTGTCGAGGCGTCTTGAGGGTCCGTGGTTTGCGTCCCATATCTTGCGTGAACAGGATCCGGCTCGAACGGGCGGGTCCGTCACCGCAATCTGATCCGGTGCCGCGAAGCGGGCCGGTGACGGAAGGAGACAGGCATGAATCTTGAAAAATATTCCGAGCGCGTGCGCGGCTTTATCCAGTCCGCGCAAACCATGGCGCTTTCCCGCAATCACCAGCAATTCACCCCCGAGCATATCCTCAAGGTCCTCGTCGATGACGACGAGGGCCTGGCTGCGTCGCTGATCGAGCGCGCCGGCGGCAATGTCCGGGACGTCAAACTCGGCGTCGAAACGGCACTGGAGGCAATGCCCAAGGTCGAGGGCGGCAATGGCCAGCTCTATCTGGCCCAGCCGCTGGCAAAGGTGTTTTCGACCGCCGAGGAACTGGCCAAGAAGGCCGGTGACAGCTTCGTCACCGTCGAACGGCTGTTGCAGGCGCTCGCCATGGAAAAATCGGCCAAGACGGCCGACATCCTGGCCAAGGCCGGTGTCACGCCGCAGAAGCTGAACCAGGTCATCAACGACGTACGCAAAGGTCGTACCGCCGATTCGGCGAGCGCCGAGCAGGGCTACGACGCGCTGAAGAAATACGCGCGCGACCTGACGGCGGACGCTCGCGCGGGCAAGCTTGACCCGGTCATCGGCCGTGACGACGAGATCCGCCGCACGATCCAGGTGCTGTCGCGCCGCACCAAGAACAACCCGGTGCTGATCGGCGAACCCGGCGTCGGCAAGACGGCGATCGCTGAAGGGCTGGCGCTGCGCATCGTCAATGGCGATGTGCCGGAATCGCTCAAGGACAAGCAGCTGATGGCGCTCGACATGGGCTCGCTGATCGCCGGGGCCAAATACCGCGGCGAGTTCGAGGAGCGGCTGAAGGCGGTGCTTTCCGAGGTCACGTCCGCCGCCGGCGGCATCATCCTGTTCATCGACGAGATGCACACACTGGTCGGCGCCGGCAAGGCGGATGGCGCCATGGATGCGTCGAACCTGCTGAAGCCGGCGCTGGCCCGCGGCGAACTGCACTGCGTCGGCGCCACTACGTTCGATGAATACCGCAAGCATGTCGAGAAGGATGCGGCCCTTGCCCGCCGCTTCCAGCCGGTCTTCGTCAATGAGCCGACGGTCGAAGACACCGTCTCGATCTTGCGCGGGCTGAAAGAGAAATACGAGCAGCACCACAAGGTGCGCATCTCGGATTCGGCGCTGGTCGCGGCCGCAACCCTATCCAACCGCTACATCGCTGACCGCTTCCTGCCGGACAAGGCGATCGACCTGGTCGACGAGGCCGCGTCGCGGCTCCGCATGCAGGTCGATTCGAAGCCCGAGGCGCTGGACGAGATAGATCGCCGTATCATGCAGCTCAAGATCGAGCGCGAGGCGCTCAAGGTCGAGAAGGACGACGCCTCGAAGGACCGGCTCGCCCGGCTCGAGAAGGAACTCTCGAACCTCGAGGAGGAATCGACCGAGCTGACCTCGAAATGGCAGGCCGAGAAGCAGAAGCTCGGGCTTGCCGCCGACCTCAAGAAACAGCTCGACGAGGCGCGCAATGAACTTGCCATCGCCCAGCGCCAGGGTGAATTCCAGCGCGCCGGCGAACTTGCCTACGGCAAGATCCCGGAACTCGAAAAGCAGCTGAAGCAGGCCGAAGCCAGGGATGGCAAGGCCGGCATGGTCGAAGAAGTGGTCGGCCCCGATCACGTCGCCCATATCGTCTCGCGCTGGACGGGGATCCCGGTCGACAAGATGCTCGAAGGCGAGCGCGACAAGCTGTTGCGCATGGAAGACGAGATCGGCAAGCGCGTCGTCGGCCAGGGCGAGGCCGTGCAGGCAGTATCGAAGGCGGTACGCCGTGCGCGCGCCGGCCTGCAGGACCCGAACCGGCCGCTCGGCTCGTTCATGTTCCTCGGGCCGACGGGCGTCGGCAAGACCGAACTGACCAAGGCGCTGGCCAGCTTCCTGTTCGACGACGAGAGCGCGATGGTGCGTATCGACATGTCGGAGTTCATGGAGAAGCACTCGGTCGCCCGGCTGATCGGCGCGCCTCCCGGCTATGTCGGCTATGAGGAAGGCGGCGCGCTGACCGAAGCGGTGCGGCGCCGGCCCTATCAGGTCGTGCTGTTCGACGAGATCGAGAAGGCGCATCCGGACGTGTTCAACGTGCTGCTGCAGGTGCTCGACGACGGCCGGCTGACGGACGGGCAGGGCCGCACGGTCGACTTCCGCAATACGCTGATCATCATGACGTCCAATCTCGGCGCCGAATATCTGGTCAATCTCGGCGAGGACCAGGATGTCGACGTCGTGCGCGACGAGGTGATGAATGTCGTCAGGGCTTCGTTCCGGCCGGAATTCCTCAACCGCATCGACGAGGTCATCCTGTTCCACCGGCTGCGCCGCCAGGATATGGGCCAGATCGTCCAAATCCAGCTCAAGCGGCTGGAAAACCTGCTTGTCGACCGCAAGATATCGCTTTCGCTCGATCAGGAGGCGATCGACTGGCTGGCGGCCAAGGGTTACGACCCGGCCTATGGCGCGCGGCCGCTGAAGCGGGTGATGCAGAAGGAATTGCAGGATCCGCTGGCGGAAAAGATACTGCTCGGCGAGATCCTCGACGGCTCGACTGTCAAGGTCACCGCCGGATCCGACCGCTTGAACTTCCGCTCGAAGCCCGCAGTCGTGGCAACCGAGGCGGCCGCCTGAGTTCAAGCCAAGAGCCTGTTCCATCCCGATCGAATCGGGATGGAATTCCTAGCTTCAATTTCGACCATGATCTTTTCTGAAAAACCGGCATCCGCTTTTTGCTACGCCGACCGTCGGTCCATGGTCTAACACCACTGGCGGGGCGCAGTTGACTTTGGACGACTACAACAGTTTCTGCGCCTCGCTGCCTTCGACGACCCATGTCGTGCAGTGGGGTGGCGCCCATGTCTGGAAAGTCGGCGGCAAGGTGTTTGCGATCGGCGGCTGGAGTGAAGGCAAGGAGCCGTTCGTCACCTTCAAATGCTCCGAGATCGCTTATGACGTGCTGAGGGAACAGCCGGGCCTTCCGCCGGCGCCGTATCTCGCCTCGCGCGGCATGAAATGGATCCAGCGCCGGACAAGCGAAAGCATGGATGATGAAGCGCTGAAGGATTATCTGCGCGAAAGCCACCGTCTCGTCGTGCTGAAGCTGACGAAGCAGGCGCGCAAGGAATTGGGATTCGCTGCCGGTTAATCGGTCAGAAATCCGCCATCTTCATGCCCGGTTCATATTGGAACCTTATCGTGTGCAAGTGATTTGCTGGCGAAGGGGTTGGCGACCACATCGGCCCGAAATCGATTTTGATTTTCGCAAAGCACGATGCGGAGATGTAAAGCGTTAGAGCGTCCTTGCACCCAAAAGGACGCGCGGCGCTCTTGAGAGACAATGCCGGCGGCGGCAATTACGGACCGGAGAATTTTGGCCATCATGTTGCGCACCATCCTCACCCTTTCAGCGTTTGCTGCCGGGCTGCTGGCGTCGAATGCGATGGCCTCGCCGATGGCCGATACCGCGCCGCGGGTGGTTCGTGCTGCCAATGACGGCGGCATTCTTGTCGCCCAGGACGGCAATCTCGACATCTATTACGACGCCAGGGGAAACCGCGTCATCGTCGATGCGGAAACCGGCAAGGTCATCGCCATCCAGCCGCCGCAGACCAGGCTCGACCGCCGTGTTTTGCGCCGCGAGCGCTTGCGCAACCTCGGACCGGTCGAGGAGGACGATCCCTATTATCTCGACCCTGAGGACACGGCCCGGTTCCGCCGCAGGCAGTTGGAAGACGAAGGCAGGATCATCGTGCCGCCGGCCGACGAGTACGACCCCTATGGCGACAATTCCATGGATGCCTTCCCCGAAGCGCCGCGGGATGACGGCTACGGCAACGATTATCCGGAGGCAGCGCAGCCGGTGAGGCCACGCACCATCGAGCGCCAGCCGCTCAACGAGGCCTCGATCGAGCCGGTCGAGCCGACGGTGCCGAACGAGCAGGCGGCGTTACCGCCAGACACAGCCCCGCCGCCAGACACAGGCGGCAAGGCGGCGGTCGACCCGTCGCTTTCGCTCGGCGCGCGTCAGGACGTGGCGGAACTGCAGGTGCTGCTCGACCGAGCCGGTGCGTCGCCCGGCGTCATCGACGGACGCTTCGGCTCGAATGTCGGCAAGGCACTCGCCGCCTACAATGAAATCACCGGCAGCAATCTGAAATCCACCGACGCGGTCGGTATCCAGGCCGCCCTGGCGCAATCCGGTGGCGATGCATTCGCCTCCTATACGATCACGCCCGAGGATGCGGCCGGCCCCTATGTCGCTTCGATACCGGAGGACTACAGCCAAAAGGCCCAGCTCGACCGCATGGGCTACACGTCGGTGCCCGAGGCGCTGGCCGAGCGCTTCCATATGGATGAAACCTATCTGAAGAAGCTCAATCCGGACGCCAATTTCAATCGTCCGGGCACCATCATCAAGGTTGCCAATTTCGGCAGGCTGGTGGCGACGCCGGTGGCGCGCATCATCGCCGACAAGGCCAACAAGCAGGTCCGTGCCTACGACGCGGCGGGCAAGCTGGTCGCAGCCTATCCGGCGACCATCGGCTCGTCGGATACGCCGTCGCCGTCCGGCACGCATGCGGTGTCGCGTGTCGCATTGGACCCGAACTACACCTACAACCCGAACATCAATTTCAAGCAGGGCGAAAACGACAGGATCCTGACCATCCCGCCGGGGCCGAACGGCCCGGTTGGCTCGGTCTGGATCGCACTGGACAAGCCGACCTACGGCATTCACGGCACGCCGGATCCGTCCAAGATCGGCAAGACCGAAAGCCACGGCTGCGTGCGGCTGACCAATTGGGATGCGCGCGAGCTCGCCAAGATCGTGACGCCCGGCGTTATAGTGGAGTTCGTCGACTGAAGCGCAACGCCTTCGCTCGAATCACCCGATGACCTTGCGCAGCAGTGGCGCGCGCAGCGCTGCGGCATAGGTCAGCTGCACCACCAAGATGAAGCCGACGCTGAGCAAAGGGCTGGCTAGGCACAGTGCCGCGCCGATCGCCCACAGGATCTGTGCCTTGACGATGCGCAGATAGACCGTTCGGGTGGTCTCCGCGTCGACACCGTCGGCCAGAAATCCGTTTTTGTCCGCGTAGCGCCAACTGGCGAGCAGCGTCAGTCCCAGCATCAGAAGATTGAGCCAGTAGACGAGCACCGCGGTCCTGAATTCAAGGAAGTCGGCCAAAAGATCGGTCGAAAACGGCAGCAAGGCGATGAAGCCGAGGAAGCAGAGGTTCAGCGTGGCAAGCCGCCGGTCGGATTTTGCGATCAACCCGTGTTGCGCCTGCTGGCCGAACCAGAAGATGGTCAGCGTCAGGAAGCTGAGCGCATAGGTCAGGAAGCGCGGCGCCAGTGCTGTGATCGCGGCGATCAACTCGCTTTCGGAATGCACCGTTTCATGCGCCGGCACCCTGATCTCGAGAACGATCAACGTGAGCGCGATGGCGAACACGCCGTCGGTGATGCCGACGACGCGCCCGCGTCCTTCCGCCGAGGGCTCGAGCGGTCGTTTCATGCGGTAGTTCCCCCTTGTTGCAGCGTTGCGGGAATCTAGCACGGCATCCACCGTTTGCACCCGGACGGGCGTTCTCTCCTGCCTGTATGGCCAGGTTCGGCCTGGTTTCAACGAGAACAGCCTGCTGGCCGGTTGTCGGCGGCATGCCGGCGGTCTTGGTAAGGCGGCATGCACACGCCAACCAAAGTCGGTACTGGCGCCATTCCCCTGACCGGCTCACTTCCGGCCGATACGTTCTGCCCGCGGGCGCGGCGGCGGTTCGTGCTGATCGCCGCGATTCTGGCTTCCGCGCTCGGCTTTATCGATGGATCGGTCCTGGCCATTGCGACGCCGGCTATCCGCGTCGATCTCGGCGCCAGCCTGGCCGAGGCGCAATGGATATCCAACGCCTATGCATTGACGCTTTCAGCCCTCATTCTCGTCGGCGGCGCCGCCGGCGATCGTTTCGGCCTGCGCCACTCTTTCGTCGCCGGCATCGTCCTGTTCATTGCCGCCTCGCTTGCCTGCGCGCTGGCGCCTAACCCGGCGATGCTTATTGCATTTCGGGCTGTCCAGGGTATCGGAGCGGCCATCATGGTGCCGGGCAGCCTGGCCATTATCGCCAAAGCCTATCCAAAAAAGGAACGCGGCCGGGCGATCGGCATCTGGGCCGCGGCATCGGCACTGACGACGGCGCTCGGCCCGGTGCTGGGCGGCTTCGTGCTGTCGGTGTTCGGCAACGGCATCTGGCGGGCGATCTTCGCCATCAATCTGCCGCTCGGTCTTATCTCGATCTATCTTCTGCTGGCCAAGATCCCTGCCGACGCGCCGGCGGAAAAGCGCAGCCTCGATCTCGGCGGCGCTGCACTCGCCATATTGGCGTTCGGAGCTCTCGCTTACGGCCTGACCTCGATGAGTGGTGACGGGGAGGGGCTGATGTCCGGCCCGAGTATCGCCGCCGGTGCGGTTTTGCTCGTCGTGTTCATCGTCTTCGAGCGCCGGCGGCGCGAGCCGATGATCGATCTGTCGCTGTTTCGGATCGGCGCGTTCGCGGGCGCCAACGTGGCGACCTTCTTCCTTTATTTCGCCCTGTCGGCCAATTTGTTCTATCTGCCGATGCTCATGATCGCCGGATGGGGGCTGAGCGCGGCCGAGGCCGGCTTTATATTCCTGCCGCTGTCGGCGTTGATGGCACTGTTATCCGGACCGGTTGGCCAGTGGTCCGACCGCATCGGGCCTCGCTTTCCGATCGCCAGCGGCAGTCTGGTTGTGGCTCTCGCCTTTGCCGGACTTGCCTTGCTGGCCTATTGGGGCATCCACAGTTTCTGGCTGGGGGTATTCCCGCTGATGGCTCTGATGGGGTTCGGCATGGCGCTGGTGGTATCGCCGCTGTCGACCGCCATCATGACGGCGGTCGAGGACAAGGATACGGGTGCGGCCTCGGGCATCAACAACGCCGTCTCGCGGATCGGCGGCCTGATCGCCGTGGCGGCGATGGGATCGCTGGCGGCCTGGGTTTATGCTGGCGTGCTCAGCACCGGTGCCGGCACCGGCCTTCCGGGTTTCGGCGAACCGCCGCCAGCCGGCCTGGCGCCCGGCCTCGATGCGGCACGACTTGCCGCCAGCGACGCGGCATTCGCAGCCGTTGCCGCGGTGACCGCGCTGCTTTGCCTGCTTTCGGCAATCACCGCCTGGACGACGGTTTCGGGCGAGCGGCTGCCATGGGTGCGCGACACGGCGAATCAGCAGGGCTGACCACGAAAAAACGTCGGCTCAGCCTTCGATCTTGGCGCTCGCGACCTTCAACTGATTGCTGTCTTCCTGCTTGAGCAGGTCGTCGATGCGTTCGCGCTCGCGCTTGAAGGCGACGAGGTCGTCGCCCTTCAGCGTCTTGCCGACCGGCAGGCGGACGCGCATCGAATCGACCTTGGTGCCGTTGACGATCAGTTCGTAATGAAGGTGCGGACCGGTGGAGAGGCCGGTTGAGCCGAGATAGCCGATAACCTGACCCTGGCGAACGCGAACACCCGGCTCGATGCCTTTGGCAAACGCGCTCTGGTGATTGTAGGACGTCTCGTAGCCATTGGCGTGACGCAAGATGATCTGCTTGCCATAGCCACCGGCCCAGCCGGCCTTTTCGACGACGCCATTGCCTGCGGCAATGATCGGCGATCCTACGGGAGCTGCCCAGTCGGTGCCGGTATGCATCTTCACATACCCCAAAATGGGGTGGCGCCTCGCACCGAACCCGGATGTAAATCGGCCATTGGGCAAGGGATTGCGCAGCAGGAACTGCTCGGCGCTGCTGCCGTTTTCGTCGAAATAGTCGGTGCTGCCGTCCTGCATCTGGAAACGGTAGAAATTTCGCGTCGTGCCGCCGAAAGTCGCGGAGACGTAAAGCAGCTCGGATTCGTCGGACGCCTGGTCGTCGCCATCGGGCTGCGAGAACAGCACCTCGATGCGGTCCGTGGGATTGAGGCGCGACTGGAAGTCGACACTGGATGCCAGCAACTTGATCAGCCGTTGCGTCATCGCCTTGGACATGCCGTAGGAATAGGCGGTGCGGTAGATGCCGTCATAGACGTTCGGCAGATTGCCGCGCACTATGGGCGCAGGCGAATCGTCGAACGCCGTCAGCAATTCGGGATTTGGCTCCGGCTCCTGCGCCGGCACGTATTGGTCGTGGTCGTCGAGTGCGATGGTGACGATGTGCTGGGTCCTGTCGTACACGCTGGTGCGAACGATCTTGGCGGCGTCGCCATGGACCTCGAGCCCAACGCGCAGCACGGTTCCTGCCTTGAGAGCCGTGGCATTCAGCAATTTGGCGATCGCCTCGGCCATTCCGGTGGCATCCTCGCCGGTATAGCCCGAATCAGCGAAGGCCTCGGCAATGTCGAGATCCTTGGTGAAGGGGATGATTTCCTCGGCGAAAGCCGGCGCCTGGTCGTCGATGGCGGCACGCGGCGACACCGAGACGTTTTCCGGGACGATCTTGACGTCATAGGAGCCGGCCATGCTCTCGGCGAAGCCGTCACCGAATCGCTGCGGGTCGACATAGTGCAGCGACGCGACCTGGACAGCGCCGTCGCTCAGATCGGTGCCGGCCTCGCGCACCACCTTTTCCACCTCGTCGGCAGAAAGGTCGCTCTTTTCGTCGAAGGCCGCCGTCTCGATCGGGAAATCGACGGTCTTCAGGCTCATCTCGCTTTCGACCTTGGCGCCATAGATCTGGCTGGCGGTGGCGGCTGCCGGCTGGGCGGCATTGTCGTCGCCATTGCCAAACACCTGCATCGGGTCGAAAGGCGGATAGGCCCGGCTGGTCGTGTGACCGGCGGCAAGCGCCATCTTTATCTGCACGAAAGGCATGGTGTGGATGACGTCGCGATCGCCAACCTTGGTCACCATCGACACTTCCATGCGCCGGCGATCCTTGGCCTTGGCGATCTGGCGCAGCGCCACCAGCCTGGTCGTCTTGGCGAGCTCACCGGAATCGTCGCCACTGGCAAGGCTAATCAGCTCGGCGATCTCTGGCGGCGTCGCCAACTGCTGGCGGCCGTCAAGCGCTGCAAACAGCGCTACGCCCATCAGTACGGTCGAGGTCACGCCGGTAAGGAAGGTTCCCGACAGCCAGCGCGCCGAAACCTCGCGCCGGTCGGGAGGGCCGCTGCGGCCGTCCGCGATCAGCGGCGGCTCGTTGCCGAGATCGGCTATGACATTTTCCGTGTCTGGCATCCAGAAAGGCTGCTTCTTCCCCGGGGCGGAACGGCTTGTCGTTCTTGTTGTGGCCATGACATTTGCCTGTCACGGCGGGTGAAGTCAACGAAGCGCCTGGCCCCGGCCGAAATCCCCAATCACATGTCTGTCTCTATGGGTTTGTCTTTAGTCTCTTATAGGGTGCGCCTGGGAGGCGCCGTTTGGTCTCTTGTAGAAGGCCCTGCGCGGGTGGCGCTTTCGCCTGCTTCGTTGGCCTTGGTGTCAAACCGCAATACGGCGGCAATAGGGCTCCACTGCGACAGCCGGCTTTGTTGTCCCCATGCCGCAGCGGCAGTCGGCTACAGAAAAGCAGCGCGCCAACTTTCGTCGCAAAAAATTCAAAAAAGTTCGAAATCGCTGTTGACACTTTGGACGCCCCCCGACTATATACGCCTCAACAACGAGGGCGGCGCGCCGCTGGCGACGAAGAAGTTCGCTTCTAAATCTGCCCTCCGCGAAAT